>NZ_JBWKVH010000048.1:0-54385 GCF_059421605.1 Cupriavidus sp. GW821-FHT02F09
ACCACCCCTGCCAACCCCGCAACCCTTGTCCCGTCTGCTTTGCAGCGGTGTTTCGTGTTGCGAGGGGGCGAATCATATGCGCCTCCCCGGACCTTGGCAATCGTTTTGTCACATGAGTATGCGATGCATGCCGAAGGCGCGGGAATAACCCATTGATCTATAAAGAAAATACAGCCCGCTTAACCCGTACCGGAAGGTGAATACCCGATGAAGTTACTCGGGTATTCACCTATCAAGTTTTAGCGATGCTTGAAATCGGGCGCCCTCTTCTCCACAAAAGCCGCCATCCCTTCCTTCTGGTCTTCCGTCGCAAAGGTGGAATGGAACAAACGGCGCTCCAGGTGCACGCCCTCGGAAAGGCTGGTCTCGTAAGCCGCGTTGATCGACTCCTTGATCATCATCACCACCGGCAGCGAGAAGCCGGCAATGGTCTCGGCGGCGGCCAGCGCATCGTCGAGCAGCTTGTCGGCGGCAACCACGCGCGACACGAGGCCGGCGCGTTCAGCTTCCGCCGCATCCATCATGCGCGAAGTCAGGCACAGGTCCATGGCTTTGGCCTTGGAGACCGCGCGCGGCAGGCGTTGGGTGCCGCCGGCGCCGGGCATCGTGCCCAGCTTGACTTCGGGCTGGCCGAAGCGGGCGGTATCGGCGGCAATGATGATGTCGCACATCATCGCCAGTTCGCAGCCGCCGCCGAGCGCGTAGCCCGCCACGGCCGCGATCACCGGCTTGCGGATGCGGCGAATCGTTTCCCAGTTGCGCGTAATGTAGTCGCCCTTGTACACATCCATATAGGAGTACTTAGCCATCATGCCGATATCGGCGCCTGCGGCAAAAGCGCGGTCGCTGCCGGTGATCACGATGCTGCCGATGGCTTCATCGGCGTCGAACGCGAGCAGCGCCGCGCCCAGCTCATCCATCAGCGCATCGTTGAGCGCGTTCAGGGCCTTGGGGCGATTCAGCGTCACCAGGCCAACGCGCCCGCGCGTTTCGACCAGAATGTTCTCGTACGGCATGTGTTCTCCTCTTGGAATGGGAAGTCGGAAAGCGGAAAGTGGATCGATTCGTTACCCTGCGAGACGATACTCGCGTGTGGAAATTAGTGCTACCATTTGCCGACCGACTGGTCGGTTAATTTAAGCGGCGATCCGGATCCCCTTATATATAGGAGTGACCGCGTGCCACCGGACATAGCCTCCACTGACATGGCAGGAGACGAAAGATGCCAGATACGCCCCCGCAAGCCAGCCTGACTTCCGGCCCGATACTGCTCGCCTGGCATGGCCAGGTTGCGGTCATCACGCTGAACCGCCCCGACAAGCTCAATAGCTTTACCCGCGAAATGCACGCCGTGCTGCAGCAGGCACTCGACCATGTGGAGGCCGGCGGCGCCCGCGCCCTGCTGCTGACCGGTGCCGGGCGCGGCTTCTGCGCGGGGCAGGACCTGGCCGACCTGGATTTCACGCCCGGCGCCATGACCGACCTGGGTGAGTTGATCGATGTGTGGTTCAACCGGCTGGTCCGGCGCCTGCAAAAGCTGCCGCTGCCGGTGATTGCCGCCGTCAACGGCACGGCGGCCGGCGCGGGAGCCAACCTGGCGCTGGCTTGCGACATGGTGCTGGCGGCGCGCTCGGCCAGCTTTATCCAGGCCTTCGTCAAGATCGGGCTGGTGCCGGATTCTGGCGGCACTTGGCTGCTGCCCAAGCGCATCGGCATGGCCCGCGCCATGGGCTTGGCCATGACGGGCGACAAGCTCAGCGCCGACGAGGCCGAGAAGTGGGGGCTGATCTGGGAGGCAATGGACGATCCGCTGTTGCCCGAGCAGGCGCTGGCGCTGGCCACGCACCTGGCGGCCCAGCCGACGCGCGCCCTGGCCGCCATCAAGCAAGCCATGTACGTCGGCGCGAGCCAGGGGCTCGATGCCCAGCTCGACCTGGAACGCGACCTGCAGCGTGAGCTGGGCGCGTCGCACGACTATGCCGAGGGCGTGAACGCCTTCCTGGAAAAACGCGCACCGCGCTTCACCGGGCGATAGGATCGCCAATACCGCAGCGCGGCGCAGCCAACAGCCCGAACAGGAGACCAGCTTGACCCACAATCCCCAGGCCCTCGCGGAAAGCGCCGCCGCCAGCATGTACGAAGCCGACACCTGCAGCCGCTGGCTGGGCATCATCGTCGAGGCCGTGCGGCCCGGCTACGCGCGCTTGTCCATGCCGGTGCGCCGGGAGTTCCTCAACGGCCACGGCATCTGCCACGGCGGCCTGATGTTCACGCTGGCCGACTCGGCCTTTGCCTTCGCCTGCAACAGCCACAATATCAATACGGTGGCGGCAGGCTGCAGCATCGAGTTCCTCAAACCCGTGCAAGGCGGCGACGTGCTGACGGCAGAAGCCACGGAGCAGGTCCTGTCGGGCCGGCATGGCATCTACGATATCCGGGTGACCAACCGCGCCGGCGAGCCGGTGGCGATGTTCCGCGGCAAGTCCGCGCAGATCAAAGGGCATGTGGTCACCCCGCCGGACGCGGCGCAGTGATGCCTGGCCCGGACACATACAAATACAAGCAAACATAAGCCCCGCGCAGGAGACACCATGACGCGCCTGACAGATCTGCCGCTCGAGCCGATCGAGACCGCCAGCCGCGACGCATTGCAGGCGTTGCAACTGGAACGCCTGCAATGGTCGCTCAACCACGCCTATCAGAACTCGCCGGTCTACCGTCGCAAGTTCGATGCCGCCGGCGTTCACCCGAACCAGATCCGCACGCTGGCCGACCTCACCCGCTTCCCGTTCACCACCAAGCAGGACTTGCGCGATAGCTACCCATTCGGGATGTTCGCCGTGCCGCAGGACCGCGTGGCACGCATCCATGCCTCGTCGGGCACAACCGGCAAGCCCACGGTGGTGGGCTACACCTTGAAGGACATCGACACCTGGGCCACGGTGGTGGCGCGCTCGATCCGCGCGGCCGGCGCGCGGCGCGGCGACAAGGTGCATATCAGCTACGGCTACGGGCTCTTTACAGGCGGACTGGGCGCGCACTATGGCGTGGAAAAGGCAGGGCTCACCGCGATCCCGTTCGGTGGCGGCCAGACGGAGCGGCAAGTGCAGCTGATCCAGGACTTCAAGCCGGAAGTGATCATGGTCACGCCCAGCTACATGCTGGCCATCGCCGACGAGTTCGAGCGCCAGGGCATCGACCCGACCTCCAGTTCCCTCAAGGTCGGCATCTTCGGCGCGGAACCGTGGACGCCCGAGATGCGCCTGGCCATCGAGAAGCGCATGGGCATCTCGGCGGTGGATATCTACGGGCTGTCGGAGGTCATGGGGCCGGGCGTGGCCAGCGAGTGCGCGGAGACCAAGGATGGCCCGACCATCTGGGAGGATCATTTCTACCCGGAGGTGATCGATCCCGTCACCGGCGAGGTGCTGCCCGACGGCGAATTCGGCGAGCTGGTCTTTACGTCGCTGTCCAAGGAGGCCCTGCCGATCGTCCGTTACCGGACCCGGGATCTCACCCGGCTGCTGCCCGGCAGCGCCCGCGGCGCCTTCCGCCGCATGGAGAAGGTGACCGGCCGCACCGACGACATGATGATCATCCGGGGCGTCAACGTGTTCCCCTCGCAGATCGAGGAGTTGATCCTCAAGCACGCCGAACTGGCGCCGCATTACCAGTGCGTGCTGACCAAGGATGGCCATCTCGATGTGCTGACCGTGCGTGTGGAATGCGCACATGGCGTAGACCCGGCGGCCACGCATCAGGCCAGTGCCCAGCTGACCTACGACATCAAGGCCTTTATCGGCGTGACCGTTGGCATCGAGATCCTGCCTAGCGGCGGCGTGGAGCGTTCGGTGGGCAAGGCGCGGCGCATCGTCGACCAGCGCCCGCGCTGAAGCTTTGAAGTAGAGAGGTAGCAGCAAGGGCCGGCCAAGAAATGGCCGGCCCTTGCTTTCATGCCCTAGCTACGCGGCATCAGCACCCACATGCGCCCGCCCTGCTTCATCCGTCCGGCGGTCTCGCCAGCTGCATCGCCAGCCCCCCAGAAGAAGTCAGCCCGCACCCCGCCCTTGATGGCGGAGCCCGTATCCTGCGCAAACATCAGGCGCTGGATCGGCTCGGACGACAGCGGCCGCGTGGTCGAGAGGAAGACCGGCACGCCCAGCGGGATGGTGGCGGGATCGACCGCGATGGAGCGCTCGGCTGTCAGCGGCACGCCCAGCGCGCCGACCGGGCCATCGTTATTAGGCGGCAGCTCGCGGAAGAACACGAAGCGCGGGTTCACGTTGAGCATTTCATCCACGCGCCCCGGGTTGGCCCGCGCCCAGGCCTTGATGCCTTGCATGGTGGCCTGCGCCGGCGTGATCTCGCCGCGGTCGAGCAGCCACTTGCCAAAGGAACGGAACGGCTGGTCGTTGGTGCCGCCGAAGCCCACCCGCATGACGCTGCCGTCCTGCAGGCGGATCCGGCCAGAGCCCTGGATCTGCAGGAACGCGGCTTCCACGGGATCATCCACCCAGACCAGTTCCTGGCCGCGCAGGGCCGGGTTCTGCAGCAGTTCGCCGCGCGCCGGCAGCGCCCGGTTGCCCCATTGGGGCGGCTTGCGATACAGCGGGACCTGGTACTGTCCCTGGCGCGTGCGTGCGCCGTGCAGGATCGGCTCGTAGTAGCCGGTGATCAGCCCGCTATCGGTGCCATCGCCGTTGACCACGCGAAAGGGCTGGAAGTTGGACTCGAAGTAGGCGCGCATCGCGCCCAGGTCGCCGGCGTCGACCATCAGGCCGAGCGCGCAGACGCGGTTCCACTCGGCGCGCTTCTTCAGGGCCTGGCAACTGGCCTGCAGCGCCGGCCAGGCGGCGCGCATGTCGTCCTGGCTCCAGCCGCCGATCTCGCCCCAGCTGGCGGCTTGCAGCACGCCCTTCTGGGTGGAACCGGTCGGCGGCGCCACGGGCCGGGTGCCCGGGCCTTCGATGCGCGGCGGCGGGCCGCTCATGCAGCCGGCCAGCAGCGTGGCGGCGGCCGCAAGCCCGAGCCAGCCGAGCCGGCGGCTGCGGGCAGCGGTATCTGCCTGTCCCGACGAGATGCGGGGACACGAAAAAGGAAGTCGGAAAAGGGAATGCAGGGAATGCAGGTATGCCATCTTGATTGGGTGAAAACTCAGCGTATCGCGGCCGGACGCATCTGCCGATGGCCTACAATGCCCACCGTCGCCTCCACGTAGCCCTGTCATGAGCAAGTTCTTTGAAGCCCATCCCATGCTGCTCTTCGCCCTCGAGGCCGGACTGGCGCTCTTCCTGCTGATCTTCATCGTGGTCTGGACCATGGGCACGGCCAAGAAGAACCCGCGCCCCAGCCGCGCGCCGGACGATCATCCGTCGCGTGCGGGCCATGGAGGAAATGCGGGACAAGGCACGGCGCGTACCCAACAGGATCAGGACAGCGCTTCGGGCCAATAGGTTCCGCCGCGTTCAGTACAACGTCTCAGTGCAACATGCGCGGCAGGACCAGCGCAAACTCGGGGATCGGCACCTCGAAGCGATGGCCATCCTCGGCCACGCAGAAATACTCTCCCTTCATCGAGCCCACCGGGGTCGAGATGGTGGCCCAGCTGGTGTACTCGAAATGCTCGCCCGGCTTGAGCAGGGGCTGGTGCCCGACCACGCCAAGGCCAGCCACTTCCTGGGTGCCGTTGTCGCTATCGGTGATGACCCAGTGCCGGGAGATCAGCTGCGCAGCCACCTCGCCGGTATTGTGGATCGTGATGGTGTAGGCGAAGGCATGGCGCCCGCGCTCAGGGTCGGACTGGTCGGCCAGGTACTGGGTACGTACGGCCACGGAAAACGCGTATTCGCTCATTGTCGACACATAAGAGGCGGGATCAGGGTAGCCGCATTGTGCGGCATGGCTCCGGGGGCGGCAAGCTAAGCCGCCGCAAGCTGCCTGTCCGGTGGCAGCGGCGCCCCGCGCGGGGAGGGTAAAATACCGGCTTCCCCCTTGAAGCACCCTCCTTTCGAGCCCCGCCATGAGCACGCCCACCTACCGCATCGCCCCGTCCATCCTGTCCGCCGACTTTGCCCGCCTGGGCGAGGAAGTGCGGCGCGTGACCGCGGACGGCGCCGACTGGATCCATTTCGACGTGATGGACAACCATTACGTGCCGAACCTGACCGTGGGCCCGCTGGTGTGCGAGGCGATCCGCCCCCACGTGAGCGCCCCGATCGACGTGCACCTGATGGTGCGCCCGGTGGACCGCATCATTCCGGATTTCGCCAAGGCAGGCGCCAATATCATCACCTTCCACCCGGAAGCCAGCGAGCATATCGACCGCTCCCTGGCGCTGATCCGCGAACACGGCTGCCAGGCCGGCCTGGTGTTCAACCCGGCCACGCCGCTGCACCACCTGGACCACGTGATGGACCGCATCGACGTGATCCTGCTGATGTCGGTCAACCCCGGCTTCGGCGGCCAGTCCTTCATTCCCGAGACGCTCAACAAGCTGCGCGCAGCCCGCAAGCGCATCGACGCGTACGCCGAGCGCACCGGACGCCGCATCCTGCTGGAAGTGGACGGCGGCGTGAAGATCGACAACATCGCCGAGATCGCCGCGGCGGGAGCCGACACCTTTGTCGCCGGTTCCGCCGTGTTCAGCAAGCCGGACGCCGACGGCGGCTACAAGGGCGTGCTGTCGGCCATGCGCAGCGAGCTGGCCAAGGTCGGCAAGGCAGGCCAATGAGCTCGGTGCAGATGAAGCGCACCGACTGGCGCGGCATCCGCGGCGTCATCGTGGACCTGGACGGCACCATGGTGGACACCGCCGGCGACTTCCACGCGGCGGTCAATGCCATGCTGAAGGCGCTGGTCCACCTGCATCCGCAGCTTGGCAACGCCGCGCCGATGAGCAAGGAAGAGATCGTCAGCTTCGTCGGCAAGGGCTCGGAGAACCTGATCCGGCGCGTGCTGGATGCGCGCTTCTCGCCAGCCCACGCCAACGGCATGTTTGCCGATGCGCTGGCGCTGTACGACCGGGAATACCTGCGCATCAACGGTCAGTTCTCGCAGGTCTACCCCGGCGTCGCCGAAGGCCTGGCGGCCCTGAAGGCAGCTGGCCTTCGGATGGCCTGCGTGACCAACAAGCCACACAACTTCACCGAGCCGCTGCTGGCCAAGACCGGCCTGGGCCGGTTCTTCGAGCTGGTCTACGGCGGTGACGCCTTCGCCCTGCGCAAGCCGGATCCCCTGCCTCTCCTCAAGGTCGCCGAGGCATTCCGCCTGGAGCCGGCCGCAATGGCCGCGATCGGCGACTCGGAAAACGATGCGCAGGCGGCGCGCGCGGCGGGCATGGGAGTGCTGCTTGTGCCCTACGGCTACAACCACGGCAATCCTGTACAAGGCGTTGACGCCGATGGTATAGTCGATTCCATTGTTCGCGTTGCCGAGCTGTTGGCGGCACACCGGGCATGACCCCGGCGGCCGCAAGGCCGCCGAAGCCAAAGCACCACCCAACATCCAAACCATAAATCGCTGAACACGATTTCATGTTTCTGAACCGCAAACGCATCTCTTCTGGCAGTGATCGGCAGGCCTGGCCCTGGCGTCGCTGGCGCGCCTCCCAACAGGCGTAAAGTGCGTTCGCGAGTCTCCTGACCGCCCCTTTCCCGCATCCCCGCGATGCATTTGCACCAGGATGGGGCTGGCCAGACCGGCAGGTTGCCGGACCTTCTCTGATTTTCCAGCCGCCCGACATCCAGCCCTTGTGCCGGTGTCATCCGAACGCGCTGCACGCCCACCCCGGCCGTGCGTGGACACTCGTCCGCGCCATGGTCTCTCCGGGGCGGGTCTGACGACCTTCCAGCCCCAAGTTGCCGACATCGCGACGTGCGCCATACTGCAATGACAGGCGCCGCTGCACAAGAGGATCGACATGACCGAACTGGAATTCAAATCGCTGGCCGAGCAGGGCTACAACCGTATCCCCCTGATCGCCGAAGCCTTCGCCGACCTGGAAACGCCGCTGTCGTTGTACCTGAAGCTGGCGCAATCGCAAACGCGCGGGGTCAACACCTTCTTGCTGGAATCCGTGGTGGGCGGCGAGCGCTTTGGACGCTACTCGTTCATCGGCCTGCACGCCCGTACGCTGCTGCGCGCCTCGGGCATGCGCACCGAAGTGGTCACGGATGGCCGCGTGGTGGAAACCCACGAAGGCAACCCGCTCGACTTCATCGCCGACTTCGAGAAGCGCTTCAAGGTGGCGCTGCGCCCCGGCCTGCCGCGCTTTTGCGGCGGCCTGGCCGGCTACTTCGGCTACGACGCGGTGCGTTATATCGAGAAGAAGCTCGCCAACACGCAAAAGCCGGACGACCTGAACCTGCCCGACATCCAGCTGCTGCTGTGCGAAGAACTGGCCGTGATCGACAACCTGTCCGGCAAGCTCTACCTGATCGTCTACGCTGACCCGACCACGCCGGAAGCTTACGCCCGCGCCCGCCAGCGCCTGCGCGAGCTGCGCATGAAGCTGCGCCAGCCGGTGGACGTGCCCATCACCAGCCCCTCGGTGCAAACCGACGTCTACCGCGAATTCGACAAGGCCGACTACCTCGCCGCCGTGCACAAGGCCAAGGAATACATCATGGCTGGCGACATGATGCAGGTGCAGATCGGCCAGCGCCTGGTCAAGCCGTACCGCGACTCCCCGCTGACGCTGTACCGCGCGCTGCGCTCGCTGAACCCGTCGCCTTACATGTACTTCTACAACTTCGGCGACTTCCAGATCGTGGGCGCCTCGCCCGAGATCCTGGTGCGCCAGGAAACCCGCCGCGTGGGCAACAACGGCGACCAGCGCGAGGATCACATTGTCACCATCCGCCCGCTGGCCGGTACCCGTCCGCGCGGCAACACGCCGGAGAAGGACGCGCAACTGGCCACCGAGCTGCTCAACGACCCCAAGGAAATCGCCGAGCACGTGATGCTGATCGACCTGGCGCGCAACGACATCGGCCGCATCGCCGAGATCGGCTCGGTCAAGGTCACCGACCAGATGGTGATCGAGAAATACTCCCACGTGCAGCACATCGTCAGCTCGGTGGAAGGCACGCTCAAGCCCGGCATGAGCAACCTCGACGTGCTGCGCGCCACCTTCCCGGCCGGCACGCTGTCGGGCGCGCCCAAGGTGCACGCGATGGAGATCATCGACGAGCTGGAGCCGCGCAAGCGCGGCATCTACGGCGGCGCGGTGGGCTACCTGTCCTTCGGCGGCGAGATGGACCTGGCCATTGCGATCCGTACCGGCATCGTCAAGGACGGCAATCTCTATGTGCAGGCCGCCGCCGGCATCGTTGCGGACTCGGACCCCGAAGCCGAATGGAGGGAAACCGAAGCCAAGGCGCGTGCCGTGATCCGCGCCGCCGAGCAGGTCCAGGACGGCCTGGACTCGGATATCTAAGGTAAAGGGAACAGGGGAACCGCCATGCTGCTGATGATCGACAACTACGATTCGTTTACCTACAACATCGTGCAATATTTCGGCGAACTCGGCGCCGACGTGCGCACCTATCGCAACGACGAAATCACGCTGGAAGAGATCGAGGCGCTCAAGCCCGACCATATCTGCGTCTCGCCCGGCCCGTGCAGCCCGCGTGAAGCCGGCATTTCCGTGGCAGTGCTGCAGCACTTTGCCGGCCGCATCCCGATGCTGGGCGTGTGCCTGGGCCACCAGGCCATCGGCGAAGCCTTCGGCGGCAAGGTGATCCGCGCCAAACAGGTCATGCACGGCAAGGTCAGCCGCATCGAGACCACGCAGGAAGGCGTGTTCGCCGGCCTGCCCAAGCACTTCGACGTGACGCGCTATCATTCCCTGGCGATCGAGCGCGAGACCTTGCCGGATTGCCTGGAAGTGACGGCCTGGACACCGGATGGCGAAATCATGGGCGTGCGCCACAAGACGCTCGCCATCGAGGGGGTACAGTTCCACCCCGAGTCCATCCTGTCCGAGCATGGCCATGCCCTGCTGGCCAACTTCGTCAAGGCGCCCCGATGAGACTGCTCGATACGCCTGACGCGCCCGTCCCTGGCGCGGCCCACACCAACGCAAAGACCGAGACCGCCATGTCCATCACGCCCCAGGAAGCCCTCACCCGCTGCATCGAACACCGCGAGATCTTCCATGACGAGATGCTGCACCTGATGCGGCAGATCATGCAGGGCCAGATGTCGCCGGTGATGGCCGCGGCCATCCTGACCGGCCTGCGGGTCAAGAAGGAGACCATCGGCGAGATCTCGGCGGCGGCGCAGGTGATGCGCGAGTTCGCCAACAAGGTGCCCGTCAAGGACCGCGAGAACTTCGTCGACATCGTCGGCACCGGTGGCGACGGCTCGCACACTTTCAACATTTCCACCGCGTCGATGTTCGTGGCGTCCGCTGCCGGCGCGCGTATTGCCAAGCACGGCAACCGTGGCGTGAGCTCCAAGTCGGGTAGCGCCGACGTGCTGGAGGCGCTGGGCGTGAACATCATGCTGACACCGGAGCAGGTCGGGCACTGCATCGAGCAGACCGGCATCGGCTTCATGTTCGCCCCTACCCATCACCCGGCCATGAAGAACGTCGCCCCGATCCGCAAGGAAATGGGCGTGCGCACCATCTTCAATATCCTGGGCCCGCTGACCAACCCGGCCGACGCGCCCAATATCCTGATGGGCGTGTTCCACCCCGACCTGGTCGGCATCCAGGTACGCGTGATGCAGCGCCTGGGCGCGCGCCATGCGCTGGTGGTCTACGGCAAGGACGGCATGGATGAGGTCTCGCTGGGCGCCGCCACGCTGGTGGGCGAACTCAAGGACGGCGAAGTGCGCGAGTACGAAGTCCACCCCGAGGATTTCGGCCTGCAGATGATCTCTAACCGCGGCTTGAAGGTGGCCGATGCCACCGAGTCCAAGGAAATGCTGCTGGAAGCGCTCACCGATGTGCCCGGCACCCCGCGCGAAATCGTCACGCTCAACGCCGGCACGGCGCTGTACGCGGCCAATGTGGCCAGCTCGATCGAGGACGGTATCCAGCGCGCGCGCGAGGCCATCGCCAGCGGCGCGGCGCGCGAGAAGCTCGACCAGTTCGTGCGCGCCACGCAGCAGTTCAAGTAAGCCAGAGCCATCCAGCCCCGCGAGAGAATTACCGTATGTCCGATATCCTGCAGAAAATCCTGGCCGTGAAGGCCGATGAAGTGAACGCGGCGCGCAAGAAGCGCGACCTGCCCAGCCTGCGTGCCGAGGCCGAGAGCCTGCGCGCCGAGCCGGGCCTGGCGCCGCGTGGCTTCGAACGCGCGCTGCGCGAGAAGATCGCCGCCGGCAACGCCGGGGTGATCGCCGAGGTGAAGAAGGCCTCGCCCTCCAAGGGCGTGCTGCGCGCGAACTTCGTGCCGGAGGCCATTGCCGAGAGCTACGCCACGCATGGCGCGGCCTGCCTTTCCGTCCTGACGGACGTGAACTTCTTCCAGGGCCACGCCGAATTCCTCAAGCGCGCCCGCGGCGCCTGCCCGTTGCCGGCCTTGCGCAAGGACTTCATGATCGACCTGTACCAGGTCTATGAAGCGCGCTGCTGGGGCGCTGACGCCATCCTGCTGATCGTGTCCGCGCTGGACCCGGGCCTGATGGCCGAACTGGAAGCCTGCGCGCATGAGCTGGGCATGGACGTGCTGGTGGAAGTGCACGGCGGCGAAGAGCTCGACGCCGCGCTGCGCCTGAAAACGCCGCTGCTGGGTGTGAACAACCGCAACCTGCGGACCTTCGAGGTGTCGCTCGACAACACGCTGGACCTGCTGCCGCGCATTCCCGAGGACCGCCTGGTGGTGACCGAATCCGGCATCATCGGCCCTGACGACGTGCTCCGCATGCGTGACGCCAATGTGCACGCCTTCCTGGTGGGCGAGGCCTTCATGCGCGCGCCCGACCCGGGTGTCGAGCTGGCCCGCCTGTTCGCCTGAACGGAAACATAAAATCACAATGGCCCAGGAAATCGAACTCAAGCTGGCGGTGCCAGATGGTGCCATGCCGGCGCTGGCGGCCTGGCTGGATGCACAAGGACAGGCGCGCGGCGAGCATACGCTGCTCAACGTCTACCTTGACACGCCCGCGCGCGACCTCGCCAGCGCCCGTGCCGCCCTGCGGCTGCGCCGCCGCGGCGAGCAATGGCTGCAGACGCTGAAAACCGCCGGCAAGAGCGAAGCCGGGCTGGCCGCCCGCCACGAATGGGAAACCAAGGTGGCGGCAGAAGCCATCGAGCTGGACGCCTTCCCGCCCGAGGCCCGTGCCCTGCTGGCGCCACTGGCCGCCACCCTGGCGCCGGTGTTCCGCACCGATTTCTCCCGGCGCACCTGGCTGGTAGAACAAGACGGGGTGCGCATCGAGGCCGCGCTCGACGTCGGGACGATTTCAGCGCCGGGAAGCTCCGCACGCGAGGCGATCCAGGAACTGGAACTCGAGTGGCTGCCTGGCGCCGCCGGCCATCCCACGCAAACACAGGCGGAAGCCGCACTGCGTGCGCTGGCGCTGCGCCTGCAGCACGTTGCGCCCCTCAAGCCGTCCGACCAGAGCAAGGCCGCGCGCGGCTATCGGCTCGCCGCCGGTGCCGGCCGCGCCTGAGCTGGCGCGCCTGCGCCCTCTCGCCCCTCCAAAAAAACCAGGTACTCCTCCCGCATGACCAAGCACAACAGCGCACAGGCCGACCTGTTCACAGCCCCGGCCGCTGCCGCAGCCGAAATAGAAAACGCCACCGTGCCTGCCCCTGCCGCCGCCAGCCTGTCGGAGCAAGCCGCGGCGCTGCCAGCGGCCTGGCGCGCATTGCTGGCCCCCTGCATGAACACCGCAGGCTGGCAGGAGCTGGCCGCCTTCGTCGACGGCGAGCGCGCCAGCGGCAAGCCGGTCTTTCCGCATGACGTGTTCCACGCCTTGCACCTGACGCCGCCTGAGACCGTCAAGGTGGTCATCCTTGGTCAGGACCCGTATCACGGTACCGGCGTGGTCAACGGCAGCGAGATTCCGCAGGCGCATGGCCTGGCCTTCTCGGTGCCGGACGGCGTGCGCGTGCCGCCCAGCCTGCGCAACATCTTCAAGGAAATCGCCGCGGAGTATGAAGGCGGCGCCGTGCCAGCCTCCGGCAATCTCGAAGGCTGGGCGCGCCAGGGCGTGCTGCTGCTCAACACCGTGCTGACGGTGGAGCAAGGCCAGGCCGCCAGCCACGCCAAGCGCGGCTGGGAAGCGGTGACCGACTGCCTGATCCAGGCCTTGTCCGCCGCACGCCCCCACCTGGTCTTCCTGCTGTGGGGCAGCCACGCGCAAGCCAAGAAGCCCTTGCTGGCCGGCACGCACTGCGTGCTGGAAGCGCCGCATCCGTCACCGCTGTCGGCACACCGGGGGTTCCTGGGCTGCGGGCACTTCCGGCTGGCCAACGATTGGCTGCAACAGCACGGCGCCGCGTCGGTGGACTGGCGCGCCACCTGAGCCGGCGGGCAGCCGCCCGCCCGCCGGGCAAGTCTCAAGCGGTCGGCAGGCAGTCGAAATCCTCAAACTCACCTGCGCCGGGCAACGCCACTAGCGCGTTGACCTGCGCGTCCGGCGGCCCGCGCCGCATCCAGTTGCAAAGGGCCTCCAGCCGATCCGGCGGCCCATAGGCCATGACCTCGACCGAGCCATCGTGCCGGTTACGCACCCAGCCGTTGATGCCGAGCGCCCCGGCCTGCCCCGCGCAGGCCACGCGGTAGCCCACGCCCTGCACCCTCCCCTTGACCACGATGTGCCATGTTTCCATCTGGCTTCCCCTTGCCGCGCGCGAGCGCTGAAACATCCGTTGAAACGGTTACGACACGCATAACAGGTAAACTAGACCGCCATGCAAAGCGTTACCAGTAAGGGCAGGCCAACACAGGTAACGTCCGCAGCACAACGACGCGCAAAGCGCGCCCTGTCGACAACCCGAAGAGCCTGTTCACAACCTGAGCCAGCGCAGCGCAAGACGTCCACGCCCTGGCTGGCACCACCGATCCGATCCATCCAGGCCCCCGGAGCGCCCGGCCACATCCGGCCCATACGGCAACCGCAGCCAACGTTTCCACTGCCAAGATAATGCAGCAAGCCGAACACGACCAGGCCAGCTCGGTCACTTCCCGTGGCTACGCCAGCCAGCTGCTGACCGCGCCGCCGAACCGCTTCGACCTGGCGCTGCTGCCCATCATCCTGGCGGTGATCGTGCTGGTGGCCTTTGCCGCCCGTCAGATGAACGTGCCCTACCAGCCCGGCGAGCCGCTGGATGTGCACCTGGACATCGCCTACCTGCCCTACTACCTCATGCGCACCAGCATCCGCATGATGATTGCGCTGGGCGCCTCGCTGCTGTTCTCCTTTGCCTTCGCGGCGCTCGCCTCCAAGAACCGTACCGCCGAGAAAGTGATGGTGCCGGCGCTGGACATCCTGCAGTCGATCCCGGTGCTGGGCTTCCTGTCGATCACCGTGACTGGCTTCATCGCGCTGTTCCCCGGGAGCCTGGTCGGGGTGGAATGCGCTGCCATCTTCGCCATCTTCACCTCGCAGGCCTGGAACATGGCGTTCAGCCTGTACCAGTCGATCCGCACCATCCCGAGCGACCTGGTGGAAGCGGCAGCCATGTTCCGGCTCTCGCCGTGGCAGAAGTTCTGGCGCCTCGAAGTGCCTTTCGCCATGCCGGGCCTGCTGTGGAACATGATGATGTCGATGTCCGGCGGCTGGTTCTTCGTGGTGGCGTCGGAAGCCATCTCGGTGTCTGGCAACGACATCCGGCTGCCGGGTATCGGCTCCTACATCTCGCTGGCGATCCAGCAGCAGAACCTGGCGGCGATCGGCTGGGCCATCCTGGCCATGCTGATCGGCATCATCCTCTATGACCAGTTGCTGTTCCGGCCGTTGATTGCCTGGGCCGACCGCTTCCGCTTCGAGACCATGGCGCAGGAGACCGAGCCGCAATCGTGGCTGCTCAACCTGCTGCGCCGCTCGGAATGGGTACGCGTGCTGCTGGGCCGCACGGCGGCGTTGGCCGAGCGCACGCTGGCCTGGGGATCCGGGCGCAAGGCGGTGGCACCGAAGGCCAACGATGGCCGGCGCGCCATATGGATCGAGCGTGCCGGCAACGTCATCATCATCCTGATTGCCATGCTGGCGCTGTATCGCGTGATGCACTTCGTGCGCACCGAGGTGGGTTGGGCGGAGGTTGGCCATGTGCTGTGGCTGGGCACGCTGACCATGGTGCGGGTGATCGTGCTGATCGCGCTGGCCGCGGTGATCTGGGTACCGATTGGTATCCGCATCGGCCTGAACCCCAGCGTGGCGCGTATCGCCCAGCCGGTGGCGCAGTTCCTGGCTGCCTTCCCGGCCAACCTGATGTTCCCGCTGGTGGTGATGCTGATCGTGCGCTTCGGGCTGAACCCGGAGATCTGGCTCAGCCCGCTGATGATTTTCGGCACGCAGTGGTACATCCTGTTCAATGTGATTGCCGGCGCGTCCGGCATCCCCACCGAACTCAAGCTGGCCGCGCGCAACTTTGGCCTGCGCGGCTGGCTGCTGTGGAAGCGCTTTCTGGTCCCGGCGGTGTTTCCCAGCCTGCTGACCGGCCTGGTGACCGCGGCCGGCGGCTCGTGGAATGCGAGTATCGTGTCCGAGTACGTCACCTGGGGCGACCGCACGCTGGTCGCCACGGGTCTTGGCAGCTATATCGCGGAGATGACCTCCAAGGGCGACTTCCCCCGCATCGCGCTGGGCATCGGCGTGATGGCGATCTTCGTGGTGGGCTTCAACCGCCTGCTGTGGAACCGCCTCTACCTGCTGGCGCAGGAACGCACGCGTCTTTGAGCCGCCATACGCCGTCCCTTGCGGCCATGCGCACCCAATACGCCACCCATTTGAAGCCCTGAATCTGAACGGAACTCCATCATGGCAAGCCCCACCGCAGACGCAACCGAATCCGTAGTAGAGCTGCGCGGCGTCTCGAAAATCTTCCGCACCGCGGACCGCTCGGACCGCGCCGTGCTCGAAGGCGTGGACCTGACCCTCAAGCGCGGCGAGATCGTCGCCATGCTGGGCAAGTCCGGCTCTGGCAAGTCCACCCTGCTGCGCATCATGGCCGGGCTGGTCGGCGCCGATCGCGGCGAGGTGTGCTTTCGCGGCCAGCCGCTGCGCGGCACCGCCGAAGGCATCGCCATGGTGTTCCAGTCGTTCGCGCTGTTTCCCTGGCTCACCGTGCAGCAAAACGTGGAGCTCGGGCTGGAAGCCCAGGGCGTGCACAAGGAAGAACGCGCGCGCCGGGCCGAGGCCGCGATCGACATGATCGGCTTGTCGGGCTTCAACAGCGCGCTGCCGCGCGAGCTCTCCGGCGGCATGCGCCAGCGCGTGGGCATTGCCCGTGCGCTGGTGACCGAGCCCGACCTGCTGCTGATGGACGAGGCCTTCTCCGCGCTCGACGTGCTGACCGGCGAGACCCTGCGCGACGAAATGCTCGACCTGTGGGAAGACGGCCGCACCAATATCAAGTGCATCCTGATCGTCTCGCACAATATCGAAGAGGCGGTGATGATGGCCGACCGCATCGTGATCCTGTCGAGCGACCCGGGCCGTATCCGCGCCGAGGTGAAGATCCCGTTTCCGCGCCCGCGCAATCGCGACTCTTCCCAGGTACGCGGGCTGATCGACGAGGTCTACACACTGATGACGTCGCCCGCGGCGATGGGCCCGCGCGTCACCGCGCTGGCGGCTGCGCGCGATATCGGCTACCGCTTGCCGGATGCCGACATCAGCCAGATGGAGGCCATTCTCGACCTGCTGTGCGAAGCACCCTTTTTCGGCCGGGCCGACCTGCCGCACCTGGCCGAGGAAGCCGGGCTCACCGACGATGACCTGCTCCCGGCCTGCGAAGCGCTGCACCTGCTGCAACTGGCCACCATCGAGCGCGGCGACATCAGCGCCACCGGCCTGGGCCGCGCGTACTACGAGACGGAACCGCCCGAGCGCAAGGTGCTATTCGGCAAGCAATTATTGCAACACGTGGCACTGGCCGCGCAAATCCGCCGCGAGCTGGAGCAGTCCGAGGACGGCGAGATCCGCGAGGAACACGTGCTGCGCGAGCTCGAAGCCTTCCTCAAGCCGGACGAGGCCGAACGCGTGCTGACGCTGGCAATCGAATGGGGCCGCTATGGCGAGGTGTACGAATACAGCTACAACAGCGGCATGCTGACGCTGCCCCGCGAGGAGCAGCCGGCGCCAGGCACGGGCACGCAGACCTGATTGGCGCGGCCCGGATTTCTTGGTGTCTTGGCGGCCGATTCAGCATGAAGCGAAGCGGTTCCGGCCAGGCGCGCCAGCATCTTTCGGAAACGGCCTCTTCGGTTCCTAGCGCTCGCGCATGGCCCTGCCGATCGCGCCGGTGCGCAGGGCGATCTTGGCGGTGTCCTCGCGCAGCGCGCGCAGGCGGCGCTCCAGGATGGCATTGGCGGTGCGCCCGGTGGAGCTCGCCGTGCTGGCGAAGTTGCCGGCTTCGCTGGCAGCCCGGCTCAACTCGCCCGAGGCCGCGGCCTGCACCAGCACATCGGCGCGGCGGCGGTCGGCCGAATCAGCCAGGCGGGCGCGACGCTCGCTGGCGTCTTCAGCCGCGGGCGGCGCGGTGAGCGCTTCCGTGGCGATGGCCGCATCGGCGGCGCGCACAGCCCGGGCATCGGACACCGCCGCCACATCAGCACCACCGGCACCATCGGCAGCACCATCGACAGCACCATCGGCAACACCAACGGCGACCGCCACGTTGGCCCCAACGCGATCGTTCGCGAGCCCTGCCGTCTCCGTGGTTTTCACCGGCGCCTTCGCCTTCGCCGGGTCCTTCACCGTGCGGATGAAACCCGCGCCCCGCCCGCCGGCACGATCGTCCTCGGCCAGCCGTTCGCTGGCCAGCTGCAGGCTGTTGGCTGCGGCATCGGTGGCCTGGCGGATGGCGGCTTCGGCGGCCGGCAGGTCCAGCTCGCCGTAGTGCTCGCGCACCTGGATGCGCGCCGCGGCCACGTGCGCCGCCACCAGGTAGTTCTGCACGATGAAGCGGTTCAGGTTGTCCACCGCGCGATGCCGGCTTTTAGGCTCGTCGAGCATGCGCTGGAACGACCCGATCAGCGCGGACAGGCTGTCCATGAACTGCTTGCGCTGCACCCGGTAGGCAAAATCGTCCTTGGCCACGCGCAGCAGCAGGTCGCGCGTGGCGGCAATGTAGCGGCGGTTGGCCTGCAGCACGTTCTCCACCAGCGCGGGCAGCGCGCGGTATTCCCAGCTGGGCAGCACAAAGCTGAACACCGTGGCGATCACGCCGCCGATCACGGTATCGATCAGCCGCTCGCCCGCGACCGTGGAACTGCCCGGCACCAGCAGGTTGATCTGGATCAGCACCTGCACGCAGGCGGCAACAGCCGTGTAGCGGTACTTGATCGTGGAGAACGCCGTGCTGGCCACCAGCGCCAGGAACAGCACGCCCAGCAGGATCAGCGGCTGGTGCACGACCTTGAGCACGCCCACCGCAATCACGCAGCCGATCAGCGTGCCGATCAGGCGGTCGTTGTAGCGCTGCTTGGTCATGCTGAAATTGGGCTTCAGGATGACGATGATGGTCAGCAGGATCCAGTAGCTGTGCGACACATACGGCAGGTGCTCCGCAATCCACAGCCCCGCGCCCACCGCCATGGTGATACGCAGCGCAAAGCGGAACGCCGGCGACTTCCAGTTCAGGTTGTCGCGCAGCACCTTGAGCTCGTAGCGCTGGCGCGTCAGGAACGGTGTCATGTCCGGCCCGGGCAGCACCTTGCTAGGCTCCACCGGCGTGCGCGATGCCTCGTGCAACTGCTCCACCAGCACGATGGCGCCCTTGATCATGTCGAGCGTTTCTGCCGCCGCCGTCATCGCCGCCGGGTTGATGTGGTGGTAGCGCAATTGCGCGATCTCGTGCGCGACGGCGCGCAGCTCTTCCCGGTAATCCACGGAAGCGTAGGAGGGCCGGCCGCGGGTGATGTCGTAGGCGATCCCCTCCACATCCTTGCACATCAACTGCACCAGGCGGCGCAAGTGATCGAGTACCGGCGTGCTGCCAAAGGTCTGGCGCAGCAGCGGGTAATCGGTATTGGTGGAGAGGATGTACTCGTACAGGTCCAGCATGCGCATGTGGACCTGCACCAGCAGCCCGTCATGCGTAGTGCGGTTGCCGCGCAGCACCAGGTCGCGCGCGGCCTGCTGGCGCTCCGCCACCACGATCTGCTGGCGCACCAGCTGGTTGAACAGCACCTCGTAGTCGTTGCCTGCGTCGTAGAAACCCGCCTTGATCTCGAGGTACCCGGCCATCTCGTACAGCGACTCGGCCAGCACCTGCTGCTTGGTGCGCCGCTGCGTGGCCCAGCTCACCGCCATCGCGTACGCCATATAGGCCACCGCGCCGATGCCGAACAGCAAGGAATGCTCGAGCGCGCGCCGCACCACGAAGTCCTCGTTGATGGTGAGCGTCATGACGAACAAGGCCGAGAACTGCAATGGCAAGGTCTTGTTGCCATACACCGTCATCATGCCGGCCATGAAGGTCACCAGCACCAGCACCAGCGGCATCACGCGCGGGAACGGCGTGGCCATGGCCACCACCAATGTCACCGCCGTGCATAGCAGCACGCTGGCCAGCATCTCGTTGAACTTGTGGTTGAACGGGCTGGGCAGATCCATGAGGCTGGTGCACAGCGCGCCCATCGACACCACCATGGCGGTGGGCAGGTCCGCGAACTGCAAGGCGATCAGCGTGGCGCCGATCACCCCGGTCGCGGAGCGCAGCCCGCGATACACGTAATGCGAATAAACGAAGGTGCGGGCGTCGTGCGCGTATTGCATGTGGTGGCGATCGGCGGCGTTGGGGGCTATTCGGCCTACAGGCCCAGCCAGCGCGCACGCATGGCCTGGCGGCCGCCTTCGGCCGTCACGGTGTACTGCACCGCCGGCTCGCGCGCGAAGGTCAGCGGCAGCACATGCAGCTCATCGCGGCGGAACACATGGCACTCGGCGCTATCGCCGTCGCGATAGCGCGCCAGCAGCTTGTCGAGCTGGCCAGGGGCTACACGCAGGCCGTCCACCGCGGCCAGCAGGTCGCCCGCCGAGATCCCGGCCGCCTGGGCCGCGCCGCCGTCGAGCACCTGGGTCACGCGCACCCAGCCATCCTCGGTCTTGGTCTTGATGCCGAGCGCGGCGTTGCGCTCTGGCTTGGCCGGCACCGCCTTGATGCCGAAGGGCTTGAGGAGCGCGGCGAGTTGCAGCTCGCCGGTGCCTTCGGTGAGCGAGCGCAGCAGCGCGCCCAGGCGCAGGCCGCTGACCTCGTCGAACAAGGCGTGCACCTCGGCCTCGGTCACGCCGCGCTGCTGCGCGCCTGGCGCATAGAAGCCGCTGCCGTAGCGCTGCCACAGCGCGCGCATGATGTCGTCAAGCGAGCGGCGGTTGCGGGTCTTGGTGCGGATGGTGAGATCCAGCGCCAGGGCAACGAGCGAGCCCTTGGTGTAATAGCTGACGATGGCGTTGGGCGCGTTTTCGTCCTGGCGGTAGTACTTGGTCCAGGCATCGAACGAGCTATCGGCCACGCTCTGCTTGGTGCGGCCGTTGCCGCGCAGCACGCCGTTCCAGGTCTTGGCCAGCAGCTCCACGTACTGCTTCTCGGTGATGCGGCCGCTGCGCACCAGCATCAGGTCATCGTAATAGCTGGTGAAACCCTCGAACAGCCACAGCAGCGGCGTGTAGGTTTCCTCGCGCAGCCGGTAGGGCACGAACGCCGCGGGCTTGATGCGCTTGACGTTCCAGGTATGGAAATACTCATGGCTGCACAAGCCGAGGAAGGTGCGGTAGCCCTCGGTGGCGTCAGCCTTGCCGCGTGCCGGCAGGTCGGCGCGCGCGCACATCAGCGCGGTGCTGGCACGATGCTCCAGGCCGCCGTAGCCGTCCGTCGTGACCATGGTCATGAACACGTAGCGGCGGTTGCTGTCGAGGAACGGCGCGGCCTCTGTCCCGGGCTCGAACAGGCGGATCTGCGCTTCGCAGATCCGCTTCAGGTCGCGCAAGACGCGCTCGAGATCGAGCTGCGGCACGCGGCCCGTGAACACCACGTCGTGCTGGGCGCCGCAGGCGCGGAAGCTGCCCATGGTGAAGTTGCCCATCTCAACCGGGTGATCGACCAGTTCGTCGTAGTCGGCCACCTGGTAGCGGCCGAAGCCGTAGCGCTTGGCACCACCGCGGCCGGGCGCCTCGCGCATGGCCGTGGCGACCCGCCAGCCAGCATAAGCCTCGCCGGCGGGCGCATGGATATCGACCGTGCAGGGCTGGTCTTCCTGCCCTTCGGCGCAAAGGAAGACCGAGCTGCCGTTGAAGAAGCCGTGCGTGGCGTCCAGGTGCGCGGCGCGCACCGACAAGTCCCAGGCGTAGACCTCATAGCTGAGCGTAAGCGGCCCGTCCACCGGGGCCGCCTGCCAGCTCTGCTTGTCCATCTTGGTCAGCACCACCGGCTTGCCGCCGGCCTGAGCACGGATGCGCACGATATTGCGTGCGAAGTCACGGATCATGTAGCTGCCTGGAATCCACGCCGGCAGGTAGAACTGCTGGCCGGCGGGATTGGGGGCGTCTACCGTGACGGTGACGGCGAACAGGTGCGCTTCCGGTTGAAGCGGGGCAATGGCGTAATGGATCGGCTTCATGAGCGTGATTGTAGCGCCATGCCCGCCCCGGACTACGCGCCGGCTCAGGCGTTGACGTTCACCACCACGCGGCCGCGCATGCCACCGTCGACGATCTTGCGCCCGGCCTCGATCGCCTCCGACAAGCCGATCTCGCGGGTGATCGCGCGCAGGCGATCCGGTTCCAGGTCCCGCGACAGCCGCTGCCAGGCCTGCTCGCGCAAGGCCATCGGGGCCATCACGCTATCGATGCCATAGAGCGTGATGCCACGCAGGATGAAGGGCGCCACCGAAGCCGGGAAATCCAGCCCTTGCGCCAGCCCGCACGCGGTGACCGCGCCGCCGTAGCGCACCTGCGCGCAGGCATTGACCAGCGTGTGCGAGCCAACCGAATCCACCACCGCAGCCCAGCGCTCCTTCTGCATCGGCTTATTGGGCTTGCCCAGCTCCGTTCGGTCGATCACCTCGACCGCGCCCAGCGCCTTGAGGAAATCCGCTTCGGCCGTCTTGCCGGTGGAGGCCACCACGCGATAGCCCAGCTTCGACAGGATGGCGATGGCCACCGAGCCCACGCCACCCGAGGCGCCGGTCACCAGCACCTCGCCATCGCCCGGCTTGATGCCAGCGCGCTCCAGCGCCAGCACCGACAGCATGGCGGTATAACCGGCAGTGCCAATGGCCATGGCCTGCTGCGTGGTGAAGGCAGCCGGCAGCGCCACCAGCCAGTCGCCCTTGAGGCGGGCGCGCTGCGCCAGGCACCCCCAGTGCGTCTCGCCCACGCCATAGCCGTTGAGCACGACCTTGTCGCCGGCCTTCCAGCGTGCATGCGTGGATTCCAGCACCGTGCCGGCACCATCGATGCCCGCCACCATCGGCCACTTGCGCACCACCGGCGAGCGGCCGGTAATGGCCAGCCCGTCCTTGAAATTGATGGTGGAGTAGTCGATGGCCACCAGCACGTCGCCCTCGGCGGGCAGGCTGGATTCGTCGAGCGCGGTGACGGCGGCCTGGGTCGCGCCGTCGGCCTGGGTCAGCAGCAATGCCTGGAACGTCATGGAGCCTCCTTCCGGTTCTTGATTGTTAACCAAAGACGACCGGCCGGCTCCGGCGCGGCAGCGCCGGGAAGGCCGCCGGCGCGACGTGCTTACTTCTTGAGGCTGGCGAGCTTGCGCTCGAGCGTGGCGGCGTCGGCGGCGCCGGGAATGCGGGTGCCGTCCATGAAGAACACGGCCGGGGTGCCGGTGATGTTCAGGCTCTGGCCGAGCGCCAGGTTGTCATCCACAGGGGTTTTGCAGCTGCCGTTGCCGGTCAGCGCCACGTGGCTGATCATCCAGTCGCGCCACGCCTTGGTGCGGTCGGCCGCGCACCACACCTGCTTGGCCTTCACCGACGAATCCGGCGACAGCACCGGGTACAGGAAGGTGTAGACCGTGATGTTGTCCATCTGTTGGAACGTCTGCTCGATGCGCTTGCAGTAACCGCAGTTGGGGTCGGAGAACACCGCTACCTGGCGGCTGCCATCGCCCTTGCTCCACTTGATCGCGCGTGCCAGCGGCAGGTCCGACCACTTGATGCGGTTGATATCGGCCAGCCGCTCCTCGGTCAGGTTGGTGCCGGTCTTGGAGTCCACCATCTCGCCGTTGATGATGTAGCGGCCGGTGGCATCGGTGTAGACCACCTGACCACCGATGTTGACCTCGAACAGGCCGGGCACGGGAGTCTTGGCCACGCTCTTCACTTCAGCGCGCCCGCCCAGCATCTTTTGCACCGATTCCTTGATGCGGTCGGTGCCGGGCTCGCCCGCCGCCATGGCGTGCAGCGCGAAGCCGGCAGTCGCAATGCCGCCAACGATGGTGGCGGACAGGGCGGGACGGCGGCGCAGGAAATGCAACATGATGACTCCAGTAATTCGATGATTCGGTTCGCGCGAGCGAGCTCGGGATTCAGGGTTCAAGGGTCGGGCGCTCAGCCCAGCGCGCGGCCGATAAGAAAACGCTTGAGCAGCGACTGGCCGCCCACGACCCGCATGCCGGCATTGCGCACCGTGCGCGCCACGCCGCCAGGCAGGGAAAACAGCCGATGCAGGCCATCGGTAGCCGCCGTCAGCGACAACAAATCGGTGGCGCGCGCCCGCTCGTAGCGGCGCAGCAAGCGCAAGTCGCCTTCTGCGCGGAAAGACTCTTTGGCGGCCATCACGCGGCCAAGTTCCGCCACATCGCGCAAACCCAGGTTCATGCCCTGCCCCGCCAAGGGGTGCACCACGTGGGCGGCGTCGCCCACCAGCGCCACGTGCGGCTGCACAAACTGATCGGCGCGCTGCAGCACCAGGGGGAAGCCCTGCGCCGGCGTCACGCAGCGCAGCGCGCCAAACTGGCGTCCCACGGCGCCGCTGGCGGCCTGCATCACGGTATCGGCCAGCGCCTCGGGCGACAGCGCCAGCAGCTCACTTGCATGGGCATCGTCGGCCGACCACACCATCGACACGCGCCGGCCCGGCAACGGCAACAACGCCAGGATCTCGCCGTTAGCCGGCTCCTCGTCCGCCATCAGCTTGGGCGGCGTGCCCAGGAACCACTGCCAGGCCGTGTCCTGGTGCGGCAGCTCGCATTCAAAATTCGCCACGACGCCAAGCTGGCGATAGTGCCGCTTGGTGACCGGAATGTGGCATTGCTCGCGTACCCACGAGCGCGCGCCATCGGCGCCCACCACGCAAGCCGCGCGCACCTTGTCGCCACCGGCCAGGGTCAGCGTCACGCCATCATGGTCGCGCGCGAACGCCGCAGCGGTATCGTCATGCCAGTGCACCTGGGGCTGGAAGCGCAGCGCGGTATCGAGCACGCGTTCCACATGGCCGGATTCGATGATCCACGCCAGTTGCGCCACAGTGGCCGCGTAGGCCGAGAAATGGAGATCACCGGCAGCCGAGGCATTCGCCTGCGCCGCGCTCGCATCGCCGAACACGCGCATGTCGCACACCGGCTGCATCCGCGCCGGGTCCAGCGCCTCCCACACGCGCAACCGCTCAAGCAAGGCTTGCGAGCTCGCCGAGAAGGCGTAGATACGGCTGTCCCACTGGCCAGGATCCGGCGCGGCCGCGCCGGCAGGCAATCGCGGCGCGATCAGCGCCACCTGCATGCCCTGCTGGGCCAGCAACAACGCGCAAGCCTTGCCGACGATGCCGCCGCCAACCACGGCAACCTGGAAACGGGAGGGAGATGGACGAGTCATGCGTGGATTATAGCCACCCCGGCACGATGGCTTTGGTGCGCCCTCGCGCGCATGAAGCGGCGCCCAGGCGCCTGCGGCAAAGGGGCACACGCCCGCGAGGCGCACAAATTCAGCAGGCGGCAGGCGCGGCCGGCCGGTTCAGCGCAACGTCCGGCGAGGTTACAATAGCCATCTTTCTGATGGCACCCCAGCACAAAACCGGTGAGCAACGCCCCGCTTTGGCTGTGTTGTCTCGTGCTGAACCCTCCCCTCTGCGTCCCCATCGCTGCGCCATTCCATTGCGCCGGACGCACCCAGGGTGAACCGCAACCCATTGATTTTTAAAGGTTTACCATGAGCCTCAAATGCGGCATCGTCGGCCTGCCCAACGTCGGCAAGTCCACGCTGTTCAACGCCCTGACCAAGGCCGGCATCGCCGCCGAGAACTATCCGTTCTGCACCATCGAGCCCAATGTGGGCGTGGTGGAAGTGCCGGATACGAGGCTCGCCAAGCTGGCCGAGATCGTCAAGCCCGAGCGCATCCTGCCGGCCGTGGTGGAATTCGTCGACATCGCCGGCCTGGTGGCTGGCGCGTCCAAGGGTGAAGGCCTGGGCAACCAGTTCCTGGCCAACATCCGCGAAACCGACGCCATCACCCACGTGGTGCGCTGCTTCGAAGACGACAACGTGATCCACGTCGCCGGCCGGGTCGACCCGCTGTCCGACATCGAGGTGATCAACACCGAACTGGCGCTGGCCGACCTCTCCACCGTCGAAAAAGCCCACGCCCGCTACATCAAGCCCGCCCGCGCCGGCGACAAGGAAGCGCTGCGCCTGGTGGCCGTGCTGGAAAAAGCCCAGGCCGTGCTCAACGAGGCCAAGGCCGTGCGCACGCTCGACCTGTCCGACGAGGAATGGGCCGCCATCAAGCCGCTGTGCCTGATCACCGCCAAGCCCACCATGTACGTGGCCAACGTGCGTGAAGACGGCTTCGAGAACAACCCGCACCTGGACGCCGTGCGCGCCCACGCCGCCAAGACCAAGTCGCCGGTCGTGGCCGTCTGCGCCGCCATCGAAGCTGAAATCGCCGACCTCGACGACGAAGACAAGGCCGTGTTCCTGGCCGACCTCGGCATGGAAGAACCCGGCCTGGATCGCGTGATCCGCGCCGGCTTCACCCTGCTCGGCCTGCAGACCTACTTCACCGCCGGCGTGAAGGAAGTCCGCGCCTGGACCATCCACGTGGGCGACACCGCGCCGCAAGCGGCTGGCGTGATCCACACCGACTTCGAACGCGGCTTCATCCGCGCCCAGACCATCGCTTATGAGGATTTCATTGCCTACAAGGGTGAGCAAGGCGCGAAGGAAGCCGGCAAGATGCGCGCGGAAGGTAAGGAATATGTGGTGAAGGATGGCGACGTGATGAACTTCTTGTTCAACGTCTAAGCCGAGTATCGGACGTCGGCGAACTTCCTCCGACAACAAAAACCCCCGCCGCCCCTTGAGGTGGCGGGGGTTTTTTATTTTTGGCCGTGGCGTCGGTTAGTTATGCGTGAGCGTCGGGCACTGTTGTGAGCTTCACGCCGAGCGCGTGCAGGAGTTTCATAATGGTGTCGAAGCGAGGCTTTGCGCCCGGAGCGAGTGCTTTGTAAAGGCTCTCACGGCCAAGTCCAGAGTCGGCAGCCACTCTGGTCATACCACGTGCCTTGGCAATGTCCGCAATAGCGGCAAGCAGCACTGCAGTGTCGTCCTCTTCCAAAGCAGCATTGAGGTACTCAGAGATCATTTCTTCGCTGTCGAGATAGTCCGAGGCATCGAAGCGTGCCACTTCGATCTTGTTCATGATGACTCCTTCTTGATCGTTTTCCACATTTCCTTAGCTCGCTTGATGTCGGCTTTCTGAGTCGACTTATCGCCGCCTTAAATAAGCAAGTAAGCCACGGCACCTTCGCGGCCGTAATAGATGCGGTAGCCAGGGCCGAAGTCGATCCTCATCTCCGACAGGCCATCCCCAATTGGCTCCGAATCGCCAAAGTTGCCTTGTTCGGCTCGCTTGAGGCGCACCAGGATCTTTGCCCTTGCCGTCAGATCCCTGAGGGTCGAGATCCAGGCGCTGAATTCAGCGGTGCGGTTAAGTGTGGTCATAACCCGCATCGTATCCGAATGGATACATCTATCAAGGGCAACGTATGGCGCAGCGCGAAATCAGCGATGCAGGCGCCTGTATCCATCCAACCAGCATGAGCGAATACCAATACTACGAATTCGCGGCCATCGACCGGCCGCTCACCCGCGCCGAGATGGCGCAGCTGCGCGCCGTCTCCACGCGCGCCCAGATCAGCCCCGCGGGCTTCGTCAATCACTATGAGTGGGGCGATCTGAAGGCAGATCCGGCTGACTGGATGCGGCGATATTTCGACGTCTTCGTCTACACCGCCAACTGGTGCAGCAGCAGGCTGGCGCTACGCGTGCCGCTATCCACGTTTGGCAAAGCGGAACTGAAGCCTTTCGCCATCCGGCATGCCTCGACCATCGAGACACACGGAGAACACTGGATCATTGAGTGGTCACTCAACGAAGGCGAAGACTATGACCGCTACGGCATGCAAGACGGCAGCGGCTGGATGCGGCGCCTGGCCCCCCTGCGCGCCGAGCTGATGCGTGGCGACTTGCGCCCGCTTTACCTGGGCTGGCTGGCGGGATCCCATGACCTTTCGGACGACGCATTGGAGCCGGAGGTGCCCCCCGGCCTGGCGACACTGTCGCCGCCGCAGGAAGCGCTAGTCGAATTCCTGGAGATCGATCCCGACCTGCCGGCCGCCGCTGCGGCGGCGAGCCCCGACGTTCCGCCTGGCGATGCCGCGCAGGATGATCGCATCGATGCTTGGCTGCGCGAATTGCCACGCGAGGAAATGGCAGCGGTGCTGAAACTGCTAGCCCAAGGGCTGGTACATCAAGCGGAACGCCAGGTCCGGTTGCGACATGCCGCCTGGCTGAAAGCGCAGCACGTTTCAGCACCGCCTTCCACCGCGCGGCGCATCCTCGGACATCTGCGGGAACTCGCCGAAGCGGCCAGCATAGCGCGCCTGAAGCGCGAAGCAAAGGCACATGCCAGACAGGAGGCCGCACGCCGCCGAAAGCGCGAAACGCAACTAAGGCTGGTGATGAACGATGCAGACAAGCGCTGGGCAGCCATCGATGTGCAGGTACAGAGGGGCACGGCGTCGGCCTATGATGAGGCAACGAAGGCGCTGGCGGAGCTGGCGGACGGTTATGCGCTCACATCGAGCCGCGAAGCATTCGAGCGTGCGCGAGCTTTTTGCCCTGCCACATCCCTTTACCTCCCGCCGTTTCCAGACGGACGGCCGCACAATCTTCGCGTCGACCATACAAGAATCTGGTGAGACCGAACTGCTGGACTTGGTGAAAAGCCAGTACGCGTTTCAGAAGCTCATCGAGCCCTCTTTGTATCGTGGCATCGAATTTGGTGCTGACGATGCCGCCGCGCGCTGGTACCCGACGCTGCGCGGCAAGGCCGTGGTCTTAGATCCTGGAATCGCCTTCGGTAAGCCCATTGTCACCGATGGCGCCATCAGAACTTCAATCCTCGCCGAGGCATTCCAGGCCGAAGGCGACAAACAGCTTGTTGCCAGGTTGTATGAAGTGCCTGTTGCCTCGGTGGAGGCCGCAGTCGCCTTTGAAGAACGCCTGGTAGCGTGAAGTTCTCCGCTGACAACAATCTCTCTCCAGCGCTGGCAAAAGGCGCGGGCTTGCAACCAGCGCGCGCATTGCGTCGGGCCTCCGGCATCTGCGATGCGCCATCAAGCAGGCCATCACACAACACAGCAATGTGAATCGGCGCTGATGTTCCAGCCAATCCAATCATGGCTGGCGCACAGCGGCATGCCGACGGCAACCGCCCCCCCCTCTCACAGTGCCCCCAAATCCTCCCCCCGCAGCCCGACCAGCAGCGCCTGTCCATCCGGCCCCACGCGAAACTCCCCATAGCGCGCCTTCTCGAACCGCGCCCCCTGCCCTTCCTGGAAGAAGTACGCATCGGTGGACACCTGCGCCTGCGTGCCGCCCCAGCGGGCCGGCACGTTCTGGAAGCGCAGCAGTTGCTCGCCGCCGGCCAGTGCCTCGCCCGTGTACAGGCGCACGAAGGTGGCTTCGCCGCGTGCATCGCGGCGGATCACGGCAACTTGCTCGCGGGCGGGCTCGATGCCTTGCAGCTTGCCTGCCTGGCGGATGGACTCGGCGATGGCGAAGTTCAGCGCCATGTAGTCGCCTTGCATGAGCGAGCGCGGATCGACTGGCGCCAGGCGCAGGTAGACGGTGTCGCCATGCGCCAGCAGCCGTTCCTTGCCGGTGATGGCGAAGGCGGCCAGGCCGAGCGTGAGCACCCATGCCAATAGTATCCAGCGTTTCATGCTTGTCTCCTTGCGCCATCGCGACGCAGCGCCATGCGCAGCAGCAGCACGGCGATGCCGGCGCCGGCGAGCGTGGCGGACTTGATCAGCAACGTCCAGTGCAGCGCGCTGTAGTACCAGATGAAACCGCTGCCGAGCGTGGCGACGGCCAGGCCCAGCCAGGGCAGCGAGCCGCGGCGCAGCGCCAGGCCGAGCGCAAGGGCGGCGGCGACGACCGCCGGCGCACCAGCGAGCAAGGCGCCAAACAGCACCGCGCCGACAAGCGCAGTGCCCCGCACCGCCGGGCTTAGCTGCAGCCGGCCTGCTTCGGCAAGGACAAACGCGGCTAGCACCGCGCCAAACAGCGCGCCGGCCATCCAGTAGTTGCCGGCTTGGCGCCCGGTATCAGCATCGAACAGCAATGCCTGAGGCTGGCTGAGCCCGGTCACCACCAAGGCCGCGCCCAGTGCGAACAGCAGCGTGGCATCCGCGGCCGGCTCGATCCAGTTGTGCAGCCCGGCGGCGCAGAGGCGCCCTTGCGCCAGCACGAAGCCGGTGAGCAGCGTCATGGCGAAGGGCGCGAGCCAGCCTAGCGAGAAGCTCATGGCTTGCCAGACGTGGCGCAGGCCGGGCGTCATGGCCAGGTGGAGCGCCAGGGCCACGCCGGTCCATACGCCCAGCGCGGCCAGGAAGCGATGGAGCCGGTTGCTGACGAGCACATAGAGCACGGCCTCCAGCAGCGCGAGCGCGCCCCAGAAGGCGGCCGATTCGAGCAGGCGGCCGCCGCCGTAGGCCTGGCTCGCGCCGTACACGAGCAGGCCCTGGCCGCTGAGGCTGACGGCCAGCGCGAATTGCTCGAGCGCGGTGGCGCCCGCGCGGCGCCGGTACAGCACCGCGGCCAGCGCGATCATGGCGGCGCCGCAGAGCGCCATTGCCGTGGCGTTGTCGCGCGCGGCCACAAAGACCGAGCCGAGCAGGAAGGCGAGGAAGAACACCGCACCAAGCCAGCCCGCAAGTCCCATCAGCAGCCTGACGGCCCATGGCGTGCGCCCTTGTGCGGCTTGCGGCTGCCCTTGCACCAAGCCGCGCGCGGCCAAGTCCTGCCACAACCTTCGTACTACGTGATGGTCGCTGGTCATGCCGGCTCTCCGTTGGGCGCGCCGCTTTGGGCTTGCCCGTGGTGTCGATAGGCGCGCAGCAGCCAGGCCGCCGCCGCGGCGGACAGGCCAATGGTCAGCAGCCCGAGGATCAGGAAGGCGCCGAACGCGTCCCGGCTGCCCTCCAGCAGTAGCCGGGCAACCCCGGTCACCAGCAGCACGATGACCGAGAAGCTGGCCAGGCTGAGCGCCACCACATCGAATGCCCGCAGCCGGAACCAGGCCAGCAGCCCGCCCAGCGTGAGCATGGCCACGCCGAACATGGCGGGGTCGAAGCGGTTGTGCAGGATGCTGGCGAGGCCGAGCCAGCCAGCGTAGGCGCACGCCAGCGTCGCAAGGATGCGCGCGCCGGCCAGCCCGCGAAAGCCGTAGGCCGGCGCCACTGCGCGCAGCGCGAACCACAGCACCAGTTGCACCAGCGTGGCCGCCAGCAACGAGAGCGTGGTGGGCCGTTCGCCAGCCGCCCCAAACAGCAGGTCGAACATGCCACCCACGCCAAGACGCACGCTGAGATACCGCAGCAGCGCGACATTGGCCAGCACGATCACCACCCACCAGTGCGGCGCCGCGCGCGCGGCCAGCGCCCACGGGATCGCCAGCAGTCCCCAAAGGGCGAACAGCTGCCACGCGTCTGCGCCGGTCTGGTAGACCTGTCCGATCACGGCCAGCAGCACGCCGGCCACCACCTGGGCGCCGCAGAGCGCCGCCAGCCCCGCCATGTCGGCGGGCGGGCGCAGCCAGGCGAATCCCGCCAGCAGCGTCAGCGCGCCGGCCAGCAGGCCAAACTTGGCAAACTTGTGCAGGTCCTGCCAGTTGAAGGCGAAGAACACGATCACGCCGGCGCACAGCAGCGCGGCGCCCAGCATCAGCAACGTGCGATCGAGCCAGGTCCGCCACTGCGCCGCGTCGGGCTCGGTCCCTGGCCAGGCGGCGGCCACGCCGTCAGCGCCGAGCACGCCCTGCTCACGCCAGTCTGCCAGCGCCTGACGCGCTGCCCGCCGGTCTTGAAAGCCCTGCGTTGTGGTTGCCTGCATCGATGCCCCATGTGATGGATACGCCAGCGCACTGTAGCAAAGGCGCCGCCATCTGCGCAGCTTTCCTTGCGTGAGCGGGAGCATGCAACAGCGCTGCTTTGCCGCCTTGCCCCGGCCCGGTATGCTGTGCGTTTGTCCAACCCAGCCACGCCTCGCCATGACCCTTGGTATCCTCGCCGCCATCCACGATGAAGTCGACGGCCTGATCGCCGCCATGCGCCACGATGATGCCCGCGCCACCGTGCAGACGATCGGCATGCGCGACTATCACGTTGGCCATCTCTACGGCCAGCACTGCGTGCTGGTGCTCGCGCGCATGGGCAAGGTGGCGGCGGCAGCCACCACGGTCACCCTGGTGCGCGAGTTCGGCGTGGATGAGATCGTCTTCACCGGCCTGGCCGGCGGCATCGGGGCCGAGACGCGGGTCGGGGACGTGGTGGTGGCGGACCGCACGCTGCAGCACGACCTGGACGCGCGGCCGTTTTTTTCCCGCCATGAGGTCCCGTTGCTGGATCGCGCTGAATTCCCCACCGACCCGGCGCTTACCGCCGCGCTGCGCGATGCGGTGGCAGGCTACCTGCGGGATGATCTGCCGACCTCCGTCCCGGCCGGCGTGCTGGCGCGCTTCGGGGTCAGCGCGCCCAGGCTGCATGAGGGGATGATCGCCAGCGGCGACCAGTTCATCGGCTCACCCGCCGCCGCGGCCGAGTTGCGCGAGCGCTTGCCCGGCGTGCTGGCGGTGGAAATGGAAGGCGCCGCGGTGGCGCAGGTTTGCCATGAGTATGGCGTGCGGCATGCGGTGATGCGCACGCTCTCGGATCGGGCCGACGATACCGCGCACGTGGATTTTGCGGCGTTCCTGACCGACGTGGCCAGCCATTATTCGAGCGGGGTTTTGAGACGGTTTCTGGAGCAGCGCGGGTAACCAGACTAAAGCGGCGTGAATTCGGGATTCGAGATTGGATGGCATTCATTCAATCTCACCGCCCTCTGGCCACGCCCCCGACGCCAACCAGCACGGCCGCGCCCAGGATGGCCGCGAACCAGCCTGCCATCTGCCCGTCGACAAACCAGTGCAGCCCACGGCCGCCGTAAAACGCGGCCAGCGCGCCCAGTACGCCGAACACCACCGCCGCAAGCAGGCTGACCCGGCCCACGGGGTGCAGCCACCGCGCCGCCAGCCCAGCCAGCACCCCCACCACCAGCGTACCCAACATCACTTTCTCCCAAATTCCACCATATGGCGCGCTGCCCGGGGATTCCCGCCAGTCACCGCGCGTGGCCGCAACAATACGGTAAACCCGACCGCGCTCCGGCAAGATCCGCGCCGGGCGCTATAATGTAGCCCGGTTCGGCGGCGCTTTGCGCCGGAATCCGCGCTTGAATTCATGCCCGGATTGCACCTGACTCCCGCGCTGCAGCCTGCAAAGCCGCCGCCCGGAGCCCGGCCAGAGAGACATGCTCCCCACCATGCAACTGCTCGCGATCGGTATCAATCACACCACGGCGCCCGTCTCGCTGCGCGAGCGAGTGGCGTTTCCGCTTGAGCAGATCAAACCCGCCCTGGGCGCCTTGCGCACCCACCTGGCCGGCAAAAATGGCACCGAAGCCGCCATCCTTTCCACTTGCAACCGCACCGAGATTTATTGCGCCACCGATGTGCTGCTGTCGGGTTCGGAAGGCTTCGAGCACACGCTGCGCTGGCTGGCGCAGCACCATAACGTGCCGGCCGGCGAACTCGCTCCCCACCTGTACTCGTTGCCGCAGTCCGAAGCCGTGCGCCATGCCTTCCGCGTGGCGAGCGGGCTAGACTCGATGGTGCTGGGCGAAACCCAGATCCTGGGCCAGTTGAAGGATGCGGTGCGCACCGCCGGTGAAGCCGGCGCGCTGGGCACCTACCTGAACCAGTTGTTCCAGCGCACGTTCGCGGTGGCCAAGGAGGTCCGCGGCCAGACCGAGATCGGCGCGCATTCGGTATCCATGGCCGCTGCCGCGGTGCGCCTGGCCCAGCGGATTTTTGAAAGCGTCTCGACCCAGCGCGTGCTGTTCATCGGCGCGGGCGAGATGATCGAGCTGTGCGCCACGCACTTCGCGGCGCAAACGCCGCGCCAGATCGTGGTGGCCAACCGCACCGTGGAGCGTGGCGAGCGGCTGGCCGAGCAACTCGCCGGCCAGGGCCTGACCACCGAGGCCATCCGCCTGTCGGAGCTGGGCGCGCGCCTGCATGAGTTCGACATCGTGGTGTCGTGCACCGCCAGCTCCCTGCCCATCATCGGGCTGGGCGCGGTGGAACGCGCCGTCAAGCTGCGCCGCCACCGCCCCATCATGATGGTGGACCTGGCCGTGCCGCGCGACGTGGAGCCCGAAGTCGCGCGCCTGGACGACGTCTTCCTGTACACCGTGGACGACCTCGGCGCCATCGTGCGCGAGGGCAATGCCATGCGCCAGGCTGCCGTGGCCCAGGCGGAAGCCATCATCGAAAGCCGCGTGCAGAATTTCATGCACTGGCTGGAAACCCGCAGCGTAGTGCCGGTCATCCGCGAACTGCAGGTGCAGGGCGAGGCCATGCGCCAGGCCGAACTGGAGCGCGCGCGCCGCATGCTGGCGCGCGGCGACGACCCGCAAGCCGTGCTCGAAGCCCTGTCCGGCGCGCTCACCCGCAAATTCCTGCACGGCCCGACCCACGCCCTGAACCACACCCAGGGCGACGACCGCGAGACCTTGCTGCGCCTGGTGCCGGGCTTGTTCCGCCACAGCAGCCACTCCGAGCGCTAGCCGCGCTCGCCTCGGCCGTGCGTGTCCTGCGCGCGGCCAGCTTTGCGTTGCCTGCGGCCATTGGCCATTGGCCCGCACGCATCCCAGCAGCAACATCCGTCTCCACCCGTTTCACCGCGCCTCTTCGGACCCCCATGAAAGCCAGCATGCTTGCCAAGCTCGACCAATTGTCCGAGCGACTCGACGAAGTCAACGCCCTGCTTGCGCGCGAAGATGCCACCGCCAAGATCGACCAGTACCGCAAGCTCACGCGCGAACACGCCGAACTGACGCCGGTGGCCGAGCAATATGCGCAGTACTGCCAGGCACAGGAGGACCTGTCCACCGCGCAAGCGCTGCTGGACGATCCCGAGATGAAGGAGTTCGCGGCCGATGAGATCACCGCGGCCCGCGAGCGGCTGGAAACGCTGGAAGGCAGCCTGCAGACATTGCTGCTGCCCAAGGACCCCAACGACGACCGCAACCTGCTGCTGGAAATCCGCGCGGGTGCCGGCGGCGAGGAAAGCGCGCTGTTCGCCGCCAATTTGCTGCGGATGTACACACGCTACGCGGAGCGCCAGCGCTGGCAGGTGGAGGTGATGAGCGAATCGGCGTCCGACCTGGGCGGCTACAAGGAAGTGATCATCCGGATCGCCGGGGATGCGGCCTTTTCCCGGCTGAAGTTCGAATCCGGCGGCCATCGCGTGCAGCGTGTGCCAGCCACCGAGGCCCAGGGGCGCATCCACACTTCGGCCTGTACGGTGGCAGTCATGCCCGAGGCCGACGAGGTGACCGAGGTGGAAATCAATCCGTCGGACCTGCGTGTGGATACCTTCCGCGCCTCCGGCGCCGGCGGCCAGCACGTGAACAAGACCGACTCGGCCGTGCGCCTGACCCACCTGCCCACCGGCATCGTGGTGGAGTGCCAGGACGACCGCAGCCAGCACCGCAACAAGGACAAGGCCATGAAGGTCCTGGCGGCCCGGCTGATGGACGCGAAGCTGCGCGCGGCCCAGGCGAAAGAAGCCAGCACCCGGCGCAACCTGATCGGCACCGGCGATAGAAGTGATCGTATCCGCACCTACAATTTCCCGCAGGGGCGCGTGACGGATCACCGTATCAACCTGACCCTCTACAAGATCGACATGATCATGGACGGCGACCTCGACGAGCTCCTGTCCGCCTTGTCCGCGGAACACCAGGCGGATCAACTGGCGGCGCTGGGCGAAGCGCATTAATCGCTCGGCAATAGCAGGTTATTGCGACGAATTACCGGTCATTAAGGCAGATTTTTGGATCGCGCTGCATAAATCGCGATTTCTTTACGAAAACCTTTGTATCTGTTGTAAATGCTTGCAACAGCACTGGCGCACCATTTTTCGCTGTCTATAATCGATTCCGACTGAGCCGCCATACAGAGGTCGGCGTGTCGCCACTCGAAAACGGACAAAAGGACGAAATCATGAAGAAATTGCTCGCGCTGTTGATGATCACCGCCGCCATGGCTGCCTGCAGCAAGAAGGAAGAAGCCCCCGCCACGCCGAGCGCCGACAGCGCCATGCAAAGCGCCGCCGAATCCGCCAAGGCCGCCGCCAGCGACGCCGCATCCGCCGCCAGCAATGCCGCCGATGCTGCCAAGGCCGCTGCCAGCAGCGCTGCCTCCGACGTTTCCGCTGCCGCCGAGAAGGCCAAGGTCGATGCCGGCAATGCCATGGAAAAGGCCAAGGACGCCGCCAAGGATGCTGTCAACGCCAGCGCGGACAAGGCCAAGGACGCCGTCAACAAGTAATCCGCACGCCACGGCGGCAAGACACTGGCGCATCGCGCCCAGGCACCGCCGCCCGGGCAAGCGCGTTACACTGCAAACCCCGTCAGGGCACCTCCCGGCGGGGTTTTGTTTTTTTGCCTTCTCCATGCCCAGCACCACGTCCACCGCCACCTCCCCCAGCCCCAATGCCACCACGCCGGTCTCACTGCCTGAGACGGCCACGGTACGCGACGCCCTGGCCGTGGCTGCGGCGGCCGGCTTGCCAGCGCTGGAGGCGCGACTGCTGATCAGCCATGTCACCGGGCTCACCCGCACCCAGCTGATCACGCGCGACGACGAAACGCTTGCCCCGGCCCAGCGCGACAGCGTGGCCGCCTTGCTCGGGCGCCGCCTGGGCGGCGAGCCGGTGGCCTACTTGCTGGGGGAGCGGGAATTCTTCGGGCGCGCCTTCCGCGTGACCCCGGATGTGCTGATTCCGCGCCCGGACACCGAAATCGCCGTGGAAGCGGCCTTGAAGCTGCTGGCGCCACTGGTTGCGCCCCGGGTGCTCGACATGGGCACCGGATCCGGCGCGCTGGCCGTCACGCTGGCCTGCGAACGGCCCGACGCCGAGGTCTGGGCAACGGATATCTCGCCCGGCGCGCTGCAGGTGGCGCAAGACAACGCGCGCGCCCTGGGCGCCGGCAATGTGCGCTTCCTGGCCTCCGACTGGTACGCCGCGCTGCCCGCTGGCCTGCGCTTCGACCTGATCGTGAGCAATCCGCCCTATATCGCCGCCGCGGACCCGCACCTGGGCCAGGGCGACCTGCGCTTCGAGCCGATCGATGCGCTGACCGATCATGGCGATGGCTTGTCGGACCTGGGGGCAATCGTGGCCGGGGCCGCCGCGCGCCTGCATGCGGGCGGCTGGCTGCTGATGGAGCACGGCTACGACCAGGGCCAGGCTGCCCGCGACCTGCTGGCCGCCGCCGGCATGGCCGAGATCTTTACCGCGCGCGACCTGGCAGGCCATGAACGATGCAGCGCGGCTCGCCTGTCGGCGCAGGCCGGGGCGGCCGCCTGAAGCCGGCAGCCGATTCCGGTAAAATCAAATACTTGATTGCATCAAGGCGCACGCATCACGCGCGCCTTTCCGATTTCCCGATAGCGGTGCTGGCCAGTGCCTGCACCGCGAGCAACTGAAAAGAGACATCATGAGTGACGTGCAGCAAAAGATCGACCAGATCGTCAAGGGCAGCCCGGTGGTCCTGTTCATGAAGGGCACCGCCCAGTTCCCGATGTGCGGCTTCTCCGGCCGTGCGATCCAGATCCTGAAGGCCTGCGGCGTCGACGCGCCGACCACGGTCAATGTGCTGGAAGACGACGGCATCCGCCAAGGCATCAAGACTTACGCCAACTGGCCGACCATTCCGCAGCTCTACGTGAACGGCGAGTTCGTCGGCGGCTCGGACATCATGATGGAGATGTACCAGAACGGCGAACTGCAATCGCTGCTCAAGGCCTGAGCGCGACATGACCGCAGCGGGCGCAGCGGCGGGTGCAGCGGGTGAGGGCAAGCCGCGGCGCATCGTCGTCGCGATCACCGGCGCCACCGGCGCGGTCTATGGGGTCCGTCTGGTACAGATACTGGGCGCCGCGCCTGGCGTAGAGGCCCATCTGCTGATCTCGGCGGCGGGCGTGATGAACCTGCAGCACGAACTCGACATCAGCAAGGCCGAGGTGGAGGGCTTTGCCCAGGTGGTCCACAACGTGCGCGATATTGGCGCCACCATTGCCAGCGGCTCGTTTGCCGCCCATGCGATGGTGGTGGCGCCCTGCTCCATGCGCACGCTCGCGGCCGTGGCGCATGGCCTGTCCGACAATCTCATCACCCGCGCCGCGGATGTCACGCTCAAGGAGCGCCGCAAGCTGGTGCTGATGGTGCGCGAAACGCCGTTGAACCTCGCGCACCTGCGCAACATGACCGCCGTCACCGAGATGGGCGGCATCATCTTTCCCCCGGTACCCGGCTTCTACCAGAAGCCGCAGAGCGTGGCGGAACTGGTCGACCATACGGTTGGCCGCGTGCTGGACCTGATCGACGTGCCGCAGACGCTGGCGCCGAGCTGGGCCGGGCTCAACGGGCAGGCCTGACAGCCCGACAAACGCGTTTAACCTCGTTCTACCCCTGCTAGCCCGTACTACCGCTCTCGCTTCAATGCCAGTAGCGATAGCGGCGGCCGCCGTAGTAGCCGCCGCGATAGCCATAGTAGCCACCGTAAAACCCAGGGGCCACCACCACCGGCGGCGCCGCGTAGACCGGCGCCGGCGCCACTGCGACCTCGCCACCCCCATAGCCATAGCCGGGATAAGCCGGGTAGACCGCACAACCGCCAAGCATGGCGGCGCCAACCATCGCGAGTCCCATCATCAACGTTTTCATCTCATCGTCCTTGTGGCTTGTTTAGCCTTGGTCTAGCCATAAGAACGTTATACGGGGCGGTTTAGTAATACAGGGTCAACCTGCTGTAACCCTTGTTACGAATCGCAACGTTTGGGTGAACGTAAAGGACTCGGACCTCAGGCCTCAGGCCTCAGACATCAAACCGCACCCCCTGCGCCAACGGCAGCGCATCACCATAGTTCACGGTATTGGTAGCGCGCCGCATATACCCCTTCCAGGCGTCCGAGCCGGATTCACGCCCGCCGCCAGTCGCCTTCTCACCACCGAACGCACCGCCAATCTCCGCCCCGCTGGTGCCGATATTCACATTGGCAATGCCGCAATCGCTGCCGCTTGCCGACATGAAGCGCTCCGCCTCGCGCAGCGACTCGGTGAAGATGCAAGACGACAAACCATGCTCCGACGCATTGTTCAGCGCGATGGCTTCGTCCAGCGTGGTGTACGGCATCACGTAGAGAATCGGCGCGAAGGTTTCGCTCAGCATCATCTCGTGCTGGCGATCGGTCAGCACCAGCGCGGGCCGCACGTACTCGGCATTGGGGTACTTTTCGGCCAGTACGCGCTCGCCGCCGTGCACGGTATTGCCATGCTCGCGGCAGCGCAGCAGCGCGGCGGCCATGGCGGCGCCCGCGGCGCCATCGATCAGCGGACCGACCAGCGTTGTCTCGGCCAGCGGATCGCCCACCGGCAGGCGGCCGAACACCTGGATCAGGCGCGTGGTAACGGCCTCCAGCACGTCGACATGCACGAAGGCGCGGCGCAGCGACGTGCAGCGCTGCCCGGCCGTGCCCGCCGCCGAGAAGGTCATGGCGCGCACAGCGAGTTCGAGATCGGCCGAGGGCGCGATGATCGCGGCATTGTTGCCACCGAGTTCCAGGATGGCGCGCTTGAACCGCTCGGCGCAAGCGATGCCCACGGCGCGGCCCATGCGGGTGGAGCCGGTGGCGCTCACCAGCCGCACAGCGGCGTGTTCCACCAGATGCTGGCCTAGCGCCGGGCCACCCGAGAGCACGGTGGCGATGCCAACGTGCTGTGGCGCGGCAATCTCCAGCACGCCGTCAAGCAAGCTCTGCATGGCCAGCGCGGTGAGGGGCGTTTTTTCCGACGGTTTCCAGATCACGCCATTGCCGCACACCAGCGCCAGCGCCGCGTTCCAGGCCCAGACCGCCACGGGAAAGTTAAAGGCCGAGATCACGCCGCACAGGCCATAGGGATGCCAGGTCTCGCGCATCGCATGCCGTGGCCGCTCCGAGGCGATGGTAAGGCCATGCAACTGGCGCGACAGGCCGACGGCGAAGTCGCAGATGTCGATCATCTCCTGCACCTCGCCGAGCCCTTCCTGCAGGATCTTGCCGGCCTCCAGCGAAACCAGTTCACCAAGATGCTTCTTGTGTTCGCGCAGCACTTCGCCAAAGCGCCGCACCACCTCACCGCGCACTGGCGCGGGCACCAGCGCCCAGCTGGCTTGCGCCACGCGAGCGCGTTCGATGCGCGCATCGGCCTCGGCGTGGCTGCAGGCGGGCAGGTGCCCGAATGCCTCGCCGTCGATCGGCGAGTGCACCGGCAACGCGCCGGTGGGGCCTTCGCCGTCGCGCCACGGCGGCGTCAGCCCGATGGCCTGCCAACAGGCCGCGAATTCCTTTGCTTTCATACCGTTGCCTCTTGAAGCGGATGACGGGTGTAGTGTCGGCCAAAACGGTTGGCCAGGAAAACGTCCAGCGGCATCGCCTCTTGCGCAACGAAGCCGGCCTGTGGCAGCTCGCCATTGGCAACCAGGTCCAGCGCGGTGCAGATGCCGGCCGCCGTGGTGAGCTGGATCGCATTGACGTGGCCGGCAGCCGTTTGCGCGCCGCCAATGCGCACCGAGAACGACGCCTGTGTCAGCGGCCCGCGCCCGCCTTTGCCACCGCTGGCGGCATAGCCGGTGGCGTTGGCGAACACGATCACCACGTCCTGCTGCGTGGCGGGGATCGCGCTCTCGAAGATCTCGCGCATCCAGTCGCGGCGCTCGCGCAGGCGCAGGTCGTTGAGCAGCAGCTTCATCACCGCGCAGTGGCCCGGATAGCGGATCGACTTGTAGTCCACGTCGCGCGCCCGGCCCGCCAGCGTCTCGGGCAAGGTCCCAAGCCCTCCTGAAGTATTAAAGGCTTCGTACTCGATGCCGTCCAGCGCAAAGCTCTCCAGCCCTTCCAGCGCTGGCACTTCCACGCGGCGGCCATCGACGATGGCCTCGCACGGGTTGCAGTATTCGTTGATCAGGCCTTCGGTGCTCCAGGTCAGGTTGTACTTGAGCGCATTGCTCGGGTAGCGCGGCAGCGCGCCAACGCGCATCTTCAGGTCGAGCAGTTCGCCACCGCCGCGCAGGAAGCGCTGGGCGAGGTCATTGCCGACCACGCCGATAAAGCCGGGCGCCAGCCCGCATTGCGGCATCAGCACGGAGCGCGCACCCTCGGCCAGGCGGCGAATGGCGTGGGTGGCGGCAACGTCTTCGGTCAGGTCGAAGTAATGCACGCCAAGGCTGGCCGCTACCGTGGCCACGCCAACCGCGGCGTGGAATGGCAGTGCGTTGAGCACGGCCTGCGCGCCGCCGAGCAGCCGGGCGCAATCCTCGGTCTGGTCCGGGTCGCCGATGCGCACGGCGATGCCCTCTGGCACGCCCTCGAGATGGGTGGGCTCGCGGTCAACCAGGGTCACGCGGTAGTCGCCACTGTCATGCAGCATGATGGCGATGGTGCGGCCGATCTTGCCCGCGCCCAGCACGACCACGCGCATCGGCGTCTGCCTGGTTTGGGTGTTCTGTCCAGTTTGGTCCAGATGGCCGGTTGGCGTAATGCAGGTCATGATGTCCCTCATGGAAGTGATTCAGCGGAGCAAGCCCATAGCTGAAGTATGGTTGCGGGCACAGGCAGAATGAAGGAACAAGATTGACGAAAAGGCCTCACAATCGAACGATTCGGCAAGATCAACGGTCGAATCGACGAACCACGTGCTTTTGACCTGCCCGCCGCCCCTAGCCCGCCACTAGCCCGCCCATGACCGAACTCGACCAGACCGACCGCCACCTGCTCTCCCTGCTGCAGGCCAACGCGCGCGAGAATGCCGCCAATCTCGCGCGCAAGCTCGGCATTGCCCGCACCACCGTGGTGGCACGCATTGCGCGGCTGGAGCGCGATGGCGTGATCGCCGGCTACGGCGTGCGGCTGGGCAAGGAAATGGAAGACAACGCTATCCTGGCGTTCTGCGGCATGTCGGTGATGCCCAAGAGCGCGCCCGCGGTGGTGCGGGCGCTGCAGCGCTTTCCCGAAATCGAGGAGCTGAACTCGGTTAGCGGCCCGGTGGACTACATGGCGGTGATCCGCTGCGACACCCATGCCCGGCTGGACAAGCTGCTGGACGAAATCGGCGCGCTGGATGGTGTCAATCACACCACCACCTCGATCGTGCTGGCGCGCAAGATCGACCGGCGCCGCGCCGCGGGCTGAGCCAGCGCCGCGCGCGCGAAAGGCTTATGCTGCACAACCTGGCAGCCAGCCCGGCGCGGTTGGGCACCCCGGAAACCATCCAGATCAGGAGAGCAAGACGATGAGCAATCGCATTCGAGTCGCCGTAGGCGGCGTGACCGGCTGGGCCGGCGGCGAACTGGCGCGCGGCGTGGCGCACGCGCACGACATGACGCTGGTGGCCGGGCTGTCGCGCGGCGCGGCCGGCCAGGCCCTGGCGGCGCTGACCGCGCACAAGGGCACGCCGGGCGTGGCAGTGGCCAGCATCGACGAGCTGGCGCAAGGTGCCTTCGACGTTTATGTGGAATACACCAAGCCGGACATTGCCAAGCGCAACATCCTGCAGGCGCTGGCCAAGGACGCGCACGTGGTGGTGGGCACCTCCGGGCTATCCGACGAGGACTATGCCGAGATCGATGCCGCCGCGCGCCAGGCCGGGCGCGGCGTACTGGCCTGCGGCAACTTTGCCATCACCGTGGTGCTGCTGCAGAAGTTCGCCGAGATGGCCGCGCGCCACCTGGAGCACTGGGAAATCATCGACTACGCCAAGGCCGGCAAGATCGACGTGCCCTCCGGCACCGTGCGCGAGCTGGCATATCGGCTGGGACAGGTCCGTGAGGCCAGGCAGGTGGTGCCCATCGACCAGGTCAAGGGCCCGAAGGAAGCGCGTGGCGCGACGATGTCCGGCAGCCAGGTGCACGCCGTGCGCCTGCCGGGCTATCAGTTGGGCGTGGAGGTGATCTTCGGCGCCGACGGGCAGCGCCTGCACCTGAAGCATGAGTCCGGCGACGGCTCCAAGCCCTATGTCTCGGGCGCCCTGCTGGCGATCCGCAAGGTGCATACCTTGACCGGGCTGGTGCGCGGGCTGGACAAGGTGATGGAAGGACTTTGAGGGCCTTTGCGGCGCGCGGAGCGCCGCAAAGCCACAAACGCTACCAGCTGCCTTCCTTGCCCTTCTTCTCCGCGCCCTTGCCGCCGGGGGCCGCTTGCGGGGCGGACGCCGCCTTGGGGTTGAGCTGTTGCGCCATCGCGTTGTCCTGGTTGGCCATCAGCATGCGGGCCTGGGGCAGCAGCAGTTCGATGGTGCCGGTATTGGGATCCTCCGGAATGGCGTAGAGCTCCACGGTCAGCGGCTTTTTCATCCAGCCGGCGTGCACACTGGTGATGGGCTGGCCGGCCTTGTCCTTCATCTTCACCTGCTCGGAACGAAAGGGCTTGCCGTAGCGCGCGGTCAGGCTGTCCACCACGGCTTTCTCGGAGCGCACGCCGTCGGTCGGCACGATGACGCCGACCAGGGCGCTGCGGTCGACAAAGGCCACCACGTGGGGACCATCCATGAAGGCAGGTCGCTTGTCGCGCGGCACGCCAACCTGGCGCATCACGCCGTCGCCGCGCACTTCAACGCACAGGGCGGTCACGTCGCGGCCGTCAGGGGTGCGCTTGTCAGCGCAATCGGGCAGCGTGGGCAGCGGGCTGCCGATCTCCAGGCTATCCATCATCGGCGCCAGTTTGTCGGCGGCACCATCGTTGGAGGCAGCACCGGCCCAAGGCGAAATCAGCAGCAGGCTGGCGACAGCCAGCCCGGCGAGGGGGTATTTCATCCAGACTCCTGAGATAAGCTCCGGGTTGGAGCGCCCCCTACGCGCGTGGTTCCTGCCACCCGCCACAAGATGGCATGCAGGCACACTGCCGGGGGTTAATGCGTCATATTCATCACCGCGCTGGCCATCACCGCCAGCACCATCAGCAGCAAGCCCCACAGCAGCAGGCGCGGCACCCGGCTGGGCGGCAACTGCCGCCGCGGCGAGCGTGCCGATGACGGTAGCGGCGCGCGCTGGCGGGTATGGCCATGCAGGCCACGCGTGTGCCACACAGTGTCCGGCCCGAGGTCGCGTAAAGCCGTGCCTTCCTTGCCCTGCGGCTTGCGTGGGCTTTGCGACTGCGGCTGCGGGCGCGGTGCGCCGTTACTGCCCGGCGGTCGTTTTGTGGCCATCTGTGCTCCCCGGTTCGTCGTGCCGGCGCGGATCCTCATGTGCCGCCGGTACACAGCGCCGGGTACATGGCCCGGGCGCCGCTCATGGTAAGACAAAGCGGCAACGAGCACCATGGCCATGGCCTGCGCTTATGCGGCGGGAGCCACTTTCCGCGTGGCTGCAAGCGCCTCGCGCCGGAAAGCATGGCCCACTTGGTGATAGAACGGGTGCGGGCAGAACTGGCGTGCCAGGAACGAAGCCAGCAGCGACGAGGCCAGCAGGAACAAGGTGAGGTCCTGCGAGCGCGTCATCTCCATCACGATCACGCTGGCGGTGATGGGAGCCTGGGTGGCGGCGGCCAGGAAGGCGGCCATCGACACCAGCGCCAGCACGCGTGGCTCGGCCATGCCACCGAAGAGGTGGCCGACCCAGTCCGCCACATTGGCGCCGATGCCGGCACCGATGGCCAGCGACGGCGTAAAGATGCCACCGGGAATGCCGGCAAAATACGAGACCACGGTCGCCGCCAGCTTGGCCAGGCCGAACCACAGCGTGGCGTGCGGCTCGCCATTGATCAGGCCGGCAGCCTGCCCGTAGCCGGTGCCGAAGGTGGCGCCCCCTGTGGACCAGCCGATCGCCGCGGCCGCCAGGCCGCACAGGAACGCCACCTGCACGGGATGCTGCAATGGCCAGGCGCGCAGCCGTGCCGGCATCAGCGCGGGCACGCCGCCGGTCAGCAGCTTGGCAAACAGGCCGCCCAGCGCGCCGTTGACCAGGGCGCACAGCAGTACCGGCCCCCAGGCATCGTGCAGCGCGAGGATCGGCGTCTTGACGCTGAAATAGGGATTGTTGCCAAGCACCGCCAGCGAGAGAAAGCCGGCGGTCAGCACCCCTGACAGCACCAGCCGGTCCCAGCGCACGGCGGTGCCGCGGCCAAGCTCCTCAATGGCGAACACCACGCCCGCCAGTGGTGTATTGAAGGCGGCGGCAAGGCCCCCGGCAGCGCCGGCGGCGATCAGCGCGTTAGGATGAAAGCCGATGCGAAAGCGCAGCTTCTCGTGGCACCAGCGCCCCCAGGCGAGCATGGCCGCGGCGCCAACCTGCACCGATGGCCCTTCGCGGCCGATGGAGGCGCCCGCCAGCAGCCCGCCGGTGGTCAGCAGCACTTTCCACATGGACTGGCGGAACGACACCAGCAAGCTCTGCGCCGGCCCCGCCGGGGGCAGGCCGAACGCGGCGATCACCTGCGGGATGCCGCTGCCGCGCGCCTGCGGCGCCAGGCCGATGGTGAGCCAGCGCAGCGCGGCCAGCCCGAACGGCAGCAGCACAAAGGCCAGCCAGGGCGTGGCCGCTGTCAGGTGCGCGTTCCAGCGCAGTGCCACCTCGGCAATCCAGGCGAAGATCAGGGAGAACAGCGCCACGCAGCCGGCGCCGCACATGAAGACGGCGTAGCGTAGCGTGGTGCGGGAGATACGCCACATCTGGCGCGACTTGCGGCCCGCTGCCATGCGGGCGCGGCGGCGCAGCGCGCGCAGCCGGTTGTGGTCGGAGGCCCGCCCGGAAACGTCTTCAGGACCGGACGGCTCGGGATCTTGGCTGCGATTGGGTGTGACGTCGTTCATGGAGCGGCAGGCGTGGGCGAAGAAACGCCGTGACGAGCCCGAGGGCCGGATTCATCACGGCGTGATGGAACTATACGCCGATCGCCGCCGGGCATGCCGCGCACAAAGTGCGCGCCAGAGGCCCCTGGCTCAGTCCAGGCTGATGTTGTTGGCGCGAATGACCTTGCCCCAATGCTCGCGATCCGCCTCTACGTAGCGGTCGATCTCGGCCTGGGTGCGCGGCGGCTGAATCACCAGTCCCAGTGCGCTGAAGGTCGCCCGGAAATGCGGATCCTTGAGGACCTGCGCGGCCGCGGCCTGCAGCTTTTCCACCACGTCCGGCGGTGTCTGCGCCGGCACGGCGAGCCCGAACCAGGTTGCGGCCTGGAAGTTGGGATAGCCGCTCTCGGCCACGGTCGGCACGTTGGGCAGCACTTCCAGCCGGGTGCGGCCGGTCACCGCCAGCGCGCGCAGCTTGCCGCCCTTGATGTGGGGCAGCGAGGTGCTGACCACATCCACCATCAGTTGCACATCGTTGGCGAGCAGCGCCGAGAGCGCCGGCGCGCTGCCGTTGTATGGCACGTGGGTGACCGAGATCCCGAGTTCGGTCTTGAGCATTTCGGTAGCAAGCTGCAGCGCGTTGCCCAGGCCGACCGAGGCGTAGTTGAGCTTGCCGCCGCTGGCCTTGGCGTAGGCAGCGAACTCGCGGATATTGGTGGCCGGCACCTGGCTGTTGGTCACCACCACCAGCGGCGCCTCGGCGCCAACGGTGAAGATCCGGAAGTCGCGCGGCGGATCGTAGGCGATCTTCTTGTAGAGCATGGGATTGAGCACCATGCTGCCATTGGTGGCAAGCACCATGGTGTAGCCATCGGCGGGTGCGCGCGCCACGCTTTGCGTGCCGATCATGGTGGCGGCGCCGGGGCGGTTCTCCACCACCACCGTCTGCTTGAGCACGCGGCTCATGCCATCGGCCAGCCCGCGCCCGAACTGGTCGGTGGAGCCGCCCGGCGTGTAGGGCACCACCAGCTTGATGGGGCGGTCGGGATAGGCGGCAGCGGCCAGTTGCGAACAGGCGAAGACGGCGGCGCCGGCCCAGGCGCGCCATCCGGTTTTCCAGCTATGCATTGTGTAGTCTCCTTGACGTTTTTTGACGTCTGGTGTTCGGTACTCGGTACTCGGTACTTGGCATTCGGTGCCCGGTGCGGCTCAAACCCGCCGCGTGCGCCCTTCCCAGTACTTGTCGCGCAGGCGGCGCTTGGCCAGCTTGCCGCTATCGTCGCGCGGCAGCAACGCCTCCACCACGATGGTGCGCGGCACCTTGAAGCCGGACAGGCGCTGGCGCAGCCATTCGATGATGGCGCCCTCTTCCAGCGTGGCGCCCGCCACCGGTTGCACCATGGCCAGCAGCCGCTCGCCGTATTCGTCGTCGGGTACGCCGAACACCACGCAGTCGGCCACGCCGGGATAGCGCACCAGCTCGTGCTCGATCTCGGCCGGGTAGATGTTCACGCCGCCGGAGATCACCATGTCGGAGGCGCGGTCGCAGATAAAGAGGTAGCCATCGGCGTCCAGGTAGCCCATGTCGCCCAGGCTGACCAGGCCGTCGCGGTCGATGGCGCGGCGCGCTGCCTCGTTGTTGCGATAGGTGAAGTCCGGGTAGGCGGGCTGGCGCACATAGACCAGGCCGATCTCGCCGGTGGCGCAGGCAACGCCGTGCTCATCCAGGATGCGGACTTCGCCCTGGTCAACCGGGCGCCCCGCCGTGCCGGGCTTGGCCACGGCGTCGGCCGGCGTGGCCACGGTAATCATGCCGGCCTCGCTTGAAGCATAGGTTTCATGGATCACCGGGCCGAACCAGTCCAGCATGGCGCGCTTGACCTCGGGCGCGCACGGCGCTCCGGTCGAGGCGACAAAGCGCAGCGAGGACAAGTCATAACGGGCGCGCACGTCGGGCGGCACCTTGAGCATGCGCACATACATGATCGGCACCAGGTAGAGCACGTCGATGCGGTGCTTCTCCACCAGCGCCAGCACCTGCTCCGGATCGAAGCGCGCGCACAGCACCAGGCGCTCGCCAAGCTGCAGCGCGTTCTGGATGAACACGCCCGGCGCGCTGTGGTACAGCGGCGCGGCCATCAACGCGCGCGTGCCCTGCACGATGCCCATGGTCTGCGCCACCACCGAGCGCATGCGCGCGAGCTGCTCGTCCAGCATGGCCAGCGGCGGCGCGGCGCGCAGCACGCCCTTGGGGCGGCCGGTGGTGCCAGAGGTGTAGGCCATGTGGCCGCGCGGCGCCACGCGCGGGCCATCGTAGGGCTGCTGCTCTGCAAGCCAGCTTTCGTAGCCGGTGGTGCCAGCGGGGCTGTCCTGGCCCGGCGCCGCCACGGCCAGCACCTGCACGCCTGCGGGCACCACGGCGCGCACGCCGTCCAGCAGGTCGGCGCTGACGATCAAGGCCCGGGCGCCGCTGTCGGTCAGCAGGAAGCGGATTTCTTCCGCCGTGAAGTGCCAGTTGATCGGGCAATAGTAAGTGCCGGCCGTGCGGCAGGCATGCACGATATCGGCAAAGACCGGGTCGTTGCGCAGCAGCACCGCGACCACGTCGCCTTCGCCCAGGCCAAGCGCGCGCAGGCCGCCGGCCAGGCGCGCGCCGCGCTCGCTCAGTTCGGCGCCGGTACGGTGGATGTCTTCAAACAGGAGGTCAGCGGCCATCAGTTGTCTCCAGCCTGGCTAGGCTTGGTGGTAGAGCGGGTCGGGGTCGGTGCGTTGACGGTGCGCCCGGCACGATCGGCGGCGTTCGTGGCCGCGATGCGCTCGCGCGCGGCTTGCCATTCGGCATCGCCCCAATCCAGGTACTGCTTGAAATAAGCGCCGTTGGCAAGGTAGTCGCCGCCATCCAGCGCAATGGTCTGCCCGTTGATCCACGCGTTGTCGCGAGCCAGCAGGAAAGCGGCCAGGTTGCCGATATCCTGCGGCTGGCCGATGCGGCCCGTGGGGTTCTGGCCGCTCATCGCGTCTTGCTGCGCATCCTGCGGACGCAGGCGCGAGCCCGCGCCTTCGGTGGGGATCACGCCCGGCGCGATGGCGTTGCAGCGGATGCCGTGGCGGCCCCACTCCACGGCCAGCGACTTGGTCATGGCGTCCACGCCCGCCTTGGACATGGCGGACGGCACCACGAAAGGCGAGCCGGTCCAGACCCAGGTCACGACGATGGACAGGACCGAGCCGGGATGGCCGTCGCGGATCCAGCGCTTGCCCACGGCCTGCGTGGTGTAGAAGGTACCGCGGAAGACGATGTCCGAGATGGCGTGAAAGCCGTTGGGAGACAGATCCTCGGTGCGGCTGATGAAGTTGCCTGCGGCGTTGTTGACCAGGCAATCGAGCGGGCCGTGCCCGCTCCAGATGGTCTCGATCATGGCGTCGACGGCAGCCGCGTCGCGGATGTCCACCGCGTGCGTCACGACCTTGGTGCCGTGCTGGTGGCGCAGCACCTCAGCGGCCTCGTCCAGCACCGCCAGCCGGCGCCCGCACAGGTGCAGCTCCGCCCCCAGCCCCGCCAGGCGCTCGGCCATGATCAGGCCCAGCCCGGTGCCGCCACCGGTGATCAGCACGCGCTGGCCGGCGAAAAGATCGTTCTTGAACATGGTGTCTCCTGCTTGTTTCAGGGCGGTGTCGCGCCCGCCTGGCCCTGCCTTGGCGATCCCGCAGGGCATGGTCACTGTAGCCTCGGCTCCCCGTATCGACAATTCCCTCGCAGCGACTCACAATGTTGCGCCATACGCGACAATTCTCCATGGAATCCCGGATGGACCTCAACCTGATCCAGGCCTTCGTCGATATCGTCGAAGCCGGCAACTTGTCCGAGGCGGGGCGGCGGCGCGGCGTCACGCGCTCGCAGGTCAGCCGCCAGCTGCGCGAACTGGAGCACCAGGCCGGCGCGCAGTTGCTGCGCCGTACCACGCGCCGGCTAGAGCTGACCGAGGCGGGCCGCGCGCTTTACCAGCACGGGCTGCGCATCCTGCAGGAAGTGGCGTCCGCCCAGGCGGAGATCGACAGCCTTGGCACCACCCTGCGCGGCCACGTGCGCGTGAGCGTGCCGACCGGGCTGGGCGACACCTTCCTCGCGCCGCTGCTGCTGGAATTCACCGGGCAGCATCCCGGCATCTCGCTGCGCGTGTTTTTTGCCAACCGCGTGGTGGACCTGATCGCCGCGGAGATCGACGTGGCGCTCAAGGTGACTTCGCAGCCGCCGCTGGACCACGTAGCGCGAGACATCTGCGCCATCGACTGGCAGCTCTGCGCCTCGCCCGGCTACCTGGCCCGCCACGGCCCGCTGCAAACCCCGGCCGACCTGGCGCGCTGCCAATTCCTGTGCCCGCCCTATCCCGCCCGGCGCTTCGTGCTCACGCTCAACCGCGGCGAGCAGCGCGAAGAGGTGGAACTGAGCCCGCACCTGCAGTCCGAGCATTTCCCCTTCCTGATGCGCGCGGTACGCGACGGCCACGGCGTGGGCCTGCTGCCGGTCTACGCCGGCTGGGACGATGTGCGCGAAGGCCGGCTGGTGCCGGTGCTGACCGAATGGAAACCGGAAGGATTGGGCAGCCGGCTCTACATCATCACCACGCCCAACCTGCATCCGTCGATGGCCACGCGCACCTTGATCGACTTCCTGCGCGCGCGGATTCCGGCGCTGGATGTCTTCAGCGCCCCGGGCGGTACCGCTTTGTGCGCACCGTAGTCCCCGCACGCCGCTTGCAGCGCGCCAGCAAACTTTCAAATTGCAAGTTAAGATGCGCCGAAACCCTTGGCTTGCAAAACGAAAGTAAAAACCCGAGCCAACCCTGCAAGCCGCGCGAGAGGAGACCATGGGACATACCGACTTTGCCAGCATGCCTTGCCCGATTGCCCGCTCGATGGCGGTGCTGGGCGAGCGCTGGGCCATTCTTTTGCTGCGCGAGGCGTTCTACGGCAGCACCCGCTTTGATGAATTCCAGCGCCACCTGGGCATCGCGCCCAACATCCTCAGCGCACGCCTGAAGACGCTGGTGGAACACGGCATGCTGGAGCGCGTGCCGGCGCCCGACAGTGCACGGCATGCCTACCACCTCACAGAAAAAGGCCGCGACTTCTTCCCCGCCTTCGTGGCGCTGAAGGCCTGGGCCGACCGCTGGATGACCGACGAGCGCGGCCCGCTCACCTTGCTGCAGGACAAGCACACCGGCGCGGAGATCGCCACGCCGGCGCTGGCCCGCCCGGACGGCAGTCCGCTGACGCTGGACGACCTGCGCGTGGCGCCAGGCCCTGGCGCGGGCAGCTATCTGCGGCGGCGCTTTGGCGCCGCTGCCGGCCTGCAAACCGCGGACGAGCAACCGACAGACGAAACGGAGTCCAGCCATGAATGAGCCGCAAGCCAATCCCATGGCCGGAGCCGCGATGGCGCCAGCCGCAGCCGCATCCATTGCCACCCACGCACACCCGCTGATGCGCGAACTGATGCGCCGCATCCTGCTGCTGGCCGCGCCCACCAGCCTGATCGCCTTCCTGCAGGCAGGCGCGCAACTGATCGAGACCTGGCTGGCGGCGCGCCAGGGCACGGCGGCGCTGGCGGGCTGGGCGGTAGTGCTGCCGTTTGCCTTGCTGCTGCAGCAGATGTCCACCGGCGCCATGGGCGGTGGCGTGGTGGCGGCCATCGCCCGCGCGCTGGGCGCGAACAAGCGCGAGGAGGCCTCGTCGCTGGTGCTGCACGCACTCATCATCGCGGTCACGGCGGGGCTGGCGTTTGCCGTGGCGATGGCCGGCTTCCCGCGCGCCGTCCTGGGCGCGGTGGCGGGGCAGACCGCGGCGGACGCGGCCGCCACGTATGCCATCTGGCTGTTCGGCGCCGGCGCGGTGCCGGCCTGGCTGGCCAACACGCTGGCATCGGTGCTGCGCGGCGGTGGCCGCCATGCGCTGGCGGCGCGGGTGCTCTCGCTGATGTGGATCGTCTTCCCGGCGCTGGCCTGGACGCTGGCCGAGCCGGTGGGCATGGGCCTGGCCGGTATCGGCGCGTCACTGGCGGCGGTGTCGTGGGCGGCGGCGCTGGCCATGGCCTGGGTGGTGCTGCGGGGCGGCGCGGGGTTCGTGCCGATGCTGCGCATCCGTCCGTCACGCGCGCTGTTCACACGCATCCTGTCAGTGGGGCTGGTGGCCTGCGCGCTGGCCTCGGTGGCCAACCTGTCCACGATCCTTGTGACCACCCAGCTGCGCCACTATGGCACCGCCGCGGTGGCCGCATACGGCATCTCGGCGCGGCTGGAGTTCCTGATGATCCCGCTAGCGTTCGGCGTGGGCTCCGCGCTAACCGCGCTGGTGGGGCGAGCAGTCGGTGCCGGCGACTGGGCCACCGCACGCCGCACGGCCTGGGCCGGCGCGCTGATGGCGCTGGCGGTGGCCGGCGCGGTGGGTGCGGTGGTGGGACTGGCGCCGGATGCCTTTGCCGGGTTCTTCACCAAGGACGCCGAAGTGGCGAGCATCGCGGCGCGCGCGCTGTCCTGGGTCGCGCCGGCCTTCGGCGGCTTCGGGCTGGGCATGGCGCTGTATTTCGCGTCGATGGGCGCTGGCCGCATGGGCTGGCCGATCGCGGCCGGCATCTCGCGCATCGCGCTGGCCGCCGGCGGCGGCTGGCTGCTGGCGAACGTCGCGGGCATGGGCCTGGACGGGCACTTCCTGGGCGTGGCGCTGGGCATCACCGCTTATGGCGTGGTGACGGCGCTTGGCGTGCGTGGCGCTAACTGGTCGGCGCGCGGAGCCTGAGCGGGCGGCGCAAGCGGCCCACTCAGCGCATCACGGGGTGCGCGTTGCCGCTCAGCCCGGCATCCCTGACCTCGGCCGGCACCGCCGGCCATCCGCCGCCCAGCGACTTGTACAAGGCTGCCGTGCCATTCAACACATCGACCTGCCCCTGAATGGCGGCGAGCTGCGCATCGAACAGCTTCTCCTGCGCGGTGGTGACTTCGAGGTAGCTGGAGTTGCCGCCCTTGTAGCGCGCCCGCAACACGTCGGCCGCGGATATCCACCGCCTGACTGCTCTCCGTCTGTTCGACAAACTCGAAAGTGACCGGCGATTCCTGTGCCGCGGTCTTGATGATCTGCTCTGGCACCGCCCGCAGCGCCGCCGGCGGCACCTCGTGCTAGCCGCAGGTGGCCAGCAGCCACAGCAACGTGAGCGACAGCGCGCCGCCCCACAGCCAACCCGACGGGTTCATTTGCACCTGCGGCGGCTGCCGCAAGCATGCGCAACTGTTCATGCAAGTGGAACCACTGAGGTGGTGCAAGTAATTCAATCTGTCTTGCAAGCGACTTAAGTGCTTTCGGGCACAGCTCACGCCCCTTGAATCTGCGGGCCGGGGGCCTCACGTACACCATCGATGCGCAAAACGGAAAAGCGGCTCAGCGCCGACAATTCCAGGACGCCCGCCACACTGTCACAGCGTCGCGGCGTCGCCGAAATGCTCTAAAACAATATCAATGCTGGAAGCATCCGGCCCCGACTCCCACACCCTGGAGGTGGCATGCCCCCTCGCACCACCGTTTTCGTCGCCGCCCTCGTGGTTGGCCTGCTCCACGGCTATATCGGCTTGCGCCTGTTACCCGACATGCCGGTATCCTTTGCCATCAAGGCGCTGGCCGTAGCGTGGCTGGCGCTATCGTGGCCGCTGATTCCCGCAGGCCTGCTGGCGCGGCGCCTGGACCAGCCGTGGTCCGACGCGCTGACCTGGGTGGGCATGCTGGCCATGGGTTTCTTCTCTTCCTTGCTGATACTGACGCTGGCACGCGACGTCGTGCTGCTGTTGAGCGCGATGGCCGGCTGGCACCCGGCATGGCTGCTGCCCCGCTCCGCCGCCACGGTGCCGGTGCTGGCGCTGCTGGTCACCGTGATGGGATTTTTCAATGCGCGGCGGCTGGCGCAGGTGGTCGAGGTGGAAGTCCCCATCGCCGGCCTGCCTGACTCGCTGCACGACTTCACCATCGTGCAGATCAGCGACATCCACGTTGGCCCCACCATCAAGCGCGCCTACCTGGAGCGCATCGTCGCCCGCGTCAACGGGCTGGCCCCGGACGCCATCGCCATCACCGGCGACCTGGTCGACGGCACCGTGCGCGAGCTGTCCCGGCACACGGCCCCGCTAGGCAACCTGAAGGCCCGCCATGGCACCTACTTTGTCACCGGCAACCATGAGTATTACGCTGGCGCCGAGCCGTGGATCGCGGAGCTGCGCGGACTGGGCCTGCGCGTGCTGATGAACGAGCATGTGGTGATCGGGGAAGAGGAGGAAGCGCTGGTGCTGGCAGGCGTGACCGATTTTTCCGCCCACCGTTTCGACGAGAGCCACCGCAGCGACCCGGCGCGCGCGCTGCACGGCGCCCCGGCGGTGGTAGCCGCGCGCGTGCTGCTAGCGCACCAGCCGCGCACGGCGCCGGCTGCATCCACCGCGGGCTTCGACCTGCAGCTCTCCGGACATACGCATGGCGGCCAGTTCTGGCCCTGGAACCTGTTCGTGCCGATGCAGCAGCCTTATACCGCCGGGTTGAACCGGCATGAGGCGATGTGGGTGTATGTGAGCAGGGGGACCGGGTATTGGGGGCCTCCTAAGCGGTTTGGGGCGCCGTCGGAGATTACTAAGTTGAGGTTGGTGAGGAAGTGAGTTTATTGGGTGGAATCAAGGGCTTAACTGCAAATTCAGCTTCAACTTCAACCTCAACTGCAGTTTCACCACCCCTGCGGGGCGGCGACCTACTTTTTTGTCTTGCCAAAAAAGTAGGCAAAAAAGGCGC
>NZ_JBWKVH010000049.1:0-51109 GCF_059421605.1 Cupriavidus sp. GW821-FHT02F09
CCATCTTCCCCATGACTGCATCTCCATGTTCAGTTTAGGAAGAATAGGTCTTTCTTTGTTTTGTCTCCACCCTCTTTGCCGGTCAAAGAAAAGTGACCGGCAGCCCCCGCAGGGGGATGTCGTATGGCCCTTGGGTCCAAAAACCAACACCGAAAAATCAAATCCGAAGCGTGAACAAGAGCAAACGGTTCTGCTCTTGCCCCCCCACCTTACCCCTCCCCCATCCTCGCCAAAACAGGCAACACCGGCAACTCCCCCGCCACCTCCGCAATCATCCTGCGCATCCACATCACATCCGGCGCAGCATGACACCGCTCATGCCACAGCTGATAAAACCGCATCCGCGGAAACGCCACCGGCGAAGGCACCATCTTCAGCGGCAGGTACTGCGCATAATGCGCGGCAAACTGCCGTCCCGTGGTGAACACCATATCGGTCTTCATCAACACATACGGCACCAGCCCGAAATACGGCAACGTGACCTGGATATTGCGCTTGTACCCCTGCTCGGCCAGCGCCTGGTCGATCATGCTGCGCTGCATCGAGGCATAAGGCGCCGGCGCCAGGTGCGGCATCTCCAGGTAGTGCTTGAGGGTCAGCCCCTTGCGCGCCAGCGGATGCTGCGCCCCCAGCATGCACACCACCTCATCGTCGAACAGCGGCGAAATATGCAGATGCTCCGGTGGCGACAGCCAGTTGCCGACCACGATGTCGAGTTGCCCTTGCTCCAGGCTGTCGAGGAAGTCGCTCGATGACGTCATCGGGTGCACGAACAGCTTGGCGCCGGGCGCCAGCCGGCGCACGCGCTCGACGATGTTGGGCAGGAAGAAGGCGTCCAGGTAGTCCGGCGCGCCCAGGTGAAAGGTACGGGTCGTGGTGGCCGGGTCGAAATGCTGGGGCGGCCGGGCGATGCGGTCCATGGCCGCCAGGCTCTGTTCGGCCAGCTGCAGCAGCTCGCGGCCGCGCTCGGTCGGCACCATGCCGCTCTTGCCGCGCACCAGGATGGCATCCCCCGTGATTTCCCTTAGCCGCTTGAGCGTATTGCTGATGGCGGGCTGCGACTGGCCGAGGCGGACCGCGGTGCGGGTCACGCTCTGCTCGGTGAGCAGAGTGTGCAGCACCCGCAGCAAATAGGTGTCGAGATGGTCGCGTCCGTGCATGGCGAGGGGGCGCCTGGCGCGCTTTGCGGCCGGTGGCGTGGGGAATGGGAACGGCGCATAGTGTATGTCACGCACCCCGTCATTGGTCAAATCCGGTGGCCGCCGCCCTCGCCGGCCGCCAGAACGCTCTCCCCGCTTGATGGGGCATATCACCTGGGCCGAATATTGCATCATCGGCGTCAGTGCTATGTTTGGCCCCATCCACAAAGAGAGAAGACACCATGGAGACGCAAACCATCCGCTTTTACCACCGGGGCAAGGTCACGGAGGTCGCAGACGCCCCCGTTACCCGCACCGTGCTGCAGTACCTGCGCGAGGACGCGCGCTGCACGGGCACCAAGGAGGGCTGCGCCGAAGGCGATTGCGGGGCATGCACCGTGGTACTGGGCGAGCTGGGCGAAAACGGCCAGGTCGAGTTCAAGGCGGTCAATGCCTGCATCCAGTTCCTACCCACGCTGGACGGCCGCGCGCTGATCACCGTGGAAGACTTGCGCCAGGCCGACGGCGCGCTGCACCCGGTGCAGCAGGCGATGGTGGAGTGCCATGGCTCCCAGTGCGGTTTCTGCACCCCCGGCTTTGTGATGTCGCTGTGGGCGCTGTACCAGCAAAAATCCGAGGACGCCGGCACCGGCCGCGCCCCGGCGCGCGAGGCCATCTGCGACGCCCTGACCGGCAACCTGTGCCGCTGCACCGGCTACCGCCCCATCATCGAAGCTGGCCAGCGCATGATGGCGCTGCCTGCGCCGCAGGCCAGCAAGCTGGACCCGCGCCAGATCGCCGACACGCTGCGCGCGCTGCAGCGCGACGACACCTTCCACTACAGCGCCGAAGGCCAGCACTTCTACGCGCCCCGCACCGCCTCGGCTTTTGCCGCCATCAAGGCCGCCGAGCCCGGCGTGCGCATCCTGGCCGGCAGCACCGACGTGGGGCTGTGGGTGACCAAGCAGTTCCGCGAACTGGGCAACCTGCTATACGTGGGCCAGGTGGCTGACCTGAACGGCATCCGCGAAATCGATGGCGCCCTGGAAATCGGCGCGGCGGTCTCGCTGGAGCGCGCCTACGCCGCGCTGAACGACGTCCATCCCGAGCTGGAGGAATTGTGGAAGCGTTTCGCTTCCCTGCCGATCCGCAATGCCGGCACGCTGGGCGGCAATATCGCCAACGGCTCGCCGATCGGCGACTCCATGCCCGCGCTGATCGCGCTTGGCACCGAAGTGGTGCTGCAGCGCGGCGACGTGCGCCGCACCCTTGCGCTGGAAGACCTCTACCTGGCCTACCAGAAGACCGCCATGGCCGAAGGCGAGTTCGTCGCGGCGCTGCGCGTGCCGCTGGCCGGGCCGGAGCACTTCCGTACCTACAAGCTGTCAAAACGCTTTGACGAAGACATTTCCGCTGTCTGCGCGGCCTTTGCGCTGACGCTGGAAAACGGCGTGATCCGCCATGCGCGCGTGGCCTTCGGCGGCATGGCTGCCACGCCCAAGCGCGGGGCACTGACGGAAGCCGCGCTGATCGGCCAGCCCTGGACCGAAGCCAGCGCCCGCGCCGGCATGAGCGCGCTGGCGCGGGACTTCACGCCGTTGTCCGATATGCGCGCCACCGCCGCGTACCGCAGCCGCGGCGCCGCCAACCTGCTGTACCGCTTCTGGCTGGAAACGCGCGCCGACGCGCTGCCCGCCGCCGCCGTCAATGTCCGCGCCATCGGCGCGGGCGCGGCCACCGCCACCGCTACCGCGTAAGGAGAGATCGGCATGAACAAGCAAACCGAACCCTTCCTGCTCGACGCCGCGAGCGAAGCCAGGAGCGCCATTTCGACGCAGCAAGTGGGCGTCTCGCGCCCGCACGAATCAGCCCACCTGCACGTGGCCGGCACGGCAACCTACACCGACGACATCCCCGAGCTGGCAGGCACGCTGCATGCCGCGCTCGGCATGAGCACACGCGCCCATGCTCGCGTCAAGTCGATCTCGCTCGACAAGGTGCGCGCCGCGCCGGGCGTGGTGGCGGTGCTGACCGCCGAGGACATTCCCGCCGCCAACGAATGCGGCCCGATCATCCACGACGACCCGATCCTGGCCAACGGCCTTGTGCAGTTCATCGGCCAGCCGATCTTCGTGGTGGTGGCCACCTCGCACGATGCCGCGCGCCGTGCCGCCCGCCTGGGTGCGATTGAGTATGAAGACCTGGCGCCGGTGCTGTCGCCCGAGGCCGCGCACCAGGCCGGCAGCTATGTGCTGCCGCCGATGCACCTCACGCGCGGCGAGCCGGCCAGCCATATCGCCGCCGCCGTGCATCGGGACAAGGGCAATATCCGCCTGGGCGGCCAGGAGCAGTTCTACCTGGAAGGCCAGATCGCTTACGCCGCGCCCAAGGAAAACGACGGTATGCATGTGTGGTGCTCGACCCAGCATCCCACCGAAATGCAGCATGCGGTGGCGCATATGCTGGGCTGGCACGCGCACCAGGTGCTGGTGGAGTGCCGCCGCATGGGCGGCGGCTTCGGCGGCAAGGAATCGCAATCGGCCATGTTCGCCTGCTGCGCCGCGCTGGCCGCCTGGAAGCTGCTGTGCCCGGTCAAGCTGCGTCCGGACCGCGACGACGACATGATGATCACCGGCAAGCGCCACGACTTCGTCTTCGACTACGAAGTCGGCCACGATGCCGACGGCCGCCTCGACGGCGTGTCGGTGGAGATGGTTTCGCGCGCCGGCTTCTCGGCCGACCTGTCCGGCCCGGTGATGACCCGCGCCATCTGCCATTTCGACAACGCCTACTGGCTGCCGAACGTGCAGATCGACGGTTACTGCGGCAAGACCAACACGCAGAGCAACACTGCCTTTCGTGGCTTCGGCGGCCCGCAGGGTGCCTTTGCCATGGAGTACATCCTCGACAACGTGGCACGCACCGTGGGCCGCGATGCGCTCGACGTGCGCCGCGCCAACCTGTACGGCAAGACCGAGCGCAACGTCACGCCTTACGGCCAGACCGTGGAAGACAACGTCATCCACGAACTGCTCGACGAACTCGAAGCGACCAGCGCCTACCGCGCGCGCCGCGAGGCCACGCGCGCGTTCAACGCCACCAGCCCGGTGCTCAAGAAGGGCATCGCCATCACCCCGGTGAAGTTCGGCATTTCCTTCAACGTGGCCCACTTCAACCAGGCCGGCGCGCTGGTGCACGTGTACAACGACGGCTCGGTGCTGGTGAACCACGGCGGCACCGAGATGGGCCAGGGCCTGAACACCAAGGTGGCGATGGTGGTGGCGCATGAGCTTGGTATCCGGCTCGAACGCGTGCGCGTAACCGCGACCGATACCAGCAAGGTGGCCAACACCTCGGCCACCGCCGCCTCCACCGGCACAGACCTGAACGGCAAGGCCGCGCAGGACGCCGCGCGGCAGATCCGCGAGCGGCTGGCGGCGTTTGCCGCGCGCCAGGCCGGCGTGGACGCCAACAGCGTGCAGTTCGGCGACGACCTGGTGGTCGCGGGCGAACTCCGCCTGGACTTCAGCGACCTGGCACGGCAAGCCTACGTGGCACGCGTGCAGCTGTGGTCCGATGGCTTCTACACCACGCCCAAGCTGTACTGGGACCAGTCCAAGCTGCAAGGGCGGCCGTTCTATTACTTCGCCTATGGCGCGGCGTGCTCGGAAGTGCTGGTGGACACGCTCACCGGCGAATGGCGCCTGCTGCGCGCCGACGTGCTGCACGACGCCGGCCGCTCGCTCAACCCGGCCATCGACATCGGCCAGGTAGAGGGTGGGTTTATCCAGGGCATGGGCTGGCTGACCACCGAGGAACTGTGGTGGAACAAGGACGGCAAGCTGATGACGCATGCGCCCTCCACCTACAAGATCCCGACCGTCAACGACTGCCCGGAAGACTTCTACGTGCGGCTGTTCGAGAACGACAATGCGGAAGACAGCATCCATCGGTCCAAGGCCGTGGGCGAGCCGCCACTGCTGCTGCCGTTCTCGGTGTTCTTCGCGATCCGCGACGCGGTGGCCAGCGTCGCGGACTACAAGGTGAACCCGCCGCTGGTGGCGCCCGCGACCAGCGAGGCAATCCTGGATGCGGTGGACGCGGTGTGGGCGGTGCGGGTGGTGCAGTAGGAGACAGCGGCTTGCGGATGCGCCAGCCGGCTCCCACAGGCCATCTTCGCTGAAGACCGAAATGAAGTAACGAAGTAACAAGCTGAAGTAACAAGCTTCACCCAGAGCATCAACCTAAAAAGGCATCACCATGCAGGACGCGCCCCTCAAACCCTTCCGCTTCGCCGACGCCACCCGCTGGGTGCGCGCGGGCGTGCCGGTGGCGATGGTCACCATCGCCGAGGTGAAAGGCTCCGCCCCGCGCGAGGCGGGCGTGCGCATGCTGGTGACCGCCAACGAACTGGTCGGCACCATCGGCGGCGGCCATCTCGAGTGGCGCGGCATGGAGATCGCCCGCACCATGCTGGCCGAGCGCGACGCGATGCGGCAGATCGTGCGCATCCCGCTGGGCCCGGCGCTGGGACAATGCTGCGGCGGCGTTGTGCTGCTCGCCTTCGAGGTGTTGGGCGAAGCCGACCTGCCGTGGCTGGACGCGGTGCAGGCCGCGTTCGGCACCGGACGCGCGCTGATGCGCACGGTGCCGCGCACCGGCGCGGTGCAACACGCCGCAGCGCCGGCGCTGCTGCCCTCGGTGGCCTTGCAGGCGGACGGCGGCTGGACCGACACCCTGGTGCCGGACGCGCTGCACGTGGTGCTGTTCGGCGCCGGCCACGTGGGCCATGCGCTGGTCAAGGTGCTGGCCAACCTGCCGTGCCAGGTGCACTGGGTGGATGAGCGCGACACCTTGTTCCCCGCCGACCTGCCCGACAACGTCACCCCGGAAGCCAGCGACATCCCCGAAGCCGTGGTCGACCATGCGCCGGCCGGCAGCTACTTCCTGGTGATGACGCACAGCCACGCGCTGGACCAGACGCTGTGCGAGCGCATCCTGCGGCGCGACGACTTCGCCTACTTCGGCCTGATCGGTTCCAAGACCAAGCGCGCGCGCTTCGAGCACCGCATGGCGGAGCACGGCATTGACCCTTCCCGCTTTGCGGAAATGACGTGCCCGATGGGCGTCTGCGGCATCACGGACAAGGCTCCGGCTATGATTGCGGTTGCCATCGTCGCCCAGTTGCTGCAGGTTCGCGACCAGCGCCTCGCCCATCTGGGCGCGCTCGTCGCCAGCCGCGGCGGCAAAGCGACGAGCTCGACGCAAACCAAGACCGCAAAAGGAACCCCATGACGCTCGATGCCGCGCTCGCAGACCGTATCCGCCAGACGCCCAAGGCGGAACTGCACGTCCACATTGAAGGCACGCTCGAGCCTGAGCTGATCTTCCGGCTGGCCCAGCACAACAAGGTCAAGTTGCCGTACGCCAGCGTGGAAGCCCTGCGCGAGGCCTACGCCTTCACCGACCTGCAATCCTTCCTCGACATCTATTACGCCGGCGCCAGCGTGCTGCTGACCGAGGACGATTTCTTCGACATGACGATGGCCTACGTGCAGCGTGCCGTCGCCGACAACGTGCGCCACGCCGAGATCTTCTTCGACCCGCAGACCCATACCGAGCGCGGCGTGCCGATCCATGTGGTGATCGACGGCATTTCCGACGCGCTCGCCCAGGCCCGCACGCAGTACGACTTCTCCAGCAGCCTGATCCTTTGCTTCCTGCGCCACCTCTCCGAGGAAGACGCTTTCGCCACGCTGGAAGCCGCGCTGCCTTACCGCGACCGCTTCGTCGGCATCGGGCTGGATTCCTCCGAGCAGGGCAACCCGCCGGAGAAGTTCGCCCGCGTGTTTGCCCGCGCCCGCGAGCTCGGCCTGCACCTGGTGGCGCATGCCGGCGAGGAAGGCCCGGCGCAATACGTGACCGACGCGCTCGACATCCTCAAGGTGGAGCGCATCGATCACGGCGTGCGCGCCATCGACGACCCGGCACTGGTCGAGCGGCTGGCCCGCGAGCGCGTGGCGCTCACGGTATGCCCGCTGTCCAACCAGAAGCTCAAGGTCTACCCCGACCTGCGCGACCACTCCCTGCACCGCCTGCTGGAAGCCGGCGTGCTGGTCACGCTGCACTCGGACGACCCCGCCTATTTCGGCGGCTATATGAACGCGAACTGGGAAGCCACTTTCGAAGCCTTGCCGCTGACCGCGGCCGATGGCCACAAGCTGGCGCGCAACAGTTTCGAGGCGTCGTTCCTGCCCGCCTCGCAAAAGACTGCCTTCCTCGCCGAAGTCGACCACTTCTGGCAATCCCCCTTGCCCGCCGCGGCCTCCACGGCCTGAAGCGCGGCTCACACCAAGATGCCGGCGCGCCATGCGCGCGCCGGCGCATGACGAGACATCGATATGACGACCACGCCCCCCACCCAGTCCATCACCCGCGCCATCCGTGGCCGCGTGCTGCACTTCCTGCGCGACCCCCAGTTTCATGACGACGCGTATCAGTATTGGGAAGACGGGGTGCTGATCGTCACCGCCGGGCATGTCGCCGCGGTTGGCAACCATGCCGACCTGGCCGACCAGATCCCGGCTGGCGCCGAAGTGATCGACCGCCGCGGCAAGCTGATCGTGCCGGGCTTTATCGACACGCACGTGCACTACCCGCAGACCGACATCATCGCCTCGCCCTCGCCCGGCCTGCTGCACTGGCTGGAGACCTATACCTTCCCCGAGGAGCGCCGCTTTGCCGAGCCGGAATATGCGGCGGCCGTGGCCGGCTTCTTCGCCGACGAGTTGCTGCGCAATGGCACCACCAGCGCCGTGGCCTGGAGCACCGTGCATACGGCCTCGGCCGATGCGCTGTTTGCCGAAGCCGACCGCCGCAACCTGCGCCTGGTCACCGGCAAGGTGATGATGGACCGCAACTGCCCCGAATTCCTGCGCGACACCGCCGAGTCCGGCGCGCGCGATTCGGCCGACCTGATCTCGCGCTGGCACGGCAAGAACCGCCTGTCGTACGCCATTACGCCGCGCTTCGCGCCCACCTCCAGCGAAGCGCAGCTGCAAGCCTGCGGCGAGTTGGCCAAAGCCTACCCGGACGCATTCATCCAGACCCACGTGGCGGAAAACCGCGACGAAGTGAAATGGGTGGCCGAGCTGTTCCCGCAAGCCCGCAGCTATCTGGACATCTACGATCACTACGGCCTGCTGCGCCCGGGCGCGCTGTACGGCCACGCCATCTACCTCGACCAGGACGACCGCAAGCGGCTGGCCGACAGCGGCGCGGCGGTGGCGCACTGCCCCACCTCCAACCTGTTCCTGGGCAGCGGCTTCTATGACTTCCACCAGTCGGATGCGCACCGCCTCAATGTGACGCTGGCCACCGACGTGGGCGGGGGCACCTCGTTTTCGATGCTGCGCACCATGAACGCCGCGCACAAGGTGGCGCGCATGGGCGGCTACCACCTGAGCGCGCTGCGCATGTTCTACCTGGCCACCCGCGCCGCCGCCGATGCGCTGGGCTGGGGCGAGCGCGTGGGCAGCTTCACCCCGGGCTGCGAGGCCGACTTCATCGTGCTCGATCCGCAGGCCACGCCGCTGATCGCGCGCCGCAGCGAGCGCTCGGAAACGCTGGAAGAGCAGTTGTTCGCCTTCGCCATGCTGGGTGACGACCGCGTCATCGGCGAGGTGTATGTGATGGGCGAGCCGGCGAGCGCGCCAGCCTCCGCCGCGCACTAATCATCACTTTTAACAAGGTGGCACCGGGTCCGGCCTCGCGGGCTTGACCCGGATCAACACCCCTGTCATGCAATACTTCTAAGCTGTCACATCATCGGCCGCCCTGTGGCCGTGCACCGCCAGTCTCGGGCCCAGCCCGACCCCGCGTTCGACAACTGAAGGTTTTTGCATGATTGCCACGCAGCAAGCTTCCTTTCCGGAGCCGATTTCCCCTGACGTCCCCCTGCCCTCGCGCAAGATCATCCGCGGCTGGCTGATCCCGCTTGGCGCGCGCAGCACGCCGCGCGCGCTGGCGCTGTTCGCGCTGGACACCGCGCTGTTCCTGGCCGCGCTGGCCGGGGTGGTGCTGTTCTCCCACTGGCTCGCCAAGCTGGCCGCCAGCGTGGCAACGGGGCTGATCATCGCCCGCCTGTTCATCATCGGCCACGATGCCTGCCACCAGAGCCTGACGCCCCGGCGTGGCCTGAACAAATGGCTGGGCCGGCTGACCTTCCTGCCGTCGCTCACGCCTTACAGCCTGTGGGAAGTGGGCCATAACGTGGTTCACCACGGTTACTCCAACCTCAAGGGCTTCGACTTCGTCTGGCAGCCTTACTCGCTCGAGGAATTCCAGGCCCTGCCGCGCTGGCGCCGTGCGCTGGAGCGGGTCTACCGCACCGGCTTTGGCGCGGGCCTGTACTACCTGGTCGAGATCTGGTGGTTCAAGATGTTCTTCCCCAGCCGCCGCCAGATGCCCACGCGCCGCGCCGTCTTCATGTGGGACTGCACGCTGGTGGCGCTCTTTGGCGTGGCCTGGATCGGTGCGCTGGCGTGGCTGGCCCTCGCCACCGGGCAGTCGGTGGCGCTGCTGGTCGGGCTGGGCTTCGGGCTGCCGTTCCTGGTCTGGAATTTCACCGTGGGCTTCGTGCTCTACGTGCACCACACCCACACCAGCGTGGCCTGGTACGACACCAAGGCCATGTGGGCGCGTGCCCAGCCCTTCGTCTCCACCACCGTGCACCTGCGCTTTCGCTATGGCATCGGCGCGGCGCTGCACCACATCATGGAGCACACCGCGCACCACGTGGACATGAGCGTGCCGCTGTACCGCCTCAAGCGCGCCCAGGCGCTGCTGGAGCATGCGCTGCCGGGCCGCATCATCATCCAGAACTTCACCTGGCGCTGGTATTTCCATACCGCGCGCCGCTGCAAGCTGTACGACTTCAAGGCGCTCTGCTGGACGGACTTCCGCGGCCGGCAGACCAGCGCCAACGCGCCAGTGCCGGCATAACCCACCACCACCCCCACCCCCTGCCGCAGCCGCCCTGGCTGCGGTTTGTCTTTTGGGACGCGTAATACTCAATTACAAAGTCTTTCCGCGCGCTTGTCCCGCGCAGCGGCGCTTGCCTCGTTAAGCAAGGTATCGGTCCCAAGGTCATTGCGCATCCCGACCCGGGGCCGCCCCTTGGACAACGCCCGAGCGCCAATCAGCGCCGACAGGACAAACAGGACAAAGACAAATGGCAATCAGCAAACCCCATGCGCCGGCACGCCGCCGCCTGCTCCGCGCCGCCCTGCCGGCGCTCGCCTCGCTGGCGGTGCTCGGCAGCCTTGCCGGCTGCGTGACCGAGCGCGTGGTAGTACGCCAGCCGGCGCCTGCGCCACCCCACCAGATGGTCCGCAACATGCCGCCGCCGGTGCACGAAGACCGCGGCCCCGCGCCTGCCTACGGCTGGAACTGGGTGCCGGGCCACTGGAAGTGGGAAGGCAACGACTGGTTCTGGGTGCACGGCCGCTGGGTCCAGCAGGCGGTGCCGGTGATGCCGCCCGTGATCGTGGAACAGATCACGGTTGCCCCGCCCGCGCAGCATGCCTACTGGGTGCCCGGGCATTGGGTCTGGCGCTTCGAGGGCGGCGGCTGGGTCTGGATGAAGGGCGCCTGGCACGGCTAAGCCCCGCACGGGCCCGCCGCCCATGGCGGCATGGCTCAGACCTGAGGCCCGGTGGCGCCGGCATGATTACTTAGGCGTCGCCACCATCTTCCCGCCCTGCTCCGCCATGCGCGCGCGCATGGCGTCGGCCGAGCCGATCTGATGGAACAGCGGCCCGCCCGGGGCGAAGCTGTCGGCCGTGGCAAGCCGGCCGACCACCACCGGCTCGAAGCCTGCATCGCGCACCAGTTGCTCCCCGATGCGCAGGGCCTTGGGATCGTCGGCGGCGATCGGCACCGCGATCAGGCCCTCAGCCCGGTGGTTCTGATTGGCGAAGTTGGTGGCGCCCATGAAATTGAAGGCGCGCACGATACGCGCGCCGTGCAGGTACTTTGCGGTGGTGATGCCGATGCCCTTGCGCATCGCCTCTTCGGCGATGGCACCATCGCGCGCACGCACGGCGTTGGTCGCATCCACCACCACTTTGCCGGCAAAGGCCTTGCCATACTCCGCCGATATCTCAGGCAACGCCTTGTAAGGGACGGCGAGAAAAATCACATTGGAAAACGCCAGCGCCTCGGCCACCGTGCCCGCGCGGGCAAGCGGGCCAAGTTTTTCGACCAGCGGCTTGAGTTCATCCGGGTGGCGCGAGGAGAACAGGACGGGATGGCCTGCCTTCACCCACAGGCCGCCTACCGTGCTGCCGATGCGGCCCGAGCCAATCACGCCGATGGGCACGAGGGCGCTGTCCCGGCTAGCCTGCGCGCGCAAGCGCGAGGGCGAGATCCCCAGCCACATCGCCAGCAACGCCAGGCTCACGCTGCCGGTGAGCAGGCGGCGCTGCCGGCTGATGGTTTCGATGCGCTCTGGAAACGGCATGGCGGACTCCTCGATCCGATGACCATCAAACATCGTGGTGCTGCAACACAGCAAGCGGGTGCGGTGCACTTGGCACGCCTTCAAACTCTAGGCGAAAAATGCAGCGCGCGCCGCCGCCCCGTTGCCGCCGCGTGATCGATTTGGCGCTTGCCACCCTGTGCACTACAGTAAGTAGCACTTGCATCACCCGCGATCCCCCGCCCTTGCGTCCTTGTCCCCACGGAGACGGTAATGGCCCCCGCCCTCCCCTGTCCGCGCCGCTCAAGGCTCGCGCCGGCCGCGCAGCGTAGGGCAGCCGCATGCGCACAGGTGGCGCGGGCGGCGCGGGTGGCCCTGGCGGCGCTGGCTGCGGGCGCGCCGGCGGGCGTGGCCGCCCAGACGCCGCAGCCAGCGCCTGGCGACGAGGTCCACAACCTGCGCGAGGTCACCGTGGTCGCGCCCGCGCCGCTGCCGTCGTTCTCCATCCCGCGCGAGGCGTTTCCCGGCAATGTGCAAACCGCGACGGACGCCGACATGGAGCGCGCCAAGTCTGGCAACCTGTCCTCGTTCCTCGGCGAGACCATGGACAGCGTGGTGATCAACGACGTGCAGGGCAACCCGTTCCAGAAGGACATTCTCTATCGCGGCTACCGCCTGTCCTCCACCCTGGGCGCGGCGCAGGGCATCGCGCTCTACCTGGACGGCGTGCGCCAGAATGGCGCGCTGGGCGATGTGGTCGACTGGACGGCGATCCCCGAGGCTGCCATCAGCACCATCACGCTGGTGCCCGGCAGCAATCCGCTCTACGGCCTCAACGCGCTTGGCGGCGCGCTGGCGCTGACCACCAAGTCCGGCGAAACGCATCCCGGCGTGGAGGCCGACCTGAGCCTCGGCAGCCACGGCCGCGCACGGCTCGACGTGAGCGGGGGAAAGATGCTTGGCGATGGCTGGCACGCCTTCGTGGCGGGCACGGGCTTTCGCGAGGACGGCTGGCGCCAGCTATCCGGCAGCAGCCTGGGCAACCTGTTCGCCAAGGTCGGCCGCTCGACCACCGATACGCAATGGAGCGTGAGCGTGCTGGGCAGCAGCAGCAGCCTGTCCGGCAATGGCCTGCTGCCAGACAGCATTTACGGCAGCCAGCGCAATGCCATCTACACCGCGCCCGACCTCACCCGCACGCGCTCGCTGCAGGTCACGCTCAACGGCACGCACCAGCTCAACGCCGAGGACCAGATCGCGCTGACGGCTTATGCTCGCCTGGGGCACGCAAAGGCCAGCACCGGGGACGTCAGCGACGACTACCTCGACACCTTGCTTGGCTGCCAGGGCAACGCGGGTTGCGAGCCAGGCGCCGCGCCGGCCGGCGCGGTGCTCAACACCTCGACCGTCACCACGCATGACTACGGGCTGTCCGGGCAGTGGTCCCATACGGGCGACGTCCACGACGCAGTACTGGGCGCCGCCTTTGCGCTGAGCCGCGCATCGTATCGCCAGGACACGCAGCCCGCCGGCTTCAGCGACGATCGCGTGGCGGTGGCAGACCCCGGCGCCACGCCCGGCACCAACGCCTCGCTCGATGGACGCACCAGCACCGTCAGCCTGTATGCCTCCGATACCGTCAAGCTGCTGCCGCACAGCTACCTCACCGCGAGCGCGCGCTGGAACACCTCGCGCACGCACACGGTGCTGACCTTGCCGAATGCATCCGACGAACGCTTCACGTTCTCGAAGCTCAATCCTTCGCTTGGGCTCTCGCACCAGTTGCGCAGCGGCCTCACGGTCTTTGCCTCGGCCTCGCAAGGCACGCGCATGCCGACCGCCATCGAGCTGGGCTGCGCGGATCCGGCCAACGCCTGCCAGCTGCCCACCGGCCTGCAGGCGGATCCGTACCTGCGCCAGGTGGTATCGCGCACGGTGGAGTTCGGCGGGCGCTGGAAGGCCAGCGATGCCACCGACCTCACGCTCGCGCTGTACCGCAGCGACAACCGCGACGACATCCTGTTCCAGCGCTCGCCGGTCAGCCCGCTCGGCTACTTCACCAACTTCCCCAAGACCCGCAGCCAGGGGCTGGAACTCGGGCTGCGCCAGCGCCTGGGCCCGGTGATGCTGCGCGCCAGCTACAGCTACCTGCAAGCCACCTACCAGGCGGACGGCCAGATCCAGACGCCGTTCGCGGCGCCCGTCAACGTGCGCCCCGGCACGCGCATGGCGGGCGTGCCGCTGCACAGCTTCAAGCTCAGCGGTGACTGGCGTGCAACCGCATCGGTCACGCTCGGCGGCGCCATGGTCGTATCGTCGTCGCGCCCGGTGGCCGGCAATGAGGACGGCGCGCTGAGCGCGCAGGATCCGCGCCTGGCGCGCACCGCCGGCTTCGTGCTGTTCAACCTGCGGGCGAGCTGGCAGGTCGATGCACGCTGGCAGCTCTACGCGCGCGTCGACAATGTGTTCGACCGCCGTTATGAAACCTATGGGCAGGCGGGCCTGAACGTGTTTCCGGGCGGCACGCTGCTGCAGCCCGGCGCGGCGGTGCCGATCGAGCGCTTCGTCGCACCGGGCGCCCCGCGCCTCTTCCTGGTGGGCGTGCGCTATGAATGGGGCGGACGCTAGCGGCCGCAGGCATGCGGGAAATCCTTGGCAGTTGCCGCGCCGTCACCAAGAATGGAAAGCAGCCGGACGGCATCGGGCCGGGAACAGCGACAAGCAACGCAAGCGGGAGGCGTGCATGGCGACGAGACAGGGCAATGGCCAATCTGGCCGGATCATGCTGGCGCTATGCGCCGCGCTGGCCTGCGCCGCTTGCGCGCCAGGCCCGGCGCCGCGAGGCGCTCAGGCGGCCAAGGCCTATGTGTCGAGCGAGAGCGGCGGCATCGCGGTGATCGACCTCGACCGGCTCGACATCACAAACACCCTCGACACCGGCGGCAAGGGTCCGCGCGGCATCGCCATCAGTACGGATGGACGATACCTGCTGGCCGCCAACAAGGGAACTGGTGACCTTACCGTCATCGACACACGCGATGGCCAACTGGCCAAGCGCATCCCGATCGGCAAGAACCCGGAATTCGTACGCGTGTCCGGCGGGCAGGCTTTCGTCACCTATGAGCCCGGCGAGCCGGGCAAGACTGGCGACGACGCGCCGGTCCCGGCGCAGATCGCGGTGATCGACCTCAAGGACTGGCGCGTCACGCACGCGATCCCCAGCGGCCTGGAGACCGAAGGCATCGAATTCTCGCCGGACGCGCGCCTGCTGCTGGTCACCAACGAGGGCGACGATACGGTGTCGGTCTACGAGCGCGCCAGCGGCGGCCGCCTCAACCTGATCAAGACGCCGCCCGGATCGCGGCCGCGCGGCATCAAGGTGAGCCCCGACGGACAGCGCTATATCGTCACGCTGGAGTCAGCCAACGCGTTCCTGGTGCTCGATGCGGCCGACTACCACATCGTGCGCACGGTGGCGACGCGCAGCGGGCCCTACGGGGCCGCCTTCGACCGCGCTGGCAAACGCCTGTTCGTGGCCGCGTCGCGGGCGGACACCATCCAGGTATTCGATGCCGACAGCTATGAGAACATCGCCAACATCGCCACCGGCAAACGCTGCTGGCACTTCAGCTTCACCCCCGACGACGCGCGGCTGCTGATCGCCTGTGGCCGCTCGAACGCAGTCTATGTGGTGGACGCGCGGACCTACCAGCCGCTGCGCGAAGTGGCCGGCGTGGCGCTGAGCTGGGGCGTTGTCACCTACCCGAAGAGCCCGGGGACGCTCGATGCGCCTTGAATCCACCGGCGCGCGCCGGCGCCGGGGACATTGTGCGCTCGGCGATGCCTGTCGCAGAGCCTGGCATCGTGCAAGCCGTTAGTTAACAAAAACGGAACTGTCAATACGATCCTCTCGGTTTCGCGTTGTCGCGATAGCCTCTGGCCTCCTTGATCTCAGCCCTGGTGGCATCGGCGTTAGCCGTCAGCAGGACCAGCCTTTCGAAGTAGTTGGCCGCCTTCGCATCGTTGTGCATCATCTGCGCTGATTTTGCCGCGCCATACAGTCCTCGCAGCCGGTTCGGGGTGGACTTCAGGGACGTCTCATATTCCTGCAATGCAGCGCCAGGCTGGTTCAGTCCCAGCAGCATATCGCCCAGGAGCTCGCGCATCGGATACAGACGGTTTTCCATGGCCACATCCTTCTCGCTCGCGTCTTCGAGCTTGGCCGCCTGCCGCATATGGCTCACGGCTTCCTCATTGCTGCCCATATCCAACTCGACCCAAGCGCTTGCAGCGAGGATTTGAGCATCGCCCTGCTCGACCCAGTAGGCTTGCTTTGACTTCTCGAGGTTCGCGCGGAGTTCGCGCAGCTTCTCGATGTCGGTCTGCGCGGCTTGCGGATCGCCGCTGCGCGCGGCGCCAAGTGCCCGTGCGAAATACGTAATCGCCTCGGCTTGCGCATAGCTGCTGCCTCGCGGTTGCAATGCCGCGGCTTCCTGCCATGCACCGCGCTCCAGCGCGTAGCGCGCAGGGATGGCGGCAAGCGCCGTGTATAGAGCGGGCCGCTCAAAGGGGAACTTCCGTGCCGCTTCTGCCTGGTCCCGCACGCTGGAAGCGAGCCGATCCATTCCCATTTGCAGGTACGCGTACTCCATGAAGTCCCACGAGTGCGCGGCGTTTGGATGCGTCGCCCCGGGCCAGGCTTTGGCGGCATCCCCGACCATGACAACCAGGGCGGCCTCGTTCGATTTCACGGACTCCGGCCACATCCCCAGCATCGAATAGGTATGCGAAGGCATGTGGAGCGCGTGGGGTGCATCGGGGGCAATCGACGCATACTTCTCGGCGAAGGGCAGGCCGCGCTGCGCAAGCGCTGTACAGTCGTAGCTGTGAATCAGGTAGTGGGCAACGCCTGGATGGTCCGGTTGCTCGCGATAAATCCTCTCCAGAATGGCGCCTGCCTTAAGCTGCTTGGCGTAAGTTTTGTCACTGTGCGATGCGCCCTCGTTGAGGGCGAGTGCATAGAAAATGGCGGCCTCGGTATCTCGTGGATATTTGGCGGAGAGCTTCGCCATCGCTTGCTCGTACGCCAGCGTGCGCTGCTGCTGGTTGACCGTGCGGTAGTCCTCGTAGAACAGATCGATCGCGCGCAGCCAGTCGGCTTCCCGTTCCGTCTTCGGACCAAGCGCCAGGCCCCTTTGCGACGCTTCCAGCCCGTTTTTCAGGCTAGTCTCGTCGAAGGGTGTTAGCAATGGATTGGGACGTTGGCTCATCGCAATGCCCCAATAGGCAATGGCGCATTGTGGATCGTCCTCAAGTACGGATTTGAATGCCGAAACGGTATTTGGATAGTAAAAGGAGTGCAGCATTGCCAGCGCGTGCTCGAACTGCCGCTGGGCCGCCGGGTTGCACGAGGTCGGAAAATGAACCGTGCCGAATTTCTCATTGCCCAGGGTAGCTTGGGCTGCCTGAGCATTTGCAAAGGACGGCAGAGCCAGCACGGCCATCAGCGCGCCGAGGCGAGAAAACTGTCTTATTGCCTTCATCATTGGCGTCTCCTTGGGCTGGGCCAGGCGGTGCGGCCCGTCATTTGCCGCCATCCGTGGTGGCTGGCTCGCCGCCGCCGGCATGGCGGACCACACCGCAGATCAGACGAGCGTAGGTCGAAGGTTTGCGAATTCTCCGGGGACTCCTAATAGCGTAGCCGCCCTTTTGGTCCACGCAAAACAGAAAAGCGCTCAGACCCTTGCCGATCGCGTTCCTCAACAGCAGGAATGCCGGTGATCGTCAGGCGCCTCATTCCAAGTCTCCTATATTGCATATTGGCGAGACGTGGTGCCCCCACCAATCTCCCTCGCCCGTACGACGAAAGGCCAATTGACGCACCAGGGGATCGCTGCCAGAGTGAATCTGTCGGCAGCGGCGGCACGCTGCCGCACCTGGCTTGGGGGCAAGCATGATCCACCTTCGGCGCATCGTCGGACGCATCGTCAAACGACTGTGGCTGGGTACGTTGCCATTGCTCGCTGCCGCCGCCTTGCCGGCCCATGCCGCGGATGGCGATACGCTGGCGCAGGCCAGGTCGCGTGGCACGCTGCGCTGCGGTGTCAGCGAGGGCATTGCGGGGTTTTCGGCGAAGGACGCGGCGGGACGCTGGTCTGGCCTTGACGTCGATTTCTGCCGCGCCGTAGCGGCGGCGGCGCTGGGCCGGGCCGACAAAGTCACCTTCGTAGCGCTGAAGGCTTCAGCCAGGTTTCCGGCCCTGCGCACCGGCGTGGTGGACCTGATCAGCCGCAACACCACGTGGACCCTCGCGCGTGAGAGCACGCTGGGCGTGCAGTTCGCCGGCATCCTCTTTTATGATGGCCAGGCCTTCATGGTGCCGCAGCAGGGCGCGCCGAAGTCAATTGCCGCGCTTGACCGCGCCACCGTCTGCGTCGAGAAAGGGACATCGAGCGAGGAACATCTGGCCGCCTATTTCGCGGCGAAACGGTTGAGCGTGAGCCCGCTCGCCGTGGACTCCGCAACCGAAGTGGCCGACGCCTTCTTTGCGGGACGCTGCCTCGCCTATACCGCGGATGCCTCGCACCTCGCAGCCGTACGCCTGCGGGGCCGGGGCGGATCGCAAGCCTACGTCATCCTTCCCGAGCGGATCTCGGAGGAGCCGCTCGGACCGGTCGTGCGCAACGACGACCAGCAGTGGCTGACACTGGTCCGCTGGGTACTTTTCTCGCTCGTTGCCGCTGAAGAAAACGGGATCACGCAATCCAACGTGCGCGAGCGCATGCGCGATCCGTTGCTGGGCGCCTCCCTCGAGCCCGGCGACGACGCCAGCAAGGCGCTCGGCGTCGCGCCGGGCTGGGCCGTGCGCGCGGTGCAAAGCGTGGGCAACTACGGTGAGATGTTCGAGCGCAATCTTGGCGCGCAAAGCCCGCTCAAGCTGGAGCGCGGCCTCAACCGGCCATGGACGCAGGGCGGCCTGATGTACGCGCCGCCCATGCGGTAGATACGATAGGTGGGATAGGTGGGATAGGTGGGATAGGTGGGATAGGTGGGATAGGTGGGATAGGTGCTATCGATGCAACGGGCCGCGGAGGTCGCCGCATGAGTGAGCTGCAGATCTATATCGTCCTTGGCGTCTTCGGGGCCGTGATCCTGGTCATCGCCTTGAACCTGCTGGACATGGCGGTGGCAGCCCTGATCGGCGTGTGCGTGCTGATCGCGCTGGGGATCCTCAACGAACAGGATCTGCTGAGCGCCACCCGCACCTCCGGCGGCCCCATCGGCTTGCTGTTTGGTGGCATGGTGGTGGCGCGCATCCTGTCCACCACGGGCCTGTTCGACCGCCTCGGCGACCTGTACCTGAGCGCCACGGGCGGCAGCGGCAAGCGCTTCCTGTTGTTGCTGATCGCGATGGTTGCACCCTTGTGCGCCTTCTTGCCGAACGCGACCACGGTGATCCTGCTCGCCCCTATCATCATCCGCGTGGCCATCGCCCTGGAGGTGGACTTTGTCGGGCCGATGGTGCTGACCGCCATCGTGAGCAATTCTGCCGGCCTGCTCACGCTGGTCGGCGACCCGGCGACATTCCTCGTCGGCAGCGCGATCGGCATGACATTCGGCGAGTACCTGCGCCGCGTCAGCCTGGGCGGCGTGGTCGCCCTGCTTGTCATCGTCCCGCTGTTGCCGCTGCTGATGCCGGACCTGTGGCGGATGCGGCGTGCCTTGCCGCAGCGCCAGCCACACAGACGGCTCGAGCGCCCCGTCTATGCGGGGCTCTCGCTTGCCGTCCTCTTGACGATGGTGGGGCTGTTCGTTTTCGGCGAGCACCTGCCCACCCGGCTCGTGCCGCCCATGGCCGCGCTGATCGCCAGCGCCCTGGCGCTGCTGGTGGGGTATGAAGCCCGCTTCGAGCCAACCGACGACGTGCTGCGGGACGTCGACTGGAAGACGCTGTTGTTCCTGGGGTGCATCTTCTGCCTGGTGCAGGCGGTGACCAAGACCGGCCTGCTGCAAGTCATGGCGCTGAAGCTGCACGGGTCGTTCGGCACCCAACTGACGCTCGTTGCCCTGGTGATGATTGCAGTCATCGGCCTGCTCTCAAGCCTGCTGGCAAACGTCCCGGTGGCAGCCGCGTCGATCCTGATGATCAAGGGCTACCTGGTGGCGGCGGAGGTCGTCCCCGACGCCGCGCTTGGCGCGCTTTTCACTCAGTGGCCGGCAACCACGATTCCGGTGTTCGTCGGCATGATGTTCGGGGCAACGCTCGGTGGCAACGCCACTCTCATCGGCGCATCGGCCAACATCGTGTGCGCTGGCATCTGCGCGCGCCACGGCAAGCCCGTCACGTTCGCCACGTTCATGCGCTATGGACTGCCAGTCACGGCGGCCCAACTCACCGCGTCGGCGATCTATGTCATCGTGTTGTCGCGTTGGATGCGCTGAGGGCGCCGATATGCGATACGGGACCATGGTCCAATGCCCGCGCACCGACCCCCGGCAATGGGACCTTGGTCCCATTTCCATCGCGGGATCGCGCCGCCGGCAAGGCTGCCCCGCTTGCGCGAATCCGCGCATGGTAAGTTCCACAATCGCGACTTATGTCTTTTACAAAGCAACGCCAGCGCCTACACTTTTTTTGCCTCCATGCCACATGATCGTGGGGCCGCCCGTCCCGCCAGTGACGCTTTACCCACCTGGGCGCGGGAGCGCGAGGAAGCACTTAAGACGGGTCCGCTGATCAGCCCAGCGCATGTAGGCGGTGGCGAGCATCTCGCTGCCACGGCGCAGCTGCCCAATGCCACCGCATGCACGCTGAATGGCTCAATCGCTCGCCGGCTTGCCGACGGCGCCGGGTTCGCATGCCTGCCTGCGAACCATTGACAGGGAGCACGGCGCCATGACCATCATCCGCACTGCTGCCCTCCTCGAGGCAGCGTTCATCGCGCTGCTGTTGTTGTTGCTGCTGCTGCAATTCCGGCGCGCGCGGGCCAACGGTGCAACGTGGCGCTACCCGGCGGAGGACTCCCCCGCAGCGCAGCCACACCCCGCCAAGGGTCCGAGATTTCGCCAGTCCTGGCGTCAGGGCTGGCGTCAGGGCTGGCGTCAGGGCTGGCGCCCCATTGGCGCACGCCTTGCCATGCTCTCCCCTGGCCGCGTCCAGCGCACCGCCATACGCCCGGAGCCACGGGATGGGCCCCTTGATCCCCGAGGCGATACATCTGACGGGTTCCGCGGCTCCGCGCGAGCATTGCAGCATGATGAAAGCGTGCGCGGCCTGCTGGCCTTGTTGCCATTTGCCATTCTGATGACCAATCCGCGCGGCCAGATCCTGTTGGCCAATGCTGGCGCGGAAAAGCTCTTCGGCTATCGCCAGGAGGAACTGATCGGCGCGTCTGCGGACGCGCTCGTTCCAGGATTGCAGGGCGACAGCGGGACCGTGCGCTTGTCCCGGCCGGCAGGCGGCACGCATGACCAGTTCGCGCGACGCAAGGATGGCACTGAGTTCCCGGCGGAAATCACCGCCAACGATGCCTCGTTCGACAGGGAGCCGCTCCTGCTGACCGTCGTCATCGACCGGACCGAGCGCTACGAACTACAGCGTAACCGGCAAGAGCTTGCCCATCTGACGCGTGTCTCCACGCTGGGTGAGCTGGCGAGTTCGCTCGCGCACGAGTTGAATCAGCCGCTTACGGCCATCTTGAGCAACGCGCAGGCCGCTCAACGCTTTATGTCGACGCAGCCTGTCAACCTGGCCGAAGTGCGTGAGATCTTGCAGGATATCGTCGAGGACAACCACCGCGCGAGCGAAGTGATCCGCAGGATTCGCAGGCTGGTCAAGAAGGGCGACCTCGAAGCCGCGCCCATCAGTCTTGAGCGCGTCATTGGCGACGTGGCGCTGCTGGTGCACAGCGATGCGATCGTACGCGGAATCCGCGTGGTCCAGCACACCGAGCCCACGCTGCCGCGCGTCCAGGGCGATAGCGTCCAGGTGCAGCAGGTGGTACTGAATCTGTTGCTCAACGCCTTCCACGCAAGCGAGTCCCGCCCGGCGCGGGACCGCGTGGTCATGGTTGACGCCACGTGCGAAGGCGCCAGCATGGTGCGCGTGGCGGTGCGGGACCGTGGCCCCGGCCTGAGCGCGGACAAACTCGACCAGGTCTTCAAGCCATTCTTCACCTCAAAGCGTGAAGGGCTTGGCCTCGGGCTGTCCATCAGCCGCTCCATCGTTGAAATGCACGGCGGACGCATCTGGGCGCAGAACAATAGCGACCAAGGTGCCACTTTCTATTTCACGTTGCCGGTCGCAGCCAAAACAGAGCCCGTCCATTCGGGGGAACACCCATGAACAACCCCACACCAACCGTCTTCGTGGTGGATGACGACGACGCGGTGCGCCGGGCGCTGATGCGCCTGATTGGCTGCGCAGGCTACCGCGCCGAAGGATTCGGCACGGCGCGGGCGTTCCTCGACAGCGTCTTGTCTGCCGAGAGCAACGCCTGCCTGGTGCTCGACTTGCAACTGCCCGACCTGAACGGCCTGGAGTTGCAGCGCCAGCTCAGCAGCGCGGGCTGGCCGCTGCCGATCGTCTTCCTCAGCGGACACGGCGATATCCCGGCAAGCGTGCGCGCCATGAAAGCGGGCGCGACGGACTTCCTGGTCAAGCCGGTCAGCGACAGCGAGCTGCTGAACGCGATCGAAGCCGCGCTGGGGCGCGCGTCGCAAGCACGCGCGAGCCGCATCGAGATCGAAGCGATCTACAGCCGCATTGACCGCCTCACGCCGCGCGAGCGCGAAGTGCTCACGCTGGTCGTCGAAGGCCGCCTGAACAAGCAGATGGCTTGTGAGCTGGGCACGGCGGAAAAGACCATCAAGGTCCACCGGGCCCGCGTGATGAGAAAGATGGAGGCGCGCTCCCTGGCCGAGCTTGTGCGCATCAGCGACAAGGTCGGCATCCCCCATCCGCTCCTTCACCCACCGCAGGGTGCAGCCGCTGCCGCTGCCGCTGCGCCATAACATAGCCCGGGAGAGCCTGACGCCAACCGCAGCGCTTCAATTGCAGCCCTGATGGCGGGCCGTCCTGGCGCAGGTCTTTCCGCTCGGGCTTGTATAGACCCCCTTGCCATCCTTGGTCTTGGCCTCTCCGCCCTTGGTGGTCTGCGTCGTTGTCACGCCGTTCTGATTCTTCTCCGACGTAAAGCCGTTACCCGTGTTCCGGTTATACCCGGCGGCAGACTCTCCGTTGTTGCAAACCACAGCCCCGCGCGCGTTGGTGGTGCATTCGGCATAGGCGTTCGCGCACAGCATTACGCATGCCAACATGGCTAGCATCTTCATCACGACTCCTTGTTATGGCCGGCACAGACGCCTCGCGCCGGCGCGTCCTCTGCTCAAGAGTAGGTCAGCAGCGCGCGGAGCGCGGCGCCTCCTGCGCTACCGGCCAAGATGGGCGAACGCGTCGTGCATGGATGCAAGCGACACGCTGACCAGCCCATAGAGCGGCGTGCTCATTTCCTCGATCAGGAAGATCGCCCCGGAAGTCGACAAGGCGCACATCATCAACGCGGCGACGATGGTCCCGTTGCGCTCGGCGAACAGCCCGAACGTGCCGAATACGATGGACAGCCACAGCACCAGCACGATCAGCAGGGAGATCGGGATCGAGGATTTTGTCTGCAGCAACGCGAGCCAGCGCGCAGCGAACACGCTATCGACAATCTGCAGGGCCTTCGCCTTCAGCTCGCGCTGCGCGTCGTCGCGCGGCGCAAGCGCCTCCAGCTTGCGCTGAAAGCCTTCCAGCTGGCTGACAGACTCGGCATTGCCAAGCTTTGCCAGCTGCGCCTCGTCCCCGGAGTCGAGTATCTGGATTTTCTCGGCATAGACACGCTTGAGTAAAACGCGAACCTCCTGCGCGTCCGGCCCATATTTGGCCAGTACCCGATCGAGCTGGATGACGCTGGCGGAATTCTGCACAAGCTCGCTGCTCACGGTGTCGAACGTGCCTTTCGCCGACGACACCAGCAGCCCCAGCACCAGCGCCGCCATCGTGGCGATCAGGCCTGTCGCCATCTTGACCACGCTGATGGACTGATCGCTGAGGTGGTGTTCAGGCAGCATGGCGCGCGCCCACATGCCGAGCAGTGAACTGCCGAAAACACAGGCGAACACGATCAAGGCGATGACGAGGTGGTTCATGTCTCACCCCCTGTTGCCGCGATACGGCGAGCCAGGCTCAAGCGCCAGCCTCCACCCCAGCCGCGCTGCGCCGTCACTGTGAACGTGCCGTGCGTGCCGCACGTATCGCGCCAGCAATGTCGCGGCTGACAGCCGCCAGCGCCCGGCTGTGCGCGTCGACGAGGGCGTCATACCCTGCGGCGCCGGCGGGCTCCCGCTCGTCGCTGCGCCCGCTCACCAGTGGCCCCTGCTTTGGCGGCCGTACGGACCACACTACCGAGATGACGGCCGCATCGCCGGGGGCCGAGTCGAACCTCTGGACGTCGACAGACACCAGGTATGCCGTCCCCGGATCGGCCCACTGCGGATAGCTGGACACCAGCGCTCCCGGGAAGAACTGGGCCAGGTCTGCGCCGAGCACGGCCGGGATCTGCCGCTTCAGCGGCTCCGCCCAGCGGGCGAACTCGTCAAGCCTGACCTGGGTCGCACTAACGCGCAGTACCAGTTGCGGACGGTCGACCATCTCCGGCACCGCCACAGGCCCGATCGCGATGGCCACGGGGACATCGGCGTCCGCGCGTTCCTGCGCCCGCGCGGGTGTCAACGTATAGTAGGTTGACCGAGGCGAGCTCGCGCAACCGCCAAGCACCGCCAACCCAAGTGCCGCGGCCATTAAACGAATGGGGCGCATCACTTTTTGTCCTCCGTCTTGCCGCGAAGCAACGCTTCGGGATGGCTCTCGAGGTAGTCCGCAAGCGCCCTGAGCGATGCCGCCGTGCGCGACAGCTCGCGCATTGTCTCCGCCGTGCTTTGCGTCAGCGCGGAGTCGGGCGCGAGCGCGTTGTTGGCTGACTCTAGCGCCGCGCGCGCGGAGACCATGGCGGCGCGCGCCTCCGGAGCCACGTCGGCGTTGAGTGTCTTGAGCAGCCCATCCGCTTGCTGCAGGGATTTGCGCAGATCATTGCCAATGCCCTCGAGCGGCACCTTGTTGAGCTTGGCAATCAGCGCCGTCACCGAGTCCTGGAGCGATTGCAGGCCACCGGGCACGGTCGGCAACTCGGGCGGCTTGGCATCCCAGTCCATCTTGGCCTTGGGCGCCGCCGGGAAGAAATCCAATGCAACGTAGAGTTGCCCGGTGAGCAGGTTGCCGGTTCTCAACTGGCCGCGCAGACCATGCTCGATCAGGAACTGCGCCAGCTTATGAGGCTCGTCCGTCAGCCTGCCTCCCTTCGTGCCCGACTCATAGCGGGAGGTGAAGCGCTCCGGATAGATTCGTATCTCGACCGGAATGCTGAACTCTTTCTTCTCCCGGTCGAAGCGCGTGTAGATCCCCGTTACCTCCCCCACCACGATGCCGCGGAAGTCGACTGGCGCACCGACCGCCAGCCCTCGCACCGACTCCTTGAAGATCAGCACGTAGGTATCGGCAAACCTGTCATGACGCTTCATCGCCTCCGCGCGGTCGTGGAACAGACCGAATTCCGTGTTGGCCTCGGCCGGCGGGCCGTCCGCCGAATCCTGAGGCGATTGAAACGCAACGCCGCCGATCAGAATCGCGACCATCGATTGCGTATTGACCTTCACGCCACTCGTGTCGAGCGACACATCGATGCCACTGGCATGCCAGAAGCGCGTGTCGGCCCGCACATACTTGTCGTAGGGTGCATTGATGAAGACGCGCAGCGTGACCCCATTGCCATCCGCGTCGAGGGTGTAAGCCGTAATCTGGCCGACCTGCAGGCGCCTGAAGAAAACAGGCGTGCCCACATCGAGCGAGCCCATGTCCTCGCTCTTGAGCACGAACTCCCGCCCGGGGACGTCCTTAGCGACGGCGGGAGGGTTCTCAAGGCCGACGAAGTCACGCCGCGCCTTGGCCTGCGTGCCGACATCCGTGCCGATGAACGAGCCGGACAGCAGCGTACCGAGGCCGGACACGGTGCCACCGGAAACGCGCGGCCGCACCACCCAGAAGCGAGTGTCGTCGACCAGCAAGGAGGTGGCGTCCTTGGCCAGTTCGGCCCTCGCAACCACACCGCCGTGGTCCTTGGACAGCGCGACGCTCTTGACCACGCCGATGTCCACGTCCTTGTACTTGATCTTGGTCTTGCCTGCCTCGATCCCCTCGCCCGTCTTGAAGCTGATGGTAATGGTCGGGCCCTTCTGCAAGACCGCCTGCACCGCGAGCCAGCCGCCGATCAACACCGCAACCAGCGGCACCAGCCAGACCAGCTGCAGGCGCCAGCGCGAGCGCAGCTTGACCACCGCCTCGGGGAAATTGGGCGAGCCCGGCTCGTCGCGCCGTTCGGGCGGCTCAACCATGATCTTTCTCCGTGGCGTCCCAGATCAAGCGCGGATCGAACGACATCGCGGCGAACATCGTCAGCACAACCACCGCGCCGAACGCCACCGCGGCCGGGCCGGCCTTGATCGTCGCCAGCGCGCTGAACTGCACAAGTGCCACCAGAAGCGTGATGACGTAGATGTCGAGCATCGACCAGCGCCCTACCAGCTCCACCAACCGATAGATGCGCGTCTTCCTCTCAAGCAGCCACGGCGAGTGGAACTGGACCGAGATGACGAGAAACAGCAGCGCGATGATCTTGAGCATCGGCACGGCGATGCTGGCAATGAACACGACGGCGGCCAACAGCTTGGCGTCCGAGGTCCAGAGATAGACCACGCCGCTCAGGATCGTGTCCTGCTGCGCGCCAAACAGCGAGCTTGTGTCCATCACGGGCAACGCATTGGCCGGAATGTAAAGGATCATCGCGGCAATCAGGAACGCCCAGGTGCGCGCGATGCTGGCCGGCTTGCGAAAGTGCAGGTGCGCACCGCACCGCGGGCAGCTGCCTTCATGGGCGTGCGGGGGCGGTTTCGACAGCATCCCGCAGCCGTGGCAAACGAGAAGCCCCGCCCGGGCCGCCGTGGCAGCCGACGCGGTAGTCACACCGCCCGCTCCGTGCACGCTCGATGCCGCCTCCATCCGCGCCCACAGGTCGCGAGGATCGAACGCGGCGGTGGCGGCGGCAAGCAAGAGCATCACCCCGCCGAACGCCCACAGCGCGACGCCGGGCACCACGGTAGCGATATGGGCGAGCTTGACCAGCGCCACCAGCATGCCGAGGATCAGGACCTCGGTCATGCCCCACGGCGCCGCCATCTCCAGGATGCGAAACGCTACGTCGGGCCGGCGCGGGAGCCGTTGCAGGCGCAGCGGCAGCAACAGGTACACCATCGCCGCCATCCGCAGCAGCGGCATCATGAGCGTGGTGACGAACACGAGGCCGGCCAGCGGCCACATGCCGTCGCGGTACAGTATCCGGACCGCGCCGAGGAGCGTGCTCTGGACCAGGTCCCCGTTCACCGACAGCCCCACCACCGGGTACGCATTGGCGACGCAGAACAGCACCATTGCCGCGAGCGTGAAGGCAAGCGCGCGATCCACGCTTTCCGGCCGGCTCCGGTAGAGCTCCGCGCCACAGCGCCGGCAACGCGCAATGCCGCCGGGCGGCAGCGCCGCCTCGCGCTGCAACAGGTCGCACTCGTGGCAGGCGATCAGGCGCGCGGTTGTCATGGCCGTGGCTGGCTGGAGCTGGAGACGGACTCCCCTTGCCGTATGGGCGCGCCGCCGTCACCGTACGCCACCGGGGTCATGCGCTCAGCGTCGATCACCCAGCCGCCCCCCATCGCCTTGTATAGCGCAACGCTGGAGGCGAACACCGTTCCCTGCGCCTGCGCATAGCTCAGTTGCGCGTTGAACAGGCTACGCTCGGCGTCCAGCACTTCAATGTAGCTGGTGTATCCGCCCTCGTAGCGCAGCCGCGCGAGCCGCGCGTAGGTTCGCAGCGCCTCGACCTGGCGGCCCTGCACGACGAGCCTCTCGCGCGTCTTCTGCAGCGACACCAGCGCGTCCTCGACCTCCTGGAACGCGACCTGAATCGCCTTTTGATAGGCGAACAGCGCTTGTTGCTGCTGCGCCTCGGCCTGCCTGACCTGTCCGCCGATATTACCCGCGGTGAAGATCGGCACCGTCACCGCGCCGGCGTATGACCACAGCCGGGCCGGGCCGGTGAAGAGCGACGAGAACTGGCCGCTTGCCGTGCCGAACACGCCGGTCAGCGAGATCGACGGGAAGTAGAGCGCGCGCGCCGCGCCGATCAGTGCGTTGGCGGCGATCAGGTCCTGCTCGGCCTGGCGCAGGTCCGGGCGGCGCGTGAGCAATTCGGATGGCAGGCCAGCCGGCACCATGGGCAAGGCCAGGTCGTCCAGTCCCCGGCCACGCAGGATCGGCTGGGGATTCTGCCCCAGCAGGATCGACAGTGCGTCCTCCTGTTGCGCGATCTGGAGTTCGATCTGCGGGATGGTCGCGAGCGAGGACTCGTACTCCGACTGGCTCTGCGCCAGCTCCATCTGCGACACCTCCCCGCCGCTATAGCGCAGCTGGAAGACGTGCACGGAATCTGCCCGGCTGGCCACGGTTGCCTTGGCAATTTCCATTTGCCGGTCCAGCGACAGCAGGTTCACATACGACGACGCAACGGCAGCCACCAGCGTCAGGATGGTCGCACGCCGGCCCTCCTCGCTCGCCAGCAAGCTCGCGCGCGCGGATTCCGTCTGGCGGCGCACCTTGCCGAAGACATCGAGCTCCCACGAGGCCGAGAGTGTCGCCTGGTACTGGTTGATGACCGGCCCGACACCGGGCGGCAATAGCGCGGAGCCGACCGGCACGCGCTCGCGCTGTGCGTTGGCGAGCGCCGAGACTTGCGGGAACAGCTGCGAGCGAGTGCTCTGGAACTGCCCGAGGAACTGGTCGACGCGCGCCGCTGCAATCTTCACGTCCTTGTTCTCGGCCAGCGCTATCGTAATCAGGTCGTTGAGCACGGGATCCTGGAACTGTACCCACCACGTCGTATTGACGACATCCTTGGCTTCGGCCTCGGCAAAGCGGAAGGCAGGTGGCGCGTCAACGGCCGGGCGCTGGTAATTCGGCCCGAGCAGGCAGCCGCCGAGCGTCAGCAAGGCGATAAGCGAAAGCGCCGAAGTTCGCATGTCATTCGCCCTCGTGCCTGGCAGACGGCGTAGCCGCCGGAGCACCCGGGCCCGCGCCGGTGGGGCCCGACGGCGGCTCGCCGGGCGCACCGCCCTGCGGGCCCGGGGTCTTCTTGCCCCCGCCGGAGCGCTCCGACATCGACTCCAGCGCGTAGTAGAACATCGGGATGAAGAACACCGCGATCGCCGTCGCGCCGAGCATGCCGCCGATGACGCCGGTGCCGATCGAGTGCCGGCTGTTGGCCGACGCGCCGAGCGCAATGGCCAGCGGCACGCAGCCGAGGATGAAGGCCAGCGAGGTCATCACGATCGGGCGCAGCCGCTCGGCCGCCGCCGTGACGGCGGAATCGTAGACCGACGCCCCCGCCTCGCGGTTGAGCACCGCGAACTCAAAGATCAGGATGGCGTTCTTGGCGGCCAGCGCGACCAGCATCGTCAGGCCGATCTGAAAATAGACATCGTTCTCGAGGCCGCGCAGCAAGATGGCCAGCAACGCGCCAAACAGTGCGAACGGCACCGCCATCAGCACACCGACCGGCAAGCTCCACTTCTCATATTGCGCGGCGAGGATCAGGAACACCATGATCAGGCCGAACACGAACACCAGCCCCGAAGTACCGCCAGCCTGCCTGGCTTCATAGGCTTCGCCGCTCCACCCCACGCCGTAGTCGGGCGGCATCACCTCGTCAGCCACCGATTCCAGCGTGGACAGAACCTGTCCGGAGCTGTAGCCCGGTGCGGCGTTAGCGGTAATCTTGACCGCCGGGAAGTTATTGAAGCGCGTCACCAGGTCCGGACCGGTGACGAACCTGGTGCTCATCACGGCCTTGAGCGGGACCATGCTGTTGGTCTTGCTGCGCACGAAGATCTGATCCAGATCCCCGGGCTTGAGCCGGTACGAGGGCTCGGCTTGCAGGATGACCTGCCACAGCCGGCTCGAGCGGTTGAACTGCGACACGTACAGCGAGCCGAACATGGTCTGCATGGCGCTGTACACCTCCTCGATCGGCACGCCCAGGGTCTCCGCCTTGTCGCGGTCCACGCTGACCAGCAGTTGCTGGGACGCCGCATTGAAGGTCGAGGTGACGCGAGCGAGTTCCGGCCGCTGCTTCGCCTTGGCCATGAAGTCGTTCACCACGCCTGCGAGTTGGGGAATGCTGGCATCCCCCTTGCTCTGGATCCACATCTCGGTGCCGCCAGTCGTGCCGAGCCCCGGGATCGACGGCGGATTGACCGGCAGGATGATCCCCTCCTTGACCTGGGACAGGTTCTCGTACGCGCCGATCAGCACGGCACGGGCGTTCTGCGTCTTGATGTTGGCAAATTTATAGCGCTCGTCGAAACTCTTGAAGCCGATAAAAAAGGCTCCCGCGTTGTTCTTGTTCTGGCTATCCAGCAAGCTGAAGCCATCGACCACCGTGACGCTGCTCACGGCCGGCTGCTTCATGAAGTAGTCGGTGACGTGCTGGGACACGGCCCCGGTGCGATCCAGGCTCGCCGCGTCCGGCATGATCACCGCGCCGAGCAAATAGCCCTGGTCCTCCGGCGGCAGGAACGAGGTCGGGATCGAGCGCATCATGAACACCGCAAGCACGATCATGCCGGCGAACAGCAGCAGCGCCACCACGAAGCGCTTGATGATCAGCTTCACCATGCGCGTATAGCCAGCGGTCATCCGCGCAAAGGCATTTTCGAACCACTTGAAGAAGCCTTTCTTTTCGTGGTGCCCGGGCTTGAGCAACAATGCCGCCAGCGCCGGCGACAGCGTGAGCGCGACCAGTCCGGAGAACACCACCGAGATCGCAATGGTGATGGCGAACTGCTTGTACAGCTGCCCGGTGATGCCGCCAAGGAAGGCAACCGGCACGAACACCGCGCACATGACCAGCACGATCGCCACCACCGGCCCCGAGACCTCGTCCATGGCCCGTTTGGCGGCGTCCTTCGGGCTCAGCTTGTGGACGTTCATGTTTCGCTCGACGTTCTCGATCACGACAATGGCATCGTCCACCACGATGCCGATGGCCAGCACCATGCCGAACAGCGTCAGCATGTTGATCGAGAATCCGAGCATGAGCATGCCCATGAAGGTGCCGACGATCGACACCGGCACCGCCAGCACCGGGATCAACGTGGCGCGCAAGCTCTGCAGGAAGACAAAGACCACGATCACGACCAGCACAAGGGCTTCGAAGAACGTATGGATGACGTCCGAGATCGACGCGCGAGTGAACTCGGTCGTGTCCATCGCGATGCTGTATTCAAGGCCTTCGGGAAACGATTTCTTCATCTCCGCCAGCGTCTTGCGCACCTGGCTGGACACATCGAGCGCATTGGCGCCCGGCTGCTGGTAGACAGCGATGACCGTTGCCGGTTTGCCCTGGAACTTGCTGCGGATCGAGTAGTCCTTGCGGCCGAGTTCGGCACGGCCGATGTCCTTGAGGCGCACGATCGCCGCCTCGCCGTTTGCCGCGCGCAGGATGATGTTCTCGAACTCGGCCGGATCGCTCAGGCGGCCAGTGGTGGTGACGGCAAAGGATTGCTCCACCGCCGCGCCGGTTGGCGACTGGCCGATGCTGCCGACCGCGAACTGCTGGTTCTGGTTGGCGACGGCCTTCTGCACGTCGGAGGCCGTGATGCCGAGCTGCGCCATGCGGTCAGGTTTGAGCCAGATGCGCATGGCGTAGTCGGGGTTGCCGAAGATGCTGGACTGGTTCGCTCCGGGCACGCGCTTGAGCCCATCGAGCACGTAGATGTTGGCGTAGTTGGCGATGTAGGTCGAATCGTAGCGATCGGTGGGCGAATAGATGGCGATGACCATCATGAACGCCGAAGATTTCTTCTGCACCTGAATGCCCTGCGCCTGCACCGACGACGGCAGTTGCGGCAGCGCCAGGTTCACGCGGTTCTGCACATCGACCTGTGCCAGCTCCGGATTGGTGCCGATCTGGAAGAAGACATTGAGCGTGAAGTTGCCGGTCGATGAACTCGACGAGTTCATGTAGATCATGTTGTCCGCGCCGTTGACCTGCTGCTCGATCGGCGCGGCGACATTATTGGCAACCACGTCGCCGGTGGCGCCTGGGTACGTCGCCGAAATCGTGATCTGCGGTGGCGTGATGTCGGGATACTGCGCGATGGGCAGGCTTAGCATCGCCAGCGCGCCGCCAAGCGTGATCACGATCGAGATGACCGACGCAAAGATCGGCCGTTCGATGCAGAAGTGGGAGATGTTCATGTGGCCTGCCCGGTCAGTTCGTTGCGCCAGGGGCAGACTGGCGCTGCGAGAGGCTCTGCTCTTCGCTGCGCGGTTCAGCGGCGGCGGCACTCTTGGCCGGCGCCTGGGTTATCTTCAGCGGCGTGTCGGCAACCACGCGAATGGCGCCGTCGACGACGATCCGCTCTCCGGGCTTCAGGCCCTCGGTGATGAACCAGTCATCGCCGTGCCACTCTCCGACTTCGACCACCCGCTGATGGCCTTTCGCATCCTTGTCGACTGCCCAGACGAAATGGCTCTTCGATCCCTGCAATACCGCGCGGCGCGGCACCAGGACCGCATTCGGGCGCACCGCGCCCGAAACCCGCGCGCGCACGAACTGTCCGGGGCGCAGGGTGCCTTGCGGGTTGGCGAACGAGGCCCGCACGAGGAAGGTGCCGGTCTGTGTGTTGAACGCGGGGTTGGTGAAGTTGATATGCCCGCGAGCCGGGAACACGCTGCCGTCGGCAAGCACGACAGCCACCTCGAAATCGTTGTTCGCCGGAAACCGCAACTGGCCTTTCTCCACCTGGCCCCGGTATGTCAGCAACTCATTCTCGGAAATGCTGAAGTTCACCCACATGGGGTCAAGCTGGTAGATGTAGGTCAGCAAGCCCGTTGCCGCCGCGGTCACGTAGCTGCCGTCCTGCTGCCGCGCAAAGCTCGACAAGCCGGTGAGCGGGGACTTGATCGTGGTGTAGCTCAGGTTAAGCTCGGCGGTCCGGACCTGGCCCTTGGCCGCGATCACGGCGGCCTCCGCCTCCTTCTCGTTGCCCGTTGCGTTGTCAAGATCCTTCCGGCTGAGGGCGTTCTGAGCGGCAAGCGGAATCACGCGGGCAAGATTGGCCTTGGTCACGGTGAGCCTGGCCTCCTGCTGTGCAAGCTGGCCCTTGGCCGACTGCAGCACCGCTTCGAATGGCGCGGCGTCCATCATGAAGAGCACCTGCCCGGCATGCACCAGTTGCCCCTCGGTATAGACGCGCTTTTCCAGGAAGCCGTCGACGCGAGCGCGAATCTCGACCTCGCGCGAGCTTTGCGTCTGGGCGGTAAATTCGAAGTCGACCGGCGTGTCGCGCTGCGACACGGTCATGACCGTCACCTCGGTGGTCGCGCGCGGCAACTCGTTCGCCGGTTTGTGGCAAGCGGCAAGCAGCAACAACGCTGCACCGGCAAACGCGAACCGCAACCAGGCGCGGCTGCGCACACGCCCGACGGCTGCAATCCGCAGAGGTGAAATCAGTTTCGTTGCCATGTCTGGATCCCCAGCTGACCGCGCCTTTCTTCTACATCTGCTGCGTTCTCTACTGAACGGTGTATCCGCGACCGGTCATGCACGCCCCCACCGCCCGATTGAATGTCGCCATTTCCTGGGAGACCTGTTGCTGCCCCGCCTGCTGCTGCTCGGCCGCGGCCTCGTTCTTGCGGCGCTGGCGCACGCCGCCGGCCGCCGTGCCGGTGACCGCGCCGATCGCGGCGCCCTTGCCTGCATCGCCGGCAATCGCGCCAATCGCCGCACCGGCCGCTGCGCCACCGGCCGCGCCCCTGAGGCGTCCGCCTTGCTGTGGCGGCGCTGCAGGCTGGCCGGCTTTCTGCGCGATGGCGACCGGATCCACGCCCGTGGTCTGCTTGGCCCACTGCTGGCACGCGGCGGTGTCCGAACTCTGCTTCTGCGGGCTCTGCCCCTTGGCGGGATAGATGATGGGTTGCTGCGCGCTGGCGGCTAACGCCAGCGCGCACAGCATCAGGCCAATTACGGTTCGCAGCGTGCGTTGCATGGTCGTCTGCCAGGTCAGCGGCTGAGCTTGGTGATCTTCTGGCCTTGCACGCCCAGGCCGGCCATCAGCCCCTGCTGCCCGTAGATGAAAGCGTAGACGTCCGAACTCAGCGTGGTGGTGGTCAGGGATTTTCCCATGCCTTCATCGACCACCACAACGCTCGGCCCGACACCGACCGACAACCCGTTACGATCGTTGAGATCGGTGAGAGCCGAGTCGGTCATGAAGAACATGGCCTCCGAAAAGGTCTGGGCACCTGCCTGCAGGCCATACGAAACCGCCGAGGCGTTGTAGTAGCCCAGCACCGTGCCATCCGGGCCAAACATCACCCCGTTGCCACCTTGCGCGCCCACGATAAGGCCCGCTTTCATGATGTCGGGGAAGACGAGAACCCCCTTGGACCGGGCCAGGAGATCCTTGGTCTTGGGATTCGTATCATTGAGCTTTTGCAGTGCACCGCGCGCACTAGCTTCGAGCTGTGGATTGTTCCCTACGGTTGAAGTCTGCTGGGTAGAGCAGGCCACCGCGACCAGCAACAGGGGAATCGCGAGGATGAACCGAAGGGTCTTGATCATGATGCGTGCTCCAAGCATGAGAATTAACGACACTGACGACGCTGTGTAAAGCGCAGGCCCACCGAGCATTCTTCCGGGGTCTGATCCATAGTGATATCCGAGACCGGCTAAAACAATGGGACCTTGGTCCAATAGCCGCTAGACCGCCGCGGTGGCTGCCGCGCTACGGAGGTGGATGGATGGCCGCACGCACGACCCGGATGAGAATCTCGTCGTCGAACGGCTTGCGCAGATAGGCCGCCGCGCCAGCGGCCAAGGCCCGCTCGCGAGTGCCGATCTCGTCGTGTGCCGTGATGAAGATCACGGGAATGCCGCTGCCCGCAAGCCGGCGTTGCACCTCAAGCCCGTTCAGGCCCGGCATCTGGATATCGAGCACGATGCAGTCCGGACGATATGCCGGTATAGAATCGAACATGTCCAGGAACTCGTCACCGCTCTTGAACGTGTCCGCTGACAGGCCGACAGAGCGCAGGAGCCGTTTGATGGCACGGCGCACCGATTCGTCGTCATCCACCACTGCGACGAACGGCTTGACTTTGCTCATGGCGACATTCCCCACACAGGCAGCGCAGCACCCAGCCTGATTCGACGCTAGGTTGAGCGTATGACAGTTGCCTGGCTGCAGATATGGGACTTTGGTCTAACAGGCGGGGGGAGAGGGGGAGACGCCGCAACAGCGTGTACCGTGGCGGCCGCAATCCGGGTCTTTAATGCTGCGCGCTCAACAAGCCGGCCACGGTCTTCGCGCCAGCCTGATCGGCGATCTCCCGCGCGGTCAGCCCGCGGTTGTCGCGCAGCTCGGGCCGGGCGCCTCTGGACAGCAGCAGGCGCACCGTATCGACCTTGTCGTAGCCGGCCGCCCACATCAGCGCGGTGAGCCCGTTGGCGTAGAGGGTGTTGACGTCCACGCCAGCGTCCAGCAGTTGCCGCACCACGCCGGCATGACCCTCGCCGGCCGCGTAGATCATGGCGGTCTTGTCGACGCGATCCGTGGCGGCCAGCTCCGCATGGCGCGCCAGCAGCACCGCCACAATCTCATCAAAGCCGCCGAAGGCCGCGGCCATCAGCGGCGTCACGCCCTGCACGTTGGCCTGGCTGACGTCGGCGCCATGCTCGACCAGCGTGCGCGCCATCTCGGTCAGCCCGCGTTTGGCCGCGGTGAGCAGCGGCGTATCGCCGATGCGGTTGCGCGCATTCACCGCCGCGCCCTGCTGCAGCGCCGCGCTCACCGCCGCCGCGTCGCCGGCCCGGGCGGCCGCGAGCAGGCGGGCATTGAGGCTGATGTCGTCATCGGCCCTGGCCGGCAGGCACAGCGTTCCGATGCCGCATAGCAACGCAGCGGCAAGCCGCGCGCGCCACCCAGTGCGTCCGTTCATGTCCGTCCCCCGCCGCTGCCGTTGACTACGTTGCCAGCCTTATCGCGACATCGTTGCTGGCTAGGTGTGGAGCTAAGTGTGGAGGTTAGGACGCGCAATTTCAAGGAGCGTCCACAGGCATGCTGCAGTGCGGCGAACACCAGTTTGACGCGCGCCGCGATGCGGGTTGTTTTGCCTGCACTCTTGCCTATACTGCTTGTGACCCGGGCCGCCACAGTGTGCGACAAGCACGCCCTTTCGCCCTGGGAAAGCCGGGGCACGAAGAATTCAAAAAAGGAGCTTCCCATGCTCTCATCCCGCAGCCATGCCCGGGTGACCCTCCCCTTGCTGTTGCTTGCACTGGCCGCCGCGGCCGCCGCGCTCATTCCCGCAGCCTTCGGCGCGGACGAAATCCAGGGCGGCGCGACCACCCCGGGCGCGGCCATGACCCGGCCCCTCCCGCCGGTGACGCAGGCACAGCTCGACGCGGCCGGCAGCAACGCTAACGACTGGGTGCATTCGAATGGCTCCTACGTGCAGACGCGCTACTACCCGGGCAGCCAGATCAACACCAAGAATGTGGCAAAGCTGAAACCCGCGTTCCTGTTCCAGACCGCCGTGCTCGAGTCCATGGAGACCGCGCCGATCGTGGTCAACGGCGTGATGTTCCTGACCACGTCCTATAACCACGTCTATGCGATCGATGCCGTGACCGGCAAGGAGTTCTGGCACTACAAGCACAAGATGGGGCCGATCACGACCTTCTGCTGCGGCCCGAACAACCGCGGCGTGGCAGTCAGCGCAGACCGCCTCTTCATGGGCACGCTCGACGCCAAGCTGGTCGCGCTGGACGCCAAGACCGGCAAGCTGCTGTGGGAAACGCAGATCGCCGATCCCGAACTGGGCTACTCGGAAACCATGGCGCCGGTGGTGGTGGACGACAAGATCCTGATCGGCACCAATGGCGGCGAGTACGGCATCCGTGGCTTCCTCAAGGCGTATAGCGCCACCGACGGCAAGCTGCTGTGGACCTTCTACACCATCCCCGAAAAGGGCCATGAAGGCGTGTGGGCCACCAAGGATGCCACCGGGCGCGACATGAAGCGCGACATCGCGGCCGAGAAGAAACAGCTCGCGGACAAGGGCGGCGATTTCTACAAGGCGCTCGGCGGCGGCGTGTGGATGCCGCCGGCGATCGACCGCAAGAACAAGATGGCGATCTTCGTGGTCGGCAATCCGTCGCCCGACCTGTATGGCGCCATCCGCCCCGGAGACAACCTCTATACAGATTCGATGGTCGCGGTGGACCTGGATACCGGTGCCTACAAATGGCACTCGCAGTACATCGCCCATGACGTATGGGACCTGGACGCCGCCAGCCCGCCGATCCTGGTCGACGTGCGCGACAAGAACGGCCAGATGATTCCCGGCGTGATCCACGGCGGCAAGACCGGCCACGTCTATGTGCATGACCGCCGCGACGGCCGGCTTATCCGCTTCTCGCAAGCCATGATCCCGCAGGAAGACATGTGGACCCTGCCCACGGCCAATGGCGCACGCATGCTGCCGGGCGCCAATGGCGGCGTGGAATGGTCGCCGATGGCCTTCAACCCGAAGACGCGGATGGCCTATGCCGCCAACCTGCACCAGCCGATGACTTACCAGGTGGAAGCCTCGCCCTACCCGGGCGGCAAGCTCTGGCTGGGCGGCGCCTTCAAGACCATCCCTGCGGAGGCGCAGTGGGGCAAGCTCTCCGCGGTGAACATCGATACCGGCAAGGTGGTGTGGGACTACAAGACCGACCAGCCGCTGATCGGCGGCGTGCTCGCGACAGCCGGCGGGCTGGTCTTCAATGGTGAAGGCAACGGCCTGTTCCGCGCCTTCGACGCCGCCACCGGCAAGAAGCTGTGGGAGTACCAGTGCGGCGCGGGCGTGAATGCGCCAGCGGTGTCCTATATGGTCGGCGGCAAGCAGTACATCGCGGTGGCGGCCGGCGGCAATACGCAACTGGACTTCAAGCGCGGCAACAGCGTGCTGGTGTTCGCGGTGCAGTAGGCATGCGAATCCCGTCCAATCTGGCCCGGCCCCGGCGGTTAGCGCTGCCGGGGCCGGCGCTTCTGGCAGGCCTGCTGCTGGCAGCCGTCGCCAGCAGCGCGCACGCCGATCCCGACGCCGGCAAGCGCAAGGCCGAATCGTGCGTCGCCTGTCATGGCCCGATGGGCAACGCCAGCAATCCACTCTATCCGGTGCTGGCGGGCCAGACTGCACGCTACATCTATCTGGAACTGAAGGATTTCAAGGAAGGCCGTCGCAGCGACCCGATGATGACGCCGATGGCGGCGCCGCTGTCGCGCGAGGACATGCTCGACCTGGGCGAGTATTTTGCCGCGCAAAAACCCATCGCCTCGCAGTTCAAGGCCGACGGGCAAAAAGTGGAAGCCGGCAGGAAGAAGGCCGAGGAAGTGCTCTGCACCATGTGCCATCTCGGCGGCTTTACCGGGCAGAATGAAATTCCCCGTGTGGCGGGGCAGCAGTATGCGTATATCGTCAAGCAGCTCGAAGACTTCCGCTCGCGCAAGCGGACTAATGATGCGGGGAGTATGACTAGCGTGGCTCGCGGGCTGTCGGATGCGGATATTCAGAATCTTGCTAGTTATATTGCTAATTTGCAGTAGGGTTTTTGGGAGGCTGGGGGGCCATACGACATCGCCCTTGCGTGGTTGGTCGCTGTTTGTTTGAGCGGCGATGGTTTTTGCACCCAAGAGCCATCGCCGCACAAAGAAACAGCAACCAACCAAGCAAGGGCGATGTCGTACGGCACTTGGGTCCAAAAACCAACGCCGCAAAAAGAAACAGCGACCAACCCCCAATTACCAACTCTCAAATAAAAAAACGGGGCTTGCGCCCCGCTCAAACCCTCGTCGGTCCGGACCTCCGGCCATCAACAACATAGCCACCGGACCGCCGATCACCGATGCTCGGTAACAGGCCCGCCTCTCGGCCGGGCCCGTTGATCTCTATCAAATCAGTTGGTGGTCTTGGCGCCTGCCTCGAACCACTGGCCCAGCAGCGCGCGCTCGTCATCCGTGATCTGCGTGACGTTGCCAAGCGGCATGGCCTTTTGCTGCACCGCCTGCTGGTAGATCATCTGCGCATGCGCCTTGATCTCGTCGGCGGTATCGAGCTTGATACCCTTGGCGGCGCTCGGCATCATCTTTGGCGCCGCGGCGTGGCACTGGATGCAGCGCGAGTTGATGACTTCCTGCACCTGGGTGAAGCTCACCTGCGCGCGAGCTGCACCGTCCTTGCTGGCGACCACCTCACGCGGCACCGGCGCGATCATCACCGCGACCACCGCCAGCACGGCCACGCCGGCAGCCGGCCACGCGACGTTGATCTTGCCCTTGTGCTTGAGGATGAAGAACTGGCGAATCAGCACGCCGGCCAGCATGATCAGCACCAGCACGGCCCAGTTGTACTTGTAGCTGTAGGTCATGCTGTAGTGGTTCGACAGCATGGCGAACAGCACCGGCAGCGTGAAGTACGTGTTGTGCACGCTGCGCTGCTTGGCGTTCTTGCCATGCACCGGATCCACCGGATCGCCCGCGCGCAGCGCGGCAACCACCTTGCGCTGCCCCGGGATGATCCACACCAGCACGTTGGCGCTCATGATGGTCGCGATCATCGCGCCGGTCAGCAGGAAAGCCGCGCGGCCCGAGAACACGTGGCAGGCCACGAACGCGGCCAGCGCCACGTAGATCGCCACCAGGATGCCGACGGTGCGGTCGCTCTTGCCGAACACGCGGCAGATGCAGTCGTACACCACCCAGCCCACGCCAAGATACGACAGCGCAAACCCGATCGCCGCGCCCGGCGACATGTCCATCACGTTCTTGTCGATCAGGAACGTGCTGGCGTTGAACAGGTACAGCACCACCAGCAGGCCGAAGCCGGTCATCCAGGTGGAATACGACTCCCAGTAGAACCAGTGCAGGTTCTCCGGCAGCGTCTTGGGCGCGCTCAGGTATTTCTGCGGGTTGTAGAACCCGCCGCCGTGCACCGCCCACAGTTCGCCGCCCACGCCCTTCTCCTGCAGGTCTGGGTCGTCGGGACGGGTCAGGCTGTTGTCCAGCCAGACGAAATAGAACGAGGAACCGATCCACGCGATCGCCGTGATGACGTGCACCCAGCGCAGCAGCAGATTGGCCCAGTCGAGGATATAGCCTTCCATGTCTTGTCTCCTTTATTGCCCGTTGCCGCGCTTAGCTGCCACGGTAGGTCGAGTACGACCAGGGGGAGACCAGCAGCGGCACGTGGTAATGCGCGCTGGTGTCGGCGATGCCGAAACGCAGCGTCACCACGTCCAGGAAAGCCGGCTCGGGCAGCTTGGTGCCCTGGGTGCGGAAATAATCGCCGGCGCCGAATTCGAGTTCGTACACCCCGACCGCCATGGTGTCGCCATCCAGCAGGGGCTGGTCGCAACGGCCATCGTGGTTGGTGACGACTGTCTTCAGCGTCTCCTTACGATTGTCGACAATTTTATGCAGGGTAATCGACATGCCGGCGCCGGGCGTGCCGGCTGCGGTGTCGAGTACATGTGTGGTCAAGCGTCCCATCCTGTTATTCCTTAGGGCTTTGGGTTGTGAGAGGCGCCGCTGCCTTCACTAGCACCATTTGTGGGAATGGTGCCCGCTCGGTACGTATTTCTAACGCATCCCGGCGCTGGACTGGTGCATGGCGACAATGCTTCGCACCACTCCGGATGGCAACTCAGGAATTACCCTGACTTGTCGAAAACCTAGCTCGGTTTTGTTGACAATATTGCCGTGCTAACCAAATAATTGTCAACAATTTTTGGGGCGCGCCACTCTGCTTCACCCCGCTTACACGGCGCGCTGCTCCCCTCCTCACCGATACGCTGGTGCCAAGATGTCCAAGAGTCTCAAGCTGATCGCCGGTGCCGATGACACCGCCGCCCCGACCGAAATCAAGCCCGCCCGCAAGGGTTCCGTCGAGGAGCGCATGTATCACGAGATCTATGACGCGATCATGGAGCACCGACTGCCCCCGCGCACCAAGCTGACCGAGCACTCGCTGTGCGAAATCTATGCCACCGCGCGCCACACGGTGCGCAAGGTGCTGGCGCACCTTGCCGCCGACGGCATGGTGGACCTGGAGCCCAACCGCGGCGCCTTCATCGCCAGCCCCTCCACCGACGAGGCGCACGACATGTTCGAGCTGCGCCAGATGCTGGAGCGCGCGGTGCTGGAGAAGCTCGCCGGCATGCGCGACGTCAAGCGCGTGATCGCGCCGCTGCGCAAGATGGTGGAGGCCGAGCGCCAGGCCTTCCTCACCAATGAGCGGCCCAAGTGGATCCGCCTGTCGGCCGAGTTCCATACCGCACTGGCCGAGCTTTCGGGCAATGCGCTGCTGGTCACCATGATGCGCCGGCTGGTGTCGCGCACCACGCTGATGATCGCCAGCGTCGAGGCGCCGGGCAATAACGCCTGCTCCTTCGATGAACACGAAGAGATCCTCGACGCACTGGAACAGGGCGATGCCGCCCTGGCCCAGAGCCGTATGGCGCACCACCTCGGCGCATGCGCGGACCGCGTGCAGCCCGATGAACCGGGCAATTTCGATCTTCGCAGCGTGCTGGGTCACTCCACCTAGCAAGTTGTTCCCGTTGCCAACCTGCGGCCAAGGCCCGATTCCTGCTCATGAGAAACGCGTCCCCGACGATGCGCGAAGCCGGAGTCACATACCGAGAGCCACCCCGCCCGGCAACGTTCCCATCAAATCCAAAGGAGAGGAGACACATCCATGACTAGCGCTAGCACCACGGTCCCAACGGACCAAACCAACGAGCGGCTGCCTTCGGGCCGGCTGCTTGCGCTCGGCCTGCAGCACGTGCTGGTGATGTATGCCGGTACCGTCGCGGTGCCGCTGATCATCGGCGGCGCGCTCAAGCTGCCCAAGGACCAGCTCGCCTTCCTGATCAATGCCGACCTGTTCGCGGCGGGCCTGGCCACGCTGATCCAGGCTTTCGGCTTCTGGAAGTTCGGCATCCGCATGCCGGTCATGATGGGAGTGACCTTTGCCTCGGTGGCGCCGATGATCGCCATCGGCTCCGACCCCAATGTGGGCCTGCTGGGCATCTACGGCGCGGTGATTGCCGCGGGGGTATTCGGCATCCTGGTGGCGCCGCTGATGGGACGCATGCTGGGGCTCTTCCCGCCAGTCGTCACCGGCACGGTGATCACGCTGATCGGGGTGTCGCTGATGCGGGTGGGCATCAACTGGGCGGCCGGCGGCCAGCCCACCACCCGTGCCGTGATCGACGGCGTGGTCAAGGATGTGCCAAACCTCGCCTATGGCGACCTGGGCAACCTGGGCATCGCGGCGCTGGTGCTGGTGGCGATCCTGTTGCTGAGCAAGTATGGCCGCGGCCTGATCTCCAACTGCGCGGTGCTGCTTGGCATCGTGATCGGCACCCTGGTGGCGATGGCGCTGGGCAAGGTCTCCTTCGAAGGCCTTAACGACGCCAGCGCGATCGCGCTGATCACGCCGCTGCATTTCGGCATCCCGACCTTCGACCTTCCCGCCATCCTGTCGATGTGCGTGGTGATGCTGATCACGCTGGTGGAATCCACCGGCATGTTCCTCGCGCTGGCCGATATCACCGGCAAGCGCCTGTCCAACGAGGACCTGACCCGCGGCCTGCGTGCCGACGGCCTTGGCACCGTGATTGGCGGCCTGTTCAACACCTTCCCTTACACCTCGTTCTCGCAGAACGTGGGCCTGGTGACGGTGACCGGCGTGCGCTCGCGCTATGTGGCGGTGGCCGGCGGCATCATCCTGATCGGCCTGGGCCTGTTCCCGAAGATGGCGCACATCGTGGCCTCGGTGCCGCAGTTCGTGCTCGGCGGCGCGGGCATCGTGATGTTCGGCATGGTGGCCGCCACGGGCATCCGCATCCTGGGCTCGTGCGATTTCAACCGCAACCGTTTCAACCTGTTCATCGTCGCCATCTCGATCGGCTTCGGCATGATCCCGACGCTGGCGCCGACCTTCTTCCAGTACCTGCCCAAGTGGACCGACCCGTTCACCCACAGCGGCATCGTGCTGGGCACCATCGTGGCAGTCGTGCTCAACGTCTTCTTCAACGGCATCCAGTCGCGTGAAGAAGCCATGCGCAACGCCGCGGCCAACTCGCACGGCACGGAATAAGTCCAGCCGGCGGCGGCCGGCACAGTTTCCTGAAGAACCATGACCCTGATGACAAGCCACAACTATCCACGCGATCTGATCGGTTACGGCAGCCAGCCGCCGCACGCCCGCTGGCCGGGCGGCGCGCGCATTGCGCTGCAGTTCGTCCTCAACTACGAAGAGGGCGGCGAAAACAACGTGCTGCACGGCGATGCCGGCTCCGAGCAGTTCCTCTCCGAGATCATCGGCGCGGCGGCTTACCCCGACCGCCACATGAGCATGGAGGGCGTGTACGAGTACGGCTCGCGCGCCGGCGTCTGGCGCATCCTGCGCGAGTTCGAGCAGCGCGGGCTGCCGCTGACGATCTTTGGCGTGTCAATGGCATTGCAGCGCCATCCGGACCTGACCCGCGCGTTCGTCGAGCTCGGCCATGAGATCGCTTGCCATGGCTGGCGCTGGATCCACTACCAGGGCATGGACGAAGCCACCGAGCGCGAGCACATGCGCATCGGCATGCAGATCATCAAGGAGCTGACCGGATCGCTGCCACTGGGCTGGTACACCGGCCGCGACAGCCCCAACACGCGCCGCCTGGTGGTGGAGCACGGCGGGCTGCTGTACGACTCGGACTACTACGGCGACGACCTGCCCTTCTGGACCGAGGTGGAAGTCACCGGCGGCGAAAAGAAGCCCCACCTGGTGGTGCCCTATACGCTCGACTCCAACGACATGCGCTTTGCCACGCCGCAAGGCTTCAACACCGGCGAGCAGTTCTTCCAGTACCTCAAGGACGCCTTCGACGTGCTCTACGCCGAGGGCGATCCGCAGGGGCTGGATCGCCCCAAGATGCTGTCGGTGGGCATGCACTGCCGCCTGCTGGGCCGCCCGGGCCGCATGCGCGGGCTGCAGCGCTTTCTCGACTACGTGCAGGGACACGACAAGGTCTGGATCTGCCGGCGCGTGGATATCGCGCGCCACTGGGCCGAAACCCATCCCTACTCCGCACAGAACCACGCCTAAGCCGAACCATAAGCCGAACCATAAGCCGAACGATAAGCCGAACCATGAGCCAGACCTACACCCTCGACCAACTCAACGCCATGCCGGCCGCCGACTTCATCCAGGCGCTCGGCGGCATCTATGAACACTCCGCGTGGGTGGCGCAGGCCGCCGCCACGCAGCGCCCCTTCGCCCATGCTGCCGCGCTGGCCGACGCCATGCGCGCCATCGTGGACGGCGCGGGCGATGCCGCCCAGATCAAGCTGGTGCGCGCCCACCCGGAGCTGGCCGGCAAGGCCGCCGTGCGCGGCGAGCTGACCGCCGAATCCACCCGCGAGCAAAGCGGCGCCGGCCTGGACCAGTGCTCCGCGGCGCAGTTCGAGCAACTGCAGTCGCTCAACCGCCAGTACAACGAGAAATTCGGCTTCCCCTTCATCCTGGCGGTGCGCGGCTACGACCGCGCCGGCATCATCGGCGAGTTCGCAAGGCGCGTGAACAACGAACCGGCCGCGGAGTTGCAAACTTGCATCAACCAGATCCACCGCATTGCGCAATTCCGCCTGAACGACTTAGTATCCGGCTGAGCCAAAAAAGCAGCGGGTTCGTTAGCCCTGCCATACCTCTGATTTACCGCTGACTTACCCACGCTGCTGTAACGGGCATTGCCCGGACCGAGCCCAGGTCCGGCGCCTGCCCGGCACGAAGAAAAACACCAGAGCTAATAGAACCCGTCAGGGACCCAGTACACAGAGAACGCAACGGATCAACCACGGAGAAACCCACAATGCATAAGCAGATCAAGCCGGCCCTCAAGCTGGCAGCGATGGCGGCAGCCCTTTTCAGCGGCGCGGCCATGGCGCAATCCAGCGTCACGCTGTACGGCCAGGCCGACATGTTCGTCGGCGGCGTCAAGAACGTCGGTGCCGCCAACCGCGCCTATGTCGCCAATTCGGGCGGCATGCAGACCTCGTACTGGGGCATCAAGGGCACCGAAGACCTCGGCGGCGGCACCAAGGCCATCTTCGACCTGAACGGCTTCTTCCGCACCGACAGCGGCTCCTCGGGCCGCTTCAACGGCGACTCGATGTTCAGCCGCAATGCATTCGTGGGCCTGCAGAACGACAAGCTGGGCACCATCAAGCTGGGCCGCAACACCACGCCCTTCTTCGTGTCGACCATCCTGTTCAACCCGCTGGTCGACTCCTACGTGTTCTCGCCGATGGTGTTCCACACCTATTTCGGCGCCTCCACGGCCCGCGTGAACGACCCGGGCATCATCGGCGATTCGGGCTGGAACAACTCGCTGCTGTACTCCACGCCGAACTTCGGCGGCCTGACCGCCAACGTGATCTACTCGTTTGGCGAGAAAGCTGGCGCCACCGGCCAGAACAAGTGGGGCGGCAACCTGATGTACTTCAACGGCCCGTTCGCTGCCACGCTGGCCTTCCAGCAAGTCAAGTTCGACAGCACGCCGGGTGACGTGACCGCGTCGACCAGCCCGCTGCTGGTCGGCTTCAGCAAGCAGAATGCGGTGCAGGGCGGCGTGAGCTACGACTTCAAGATCGTCAAGCTGTTCGCGCAAGGCCAGTACATCAAGTCGGACATCAACAACAACGTCAACGGCGACATCAAGCACACCAACGGCCAGGTCGGCGTTTCGGTGCCGGTCGGCAATGGCAATATCCTGGCGTCCTACGCTTACGACAAGACCAAGAACTCGGTCGCGGACTTCAAGCGCAACACGGTGGCAGTCGCCTACGACTACAACCTGTCCAAGCGCACCGACGTCTACGCCGCTTACTTCTACGACAAGATCACCGACCTGTCGCACGGCGACACCTTTGGTGTGGGCCTGCGCCACAAGTTCTGACGCTTTCCCCTTGCCAACGGGAACGGATACCCGTCCTCCCGCCCAACAACCCGCCCTTGTGGCGGGTTTTTTTATGCCCCGCCGGCGCGCCGTGCTCAGGCTGCCAGCAGGTTGCCGGCGATGAAGTCCACGAAGGCCCTGAGCTTGGGCGACAGCTGGCGACTGGACGGCCACAGCACGCGCAGCATCGTGCGGTCCTGGTTGTAGTCGTCCAGCACGCTGACAAGCGTGCCTTCGTCCAGCTGGCGCCGATCAGCGAGGGGCTGGGGGTATCCGAGGCGCTTGCTGGCCAGTTCGTAAGCCTCTACGCCATCGGCTCGCTGGTGGCGGCCATCCCGCTCACCGCGGCCACGCAAGGCTGGCGCCGCCGGCCATTGCTGCTGGCAGCGCTGGCGGGACTGCTGGTCTTCAATACGCTTACCGCGCTGGCGCCCGGCCACGTGATGGCACTAGTGGCGCGCTTCCCGGCCGGCATGGCGGGCGGCCTGACCTGGTGCATGCTCGCGGGCTATGCGCGGCGCATGGTGCCGGATCACCTCAAGGGCCGCGCACTGGCCGTGGCCGGCGTCGGCGCGTTCCCGTGGGCGCTGCTTGTCTTGCTGGTTGTGGGGCTGCTGATTGCGTGGGCCTCGCGCGGGCATGGGTTCCCGGCGCGTCCCGGCGTGGCCTAGCGCGCGGCGCTGCGAGCGCTAGGGATTCTTGAGCCGCCGGCCGGGCTTGGGCGGCGGCGCCTGCAGGCTCACCAGCAACCGCCCGAACTCGCACGCGGCCGGCGTCTTCTCGCCATCGCTCCAGATCAGCGCAAAATCCGCTGCAGGCAGCGCCGGCAAGCCGTACTGGCCATCGACCACCTTCATCCCCGGCTTCAGGTCGCCGCGGATTTGCACCGAGGCGCCGAGCCCCGCCAGTACCGCGGTGCGGATGCCCTCCTGGCTTGGCGAAGTAAACGCCACGTGCCACGGTATGGAGGTGCCCTCCAGTGCCGCCACGCCCACCTGCCGGTTGACGCACGGCGAGGGCGACAGCGCGAGCGGCAACGACGCACCCGGTGCGATCTCGAAGGCCTGGGCGGCGGCCCACACGAACTGCGTCTGCTGCAACACCGTGCCGCCCTCCCCGCCGGGCGCCGACAACACCACGGCAAGATCCAGTTCGCCGGCCTTGATCATCGCGCGCAAGTCCAGGTAAGTGCCCACGCTCACATCGAGACGCACGGCGGGGAATGCCCTGGAGAACCGTGACAGCAGTTGCGGCAGCCGTTCGCCCAGGAAGGTTTCCGGCACGCCGAAGCGCACCACGCCGCAAACGGGAGAGGGCAGGAACCGGCGCGAAAGTGCATCGAGCGAGGCCAGGATCTGCTCCGCGTGCTGGAGAAAATCGTTGCCGTCCTCGGTCAGGGTCAGAGTGCGTGTCGTGCGGTGCAGCAGCGGCCGGCCCACCTGCTCTTCGAGCCGCCGGATCTGATGGCTGACCGCGGACTGCGTCAGGTGCAGCCGCTGCGCCGCACGCGTGAAGCCGCCGGTTTCCTTGACGGCGACAAAGGCCCGCAGCAGTGTCGGATCGAAATCCATGGTCCCTTATTTATGATGAACGCTAATGAATCGGAAGAAATTAGATCATTTCTATCATGGCGAGGACTCGCCCACAATGTGCGCCAAGACCGGCGTCGAGCATGACGCCATCCGTTCCCCGCAACCGGATTCGCCTGGAAAGCACCATCGATGCGCCTCACTCATTCCCGTAAAAACCAAATGGCATTGGCCGCCGTCTGCCTGGCCGCGCTGATGTTCGGCCTGGAGATTTCCAGTGTGCCGGTCATTCTGCCCACCCTTGAGCACGTCCTGCACGGCGGCTTCGGGGACATGCAATGGATCATGAATGCCTACACCATCGCCTGCACCACGGTGCTGATGGCGGCCGGCACGCTGGCCGACCGCTTTGGCCGCAAGCGCATGTTCGTCCTCGGCATTGCCTTGTTCGGCATCGCCTCCCTGATCTGCGGCCTGGCGCAAAGCGCCGCCGTGCTGATTGCCAGCCGGTTCCTCCAGGGCATGGCCGGCGGCGCGATGCTGATCTGCCTGGTGGCGATCCTGTCGCATCAGTTCCAGGAAGGCAAGGAACGCAGCAAGGCCTTTGGCGCCTGGGGCGTCGTGTTCGGAATCGGCCTGGGTTTCGGGCCAATCGTTGGCGGCATGATCGTTGCCGTATCCAGCTGGCAATGGGTGTTTCTGGTGCACGTGCTGCTGGCCATCCTGACCTTGGCGCTGGTCTTCGCGGGCGTGGAAGAGTCGCGCGATCCGCAGGCGGGCAAGCTCGATATCGCGGGCATCGTCACGCTGTCGCTGGCCGTTTTCGGCCTGGCCTACCTGATCACGCAGGGACCGGAGGCCGGGGTTTCCCGCGCCGCCGCGATCGGCATGACGGCCGCGACGGCGGCCAGCTTCGTGGCTTTCCTGCTTGCGGAAAAACACAATCCGAATCCGATGTTCGATGTTTCGGTGTTCCGCAGCCGGGACTTCTCGGGCGCGCTGCTTGGCTCCATGGGCATGAACTTCAGCTTCTGGCCATTCATGATTTACCTGCCGCTTTATTTCCACGGCGGCCTGGGCTACGGCAGCGTGACCGCCGGTTTGTCCTTGCTGGCTTACACGCTGCCCACGCTGTTGTTTCCGCCGCTGGGAGAGCGGCTTGCGCTGCGCTACGGGGCCGGCAGGGTCATTCCCCTGGGCTTGTTCACGATCGGGCTGGGCTTCATGCTGATGAAGCTCGGCAGCAGCCTGGCGCAGGCGAGCTGGCTCACCCTGCTGCCGGGTTCGCTGCTGGCCGGCATCGGCCTGGGCATCACCAACACGCCGGTGACCAACACCACCACCGGCTCGGTTCCCAGCAGCCGCGCGGGCATGGCCTCCGGCATCGACATGAGCGCGCGGATGATCTCGCTGGCGGTCAATATCGCGTTGATGGGATTCATCCTGGTCGCAGGGATCTCTGCGTATCTGAAGCGTGCCTTTCCGGGGGCGTTCGATGCGTTGCAGTTGCGCGCGCTGGCGCAGCGCATTGCCGCGGGCAACCTGGATGCGCCCGGTGACGCCTTCGCGCAACTGCCGGCCCTGGACGCGTCCGGCGCCGCGCTGCATGCGGCGCTGGTCCATGGCTTTGGCTGGGTGATGCTGTATGGCGGGATTGGCGCCTGGGTCCTCGCCTTGCTCAGCCTGATGATGTTCGCCCCCGGCAAACGAGGGCATCAGGCGGTTGCCGATCCCGCGGGCCGCTGCGCTTAGAAGTCCGCCGCCATCGCCAGCTGGAAGGTGCGCGGCGTGCCCTGCGTCAGGTAGCCGCCGCAGGTCGATGCCCGGTACGTTCAGCCGCCTCCCCGGGTTGGCACGCCGGCGATGGCCCAGGCCGACGATTCACGCCGTGCCGGGCACGGAATCGCGCACGCCTTGCGCCCCGCGAACTCGCTGGCCACGCGGGCCAGGTCGATCTCCCAGCCGCGCGCTTCGAGCGCCTTGAGCGTCTTGCGAAAGGCGATCTGCAAGCCGTCCGAGCGCACCGACACTTCCTCCTGCCAGTCGTCGGGCGTGTGCTGGGGGCAAACCCGGGATAGCACGGCATGGTCCTGCTCGAAGATGCGCAGGTTGCTGCGGCGGGTGCGCGCGTCAAGCAGCGCGCTCTTCATGAAGGTACGTCCCATCATCCACAGGGTGCGCGTGCGTTTGGCGTCGACCGGCAGGTGCGCCGAAACGATGCGGATCTCCCAGCCGGGACGGGGCTCGAGCCGCAGCGTGGTGCACGGCCCGGAGAAGTGGTAGCCCGGCGTGGTGTAGACCGGCACCCGGCCACCCGCTGCCCCGCGGGCGAGCCACGCCGGCCATGAGCGGCGCCGCGGGCGGTACATGCGCATGCGCGCCTCGCCCTGCCACTCGCCTGCCTCTACCGTGAAGTCGTCGATCTCGGGATGCGCGGGGTCGCCGAAAGCCGTGCCATGCACGAATGGCGCGTGGGCAAAATCCAGGCCGTTCTCCATCACGCGGTCCCAGCTGGCATCCCAGTCGAAATGCCCGCGCACCAGCCGGAAACGGGGATCCTCGGCCCAGGACAGATCCGGCAGCGGCGGCCGCTCCGCCGGCGGCAGGTCTCCCAGGAAGGCCCAGACCCAGCCAAAGCGCTCCACCGTCGGGTAAGCGTCCACCCGCGCCCGGGTGGGCACCCGCAGTCCCGGCTGGGCCGGGATATGCGTGCAGATGCCATTGCCGTCGTAGCGCCAGCCGTGGTACGGGCACGCCACGTCGCCGGCCACCACGCGGCCATGGCTGAGCGAGCCACCCCGATGCGCGCAAACGTCGGACAGCACGCAGGCCAGGCCGGCGCTATCGCGAAACAGCACCAGCTTCTGGCCCAGCGCGGTCACCGTGACAGGCTCGGCACGCACATCCGTTGAGTGGCCTAGCACATACCAGAGATTCTTCAGCATGGGGATTGCCTTGAGGATGGCCGCGAGGATGGCCAGGGGTCGCCAGGTTCGCGAGATTGCTCTGGCGCCGAGGGGAGCCTCGCCGCCGGACCGGCGGCGCATTGCACGCCTCGCGCCCGCTGCTGGGCAGCGCGCGCCGCACCATGGCGGTTCGACCGGTTTGGGCGCCGCTGGTTTCGCCGGTGCCGCGACGCAGCATGGATTTGCTGCAGTGCGATAGAGATAAACTACCGGATTTCGGGATCGAAAGTCGCTGCTTAATAGGGCGATTCAATTGGCGGGCCTGCGCCTGCGTGCCTAAATTTAGGTTCCAGGCAACAAGACGGCAACGGACGAGGTGACTCATGCGGCGTGATGCAAAGACCCGGTCGGAGTTGATGGCCATCCTGAACCAGTTCCTCAACAACAATCCAGAGTGCGGCGAGTGCGAACTGCACGCCATGCGAGTTCACCAGCCCGACCACACCGGTTGCAACTGGAGTGCGGAAGTCGATTTCCCGCGCGAGGAGGACGACCATTTGCCAACCCGGCTGGCAGCAGCCAAGTCCATCATCGTCGTGATGCGCGAGCAGTACAACATGTTGCAATAGCGGCAACGGGATCAGGGCGGGACAGGTTTTCCGGGCCGGCGGAACTGCTTCACAAGCCGGTCAAAAAAAACGGGGCTCCAAAGGAGCCCCGTCAGATTGCTGACGAACCCCACATTTTTCGGAGTGTGGGGTTTTTTGTTTGCGACGGTGCTGGCGTCAGGCCAAGT
>NZ_JBWKVH010000050.1:0-49320 GCF_059421605.1 Cupriavidus sp. GW821-FHT02F09
AGTGCCGTGACTTGAGGCGAGCGGCGTCCCAACCATCAGCGCCAATGGTGAATCCGCGAGTGCGGATTCACTCGTCGTCGACGAGTCGCTTCCGGTATTGGCCTACCGTCGGCGTCCTTATCGGAGATGAGGGGCCTGTGGTTTAAGTTCCTCCCTCTCCTTGAATATGGCTCCCCGCCGCCCGCCCGCCGACTCCCGATGAGCTTCAGCAGATGCTGATGCTGGACTTTCGATTGACTCTTGGACCTCCGCGGCAGACATTGGGGAGGCAGGGACACATTGATCCGGCGGAGCTGGCGCCGCGGCGCGCAGTTGTCCGTAAGGCGATCGCGGCCAGCGTCGTGCAGTCGATCTCGCAGGCCGCCAACGAGGCCGCCGCCGGTGAACTGGCCGCCTTGCGGGCCGAAGCTAGGCTGCAAGCGAGCGAGGCGCAAGCGCAGCGCGACCAGGCGCGGGCCGCGGTCGTGGTGGCCGAGTAGAAGACAGCCGCTGTACAGGCCGAGCGCGACGCCCGCGCAGCAAGCGCACGTGGCGCTACAAGGCGAACTGGAAGCCGAGCGCCAGGCTCACGCAGCCACGCAGGCGCGCCAGGAGGAGCGCGTACGCCAGGTCGCGATACTCGATCGGCAGTTGCTGGAGCTGCATACCCAATTTTCGGCGGACCTGGAGCGCACCCGCGAGCAGGTGATGGTGGCACCGGAGCGCGCCAGCGCCACCGAGCGCCGCGCGCGGAGCTGGCGGGCATGCAGTCGAGGGCGCAAGACGCCGCCGTGGCCGCCGCGGAGGCGCGGGCGGGTCGCGAACAAGGGCGGATAAGGGCGGATAAGGGCGGGCCTCGCGGGCGAAACGGCATCGAAACTAGCCCCGGATCCAGGCCAAAGGCGGCGTAGCGGGCGATAGGTCAGGAAGAACAGGTAGTTTGGAGCGGTGAGCGTGCCTTATTTTCTCTGTTCTTGAGAAGAAAGATTATCAAGAACAGAGAAAAATGATGCAATGTGTACTAAACAGAAACGTTCGGCGAATTTGTGATGCAAGCGCAACTACTTGTCACGTCTGAAAGTTAGTGGGTTTTGTCTCAGAGTTAGTGGGTTGAATTCTCAAAGTTAGTGGGTAAAAGGAACGGCCGGCGGGGCGCCATGCCAAGGCCGGCAGACGGGCAGGAGGATGCCTCTTGAGCAGTCCGCTCCCATATTTCGGAGGTGCGTGCAGAACTACTGATTGTTCGCTGTTGCTCTCGATTGCTCGCGCAATTCAGCCCAGTATGTTTCGCGAGCAATGCTCGCTGTCGTTGGCCACGGCCATAACCGCGCGAACGTTCTCTGCCAATCCGGTTGCCAGGAGACCTGGCTGCACCGCATGCACGGAAAGGCTGATGGCGATAGGGTCGTATGCGCGAATAAGTTCCAAAGCCGCGCCTCGAGTCCCGACAAGAAATGGGGAATGTCCCCTGTTTGGGCGGACTTGCGTACGACGCTCGATGTGACGAAGCAATTCGTCCTTCCGCTGGAATCTAGCAGACTTGACTGCCTGTCCGGCAAGTTCATAGACGTCGTCAACTCGTTCGCCTGATACTGGGCCGCCGGCGCCTTTGCAATGATAGAGCGATATGGTTAGGCGATTTCCAGGGATCACGTTTCCGACGATAAAGTCAGCGGCCTCGCCTGATCGATGGTCATAGATGATGAAGTCAGCCGCAAGGACACCGGTGAGATGACCTTGAAGAAATCTCTGTACGGTCCATTCGGTCGGGATTGGCGGTATCAAACTCCACATTGATCTCGCAGCCCGTCCAGTCGTGAGGGACCAAGCTTTCAGGGCGGATAGCCGTGCGAGCCAGTCTCCGCTGCAGCGTACCGTAGACGAAGGATCTCCGCAGACGGAGCGGCGATATCCCGGAAAATTCGCTGTCTCCTTGACTAGGGCTGCTCAGATTCGGAATTCCTTTTGCTGAGGTCGAACGCCTGTCTCGCCTTTTCAATGGCCGGGAGATGCGCGATGGCCCATAGGCCGAGTGCTTCCACAGGTGTCCTTAGCGAGTGGCCGAGGGAGGTCAATGCATTCCTCACTTGTCCGGCGCATACTTCGCCGCATCCCGTGATCCCAAGGCGCCGAACGACGCAGCGCTTCTGCGGGATATTGAGTTGGGACGCGCCATCCTGGAAGAATTCCTGGCGGTCGATGTGGTGGTCATTGGTGTCGCATTTTACAATTTCAGTATCGCCAGCCAACTGAAGGCTTGGATCGACCGCATCGCCGTCGCGGGAAAGCCCTTTCGCTATACGGACAGAGGTCCAGAAGGGCTCGTGACCGGCAAGCGCATCATCCTGGCACGTTGCACGTGGCGGGTACTATGGCCCCGGTTCGCGCAACGCGGCACTGGAGCACGCGGAAGCCTATCTCCGGAGCGTATTCTCGTTCGTTGGCGTGTCCCAGCTCGAAGTGGTCGCCGCCGAGGGGGTATCTGCCGGTGCTGAACAAAGGCAAGTCGCTATCGAGCAGGCACAGCGAAAGATAGGCGATCTGCTCCCGACCTGAGTGCAACCAAGTCGTCGGGCCGGGGGGGCAGGGGGGCCAGGGGAAACGGCGAGACACGATGGCAGTTGTCTCGCCATCGTCGTCAGAATAGCTTGATCAAACGGATCTGGGTCATGCTCCCGACCTTTGCATTGCGCGAACTGGTTGTCGCCATGTATTGCAACGTCAACGCAGCGTCAATGCCGGGCACCATCGCGGTATAGAACGCACCGGCATTGAGGGATCGGTAGCGGCTTGGGCCCCAGGGGTTGTTCGAGTCGTCCTGGTATTGTTGAACGAAGACAGTGTGCAGTCCGAGCACGCCAATCCCGGTCTTGTATGCCGCCGCGCCTTCCAATCCGATCCAGTTTCCGCTGCGGAGGTCATTGTCCCGATTCTTCGTATTCAGGCCCAAGGTCACCTTTGCCGCGATGGCGATGTCCGGCGTCGGCAGGTAGGCCACTTGCACCGACGGCCGCAGCGTGTAGAAATTACCGGTGCCTATGTCGGGTGCAGGCGATGCGTTGTAGCGCCCTGTCGGAATGACGAGGGATGCGCCCAGCAATACGCGCAGCTGTTCGGTCGTATAGAGCCAGCCGCCTTGCAACTCCAGGTCGCCGATGCCCGATATGTCGCCACTGGAACTGGCTGCTTCGCCGGCGAGGCTTGACTGATATGTCGCGCCGAACTGGCTGGCGATGGCCTGCTGTGCGGCCGCGGGGACCGCGGGGTTCGCCTGCACGGCTGGCGTTGCGGCAGTAGCCCTGACCGATTGGGACTTGACGCCATACGGCAGAACGCCGCCGAACGCGAAGCGACCGCCGCCATAGTCCGCGTTGGTAATGTAGCCAATGCCGAGGTTGAACAGCTTGAAAGTGCCTGAGGCAGGGATCTGGGCGGTATTGGCGCCATACGTGGGATACGCCGTCACGGGGGTAGGGGATGGAAGTGGAATGGCGCCACCGGGGATCGGCTTCGTCAGTGTGTTGCCATCGTTGCCGGTCACCTTCCTGATGTCGATGTAAGTCGCTGCGACACCAACTGCGAGCCCGGCGGCATCCGGGGGGGTGAACATTTCCCCTCCGATGCTGCCTGCGACGTTGTACCGCACCTGAAAGTCTTCTCCGGCATGTGCGGTCATGCTTGCAAGGCAAGTGATTGCCGCGATGGAAAGGCAATAAGCAGAAGTCTGCAACACAAGGGTCTCCTCCTTGTTATTGAAGCGGCGTAAAAGAAGCCCCGCCCGCAGGCGCCATGAACTGGCGCCAGAAGGTTTGTTGTTTGTTATCTGTCTGCGGGGCGACGGGTGCCTTCAGGCAGCCTTGGGGAGGCGTATGTCGAGGCGTACCTGCGGCGGATCGATCAAATCAAGGGCGCGCTGGAGGATGTGCTCGGCTTGAGAGGCCGGGCCTTCGGCGAGCACGCATCGGTCCGGGCGGACCACCACCATCCAGTCGAGCGGGGCCACGCGGGGCAACACGACCTCGTCCAATGCTTCAAGGCGCCGGCCTTTGGGCGCGAGATGCTGCGCCTGGGCACGTTGGCACCATTGCCACACCTTGCCGCCGGCGAGGGACCAGCGGACCATGAGCTCGGACGAGAGACGCGTCGCGGGGTCAAAGCCAAATCCGATGACTGCACACTCAAGCCCCAGGCAATCGTCGCTAAGTGTCGGGATTCCGCATTCTGCCGGTCGGACCCACCCCTGTGGAAAGCTCGAACCGGCACGCAGCTTCTCGGTGCCGCGCACGCGCAAAAACAGGCCTTTGTCGAACGTGTTTGCGGGCTTCACTTTCAGGTCTTCGAACAGGGCTCGGCCGCGCGGCAACAACCTTATCGCGCTCATGCATCCGTGTATGGCGAGTGCGGCAGCTCTGTTGCGTGGCATGACAAGTGCTCCAAGAAAGCGCGCCAGGTTGATGATCTTCCTTGCGTGAGGCCGGCGTTCCTGATCATAGCTGTCGAGAATCTGCTCGCTCGCCTGACCGCGTAGCACCCACGCCAGCTTCCACCCAAGGTTTGCCACGTCTCGCAGGCCGGCCACCAATCCTTGCCCGGCAAAAGGAGGCGTAATGTGAGCGGCATCACCGGCCAGGAAACATCGGCCTTTCGAGAACGATTTGGCTTCACGTGCGTGAAACCGATACACGGCGGTGCGTTCTATCTGGATCTTGTCTACATCGCACCACGGCGCGAGCAGCTTGCGCACCGATTCAGGCCGCTCCATTTCCGCAGCGCTTTCGCCCGGCTTCAACATGAACTCCCAGCGCTGGCGGCCTCCTGGGGCGACCATATGCGGCGTTGGCCGTGCCGGGTCGCAGACGAACTCGCAATGGTCAATGGGATTCGGCACGCCAAGCGCGTCGACAATCAGCCAGTCCTGCTGGAATGTGCGGCCCTCGAAATCAAGCCCCAGCTCACGCCGGACCAGTGAACCTGCGCCATCGATGCCCACCATGTACTTGGCCCTGATCTGCTGGTCGGAGGCGCCAGCTGATTTCACGACGGCATGCACACAATGACCGTCATCGACGAAGGACTGGAGTTCAGTCCCGAGGCGAACGTCGACGGTGGGGTGCGCTGACAGCTTCTTGCGCAGCACGGCCTCCAGCTCTGGCTGGTAGAACGTGACGAGCGTCGGATGGCCGTCGACAATTCTCGCGCTGTTGATGCGCGCAAAGCGGCCGAACAGTGGCGAGCGGTATTGCACCTTCGGAATCGCCACCGTGGCGAATTCTCCCTCCGCTACGCCCACGAGCTGCAGAATGCGCAGGGCCTCGTTGTCCAGCGCGATTGCGCGCGGTTTGGCAAAAATCTCCGTGGCGCGGTCGATGGCCAGGACGCGGATCCCGTAGCGGCCAAGCAGGTTGGCCAGCGCTGCCCCCACCGGCCCCAGTCCAACAAGCAGGACATCCGTATCGAGCATGTTCCCCTGCGGGGTCTTCGTGGTGTCCGTCATCATTGCTCCTGCCATGCGGGAATCACGGGATAGCGGGCTACCAGTGCTATCGCCGCCTCACGTGACGCGACCGGACCGGAGATATCGGCTATGGCACCGCGCTCGGGGCAGAGGCGGGCCTTGACGCGGGTGTCGGACATACCATGCTCGGCAAGCGCCGCCTGGATGACGTGCTCGATGGTGAGCAGCCGCAGGTCCGGCTTGGAGACCTTGCCGACGGCGGTAAGGGGCAGTGCTGGCATGATTTCGATGCGCACTGGCACCGCCGCACGCTCAGGAATCCTCTCCCGCGCGTATGCCATCAATGCTTCGGTGCAAGCTTGTGCGCCTGGCCTGAGTACCGCGAAGGCTACCGGCAATTCACCCGCATGGGTGTCAGGCTGTCCGACCGCAGCGACCATGGCGACTTCGGGGTGTGCGGCGATCGTATCCTCGATCATCGACGGATCGATGTTGTGGCCGCCACGGATAATCAGGTCTTTCGCGCGGCCGCACAGCGTTAGAGATCCATCCGCGTCAAAGCGGCCCAGGTCGCCCGTGTTGAACCATCCGCCCTCGATCCAGATGCCACGGTTGTCGGCTTCCCTTAGGTAGCCGGGAAACACATTGGGGCCGCGTATGCCGATCACGCCGGTCGTACCGGCTTCGGCAAGCTCGGCGGGCCTGCCGTCTGCATGTAGCTTGAACAGCTTCAATTCCTGATACGGAATGCGGATGCCAACCGTACCCGCCTTGGGCGCGGCTTGTGGCGGGTTGACGGTCGATACGCAACTACCTTCCGTCAGGCCATATCCCTCGTGGATGCGAACACCGGTGAGCTTTTCAAACTCGTGTGCGACCTGACTGGGTAGCGGCGCGGCACCACAGAGGACGTCGCGCAAGGTCGGGATACCGTCCGCAGGCAGCGGCCTGGAAAGCAGTGCCGTCAGGATGGTTGGCACGGCGGAAAACGTGGTGGCCCCAAATCGGTTGGCGATCTCCCAGAAGGCGTCCAGCAGTCCCGGCGTCCGATACCCGCCTGCTGTCAGCATGACGATTTCCGAACCGCTGTAAAGCGCACCGAGTCCGGTCACCATGGCGCCATTCACGTGGAAAAGGGGCAACCCCGCCAGCATCACGTTATGCCGGTCGTCAATCCTTTGAAGGATCCATGCCATCACGGCTTCGTTCAGGTGACTGTGCACGGCCACCTTGGGATACCCGGTGGTGCCACCCGTATGAAAATAGGCGCACGGCTCGGTGGGCGTGAATCGCCGCCCGCTGATCAGCCGCGTACTGTCGGATTCGGCCAGCGCGTCATGGAAGTCAAGCACCTGCACGCCGGGGCGGGTCGGCATCTTGCCGCACGGGATGTGACCGCCGGATCCGGTACGCCGCCCCATCGCGGCCGTCGGGTCGACCTGCAGGATCGTCTCGACCCGAGGCAGCCTGTCCGCGACTTCCACGGCTTTTTCCCAGATACCCCCTTCCGTGGTGGGCCCCAGGGCGATGACAACCTTGGCTCCCGTCTCTTCGCAGATCCGGGCAATGTAGCTGGACTCCAGCATCGGGTTGATCGGGCTGGCAATGCCGGCAGCCTCGGCGCCCCATAGTGCCAGGTGGCTCTCGATCAAGTTCGGTAACAGGATGGCAACCGGCACGCCCGACCTCACGCCGAGGCGGTGGAGTGCATTAGCGGCGCGATGGATGCCTTCCAGCAATTCTGCATAACGGGCGTCGCGCGTCGGCGCGGAGGCGCTGCCATCCAGTAGTAGCCGCAGGGCCACGCGTTCCGGCCAGCGCTCGCAGGCGGTCCGTAGTACATCGTAAGTGTTTGTGGCGCGGATTACGTACTGCCAGGGCATCCGTTCGATCTGTTCCACGTCCTCCAGTCGCCTGACGACCTCTGGCATGGCGCTGATTGCAAGGCTACTCATAAGACTTCACTCTCATTCCAAATACTGCGATGGGATGTGCCACATGTTTCGTCGCCAACTGGCGTAGTCGTCATGCTGGGGCGATAACGGTGGTCTGCTCGCCCAGGTCGATGGTGCCGTCATCCGTGCGAATCGAGGCCCGGATGCTATCGCCGGGCCGAAGGTAGGCGGGATTCGTCATGCCGCGGCGCACAAACATGCGCCATTTGCCGGCGTCGCTGAGAAAGTGTTTCGCCAAGAACATGGCGAGCTTTCCCGGCGCGCGCGCCGCGCAACCGGCAGGCGTACCGGTGGCGATCAGGTCGCCTGTGTGAACGTCGTGCATGGATGCCAGTTCCGTCAAGGTTGAAGCCGGCGCGTGGATCATATCGGCGCAGTAGGCGTCCTGCCGGGGCTGTCCGTTGACATCCAGGCGCATCCGCAATTCCGGCCAACGTTGCCACTCTTCCGGTGTCAGCAATATGAGCCCAGGGCCAACAGGCCCGAAGCCGCGATAGCTCTTTCCCTTGTAGAACTGACCCTGCGGCAATTGCACGTCACGCGCAGACAGGTCATTGACGATGGTCACGCCGCCAAGCCAATCACCGAGAGCGTCGGGGCTGACCTTCACGCCAGGTTGCAAATCCCGGCGCAGCACCAGCCCGAGCTCGATCTCGTAGTCGAGCAGCTTGACGTGGGCTGGGGAGGCAACCGGAGCATCCGCGGCCGTGATGCATGAGGATGCCTTCGTGAAGATGGTGTTGAAGGGAAAATTCTCGACACGCAGACCGGATTCCATGACGTGGCTGCGGTAGTTGATGCCTTGGCAGAGGAATTGCTGGTTCTGCGTGACGGGTGCGAGAAGCTGGACGGCCTCGCGCGGAATCGTTGCCTGCGCCGCTGGCACTTGCCAGATGCTTTGCCAGTGTTTGGCAAGCAACTCGCCTGTGGTCGCGGCGTTGGCCTGCAACGGCGCGATGCGTGCGCCAAAGAGAATGCCCCATCGCGGGCCATCCGTATGGATATAGCGAATTACGGTACGAGACATGATGCTTCCTAGGGAATTGCTTAGTTCTAAAGCCAGGGTCTGGCGGGTGCACCCAGCGCCGTTTCGATCAGCTTGAGCCGCGCCGGCGCTATCGCCTTGCGCCGTACCAGCCTCAGCACCTTCAGCACATTGCGCAAAGTCTTTCTTGGCTTCATGGAAGCCGGTGCGTCGGCGCCCCAGGCCCAGATGCCGCCGAAATCAAGCGGCGAGTAAGCGGTTTCGAAATCCGCGGTGAACAGGTCACCATCGGTGTAGTGCTCCAGTTCGAAGCCGTCCGGATCGCGCCAGTAGTCGAACAACTGGCTTCCCAGCAAATGCCGCCCGATGCCCCACATATGCGAATGGCCTTGCGCACGCAGCACCTGTTGACCTTGCCCGAGCGCATCGAGATCGATGACTTCGTACGCGCTGTGCTCGTATTTCTCTTCGATGCCACCCACCAGTACGAGGGTGTGGTGGTCGGCTGGCGCCTGGCCAAGGTCGAGCCGGCAGAAGGCCAGGTTGGGACTGCCATCCGCGAGGTACTGCACATCGGTCGGAATGACACCCAGTACGGTCATGTACCACGCCGCCATGGCGGCAAAGTCCACGGTTTGAAATACAACATGACCCAGCCGGACAATACTGGCCGGCTCAATCGGGGTGCGAACAGTGCGGTTGACTCGCGGCGCATGTTGCGCCGTGTTGGTCAATGTCATGGGTGGGCGCATGGGCAGCGCTTCGACACGCTGCTGGCCTTGCACGAGCCAGACACTGCGCCCGGAAGGATCGAATAGCTCGACACCGCGCCCGCCTCCGGGAATCTGCTGGTCGGACAACCACGTGGCGCCAAAGCGATCGGAATACCGATGCAAGTCGGTATCGTCGGACATGCGAAAGGCAGGCCCAACGAAGCGGCTCGCCGCCGAACGTTCGGCCACCGCAATGCAGGGGGCCGTCCCGACGCCACGGGCCGTGAGCCGCTCAGGCGAGTCGCTGGCCACATGCATGCCGAAATCGCGCCAGAAGCGTTCAGTCGCCGCCAGGTCTTTCTTTTCCCAGCGAAGGAACGCCAGTTCCACGGCTCTACCGAACGGCTTTGGGCGAGTGAGCCGTTGCACGCCAGGTGGCAGCCGGCTCTCCGGGTAAGACTCCGGCTGGCGGAGCATGACAGTCGATTTGGGCATGAGGTCTCCAACCGCTGAGCGGTCCGTTTGTGATTGTTTTGGATCGACGCCGTGCCCGCAGGTGCTGCCAAGGAGGTGCCACGGCGCTTGCGACGTCGGAATGCGGTGTCAAGCGACGTCTTTCATGGTTTTGATAATAGTCTATTTGTCATGATGACTAATATCTCGTTAACACCTAGATGGTGTGACAAGGTGGGTTGGTTGCAGCGCCCCGCCGTGCGCAAGGTGCGGGGCGTTTCACGTCTAGCCGCCAAGGGATGCACTCCGCTTGCAATATGAGCCGCAGTTTCCCGATACACATTCGCCACTCCCCCCAACTGCCCGGGCGCTGGCACCTTTGTTTCGGTGCGGCCGCTCAGGACCTTGGCTCTGGGCTGCATGCTTTTCCTGAACGCGGGAGAGTCGGGCGCTATCTATCTCACGGCGGCCTATCAGCTGGCATTGGCGCATGCTCTGCCGAGCCTCGCTGCAAGTGATGCACTCACGGCGGGACGGGAGATGGCTGTGCGGAGGGCGACGCCTTGCTACGTCTCCGCGTAAGCCTCCAGGCGGCACTCGACAGGATCAACGATTGTTCGTCCGGCAACCCTCCGGCCGACCTCGCGCCGTTGGCATCCAACGATTGTTCGGGAACTGCGCGGCAGGCCGGCGTGATGCTGATTCAGCCGCTGTCGGACTTGACCGCTGCGATCGCTTGCAGCACGGCAGCCTGACCATCAAGTTTGCCGACAACCAGGCGGTGTGGCGAGTCAGCCTGGTCACGCTCTTGGTCAGGCGATGCCCTTCACAAATCTGGCTATGTCGCTAACGCCTAATCGGTCGATATGCCGGGTTGGTCGCCGCGCCACTCCGCTAAAGGTGGGTAACGGCACACATTTAGCGACTAAGCGACTCCACGCCGACTGCTATATCGGCAGCGGTTGCTGCGAGGATTTCCCGATACGCATTCACCACGCCGTCCATCTGCCCGGGCGCGGGCACCTCTGTTTTGGTGCGGCCGCTCAGAACCTTGCCGTCCGGCAGTCGCCGCACGGTCCAGGTTATGGTCGCCGCTGCCCACTTGCCCACATTGGCGTCGAGGTTTACCACCTCGGTCGTTACCCGAAAGGCCGGCTGCGTCGCCGACAGGCCGTGCTGGTAGACATCCAACGCGTCAAGCGTCGATTGCAGTTGCTGCGACAGTGCATCGCGTAGCTCGTCGGGCAATGGGGACGTCCAGCGCGATGTGTCGAGCAGCTTCACCTCCCCGCTGGTGCCGTCACGCACCACCAGCTGAATGCGGTTCAACCGCTCGGGCACGCGCACCGGCGTGACCTCGATCCATAACGGTTCGCTGCGACGGCTGGCTCGCCCTGTCACGGCCGGCGCGGCGTCGGAGCGATTGGCAGCCAGCGTGTAGTAGCGCGCCTCGGGTGACGCGCAGCCGCACATCATGGTCGTGGCCGCGGCGGCCAGCGTAACAAACAGCGTCATACGTTTCATCATTTCTCTTCCCTCTTGCCTTGCAGCAGTGCTTCGGGATGCCGCTCGAGATAATCGGTCAGCGTGCGCAGCGAGACTGCCGTTTGCGTGAGTTCCTGCATCATCCGACGCGTATCCTGCTGCAGCGATGCGTCGGGCGCGAGCGCGCCATTGGCCGTGGCGAGCGTGCGGCGCACATCCTTGAGCGCGGCGAGCACTTCTGGTGCCACATCGCCATTGACCTGTGCCACGAGCTTGTCCGCGTTGACGAGCATTTTGTTCATAGACACCATCGCCGTGCGCGCGTCCTGCCCGATCTGGTCGAACGGCACTTTACCGATCTTGGTCACAATGTCGCCAAGCTTGGCTTGCAGTTCGTCGAAGGTGCCCGGCGTGGTGGGGAACTCAGGCAGCGACCCGTTCAGGTCCAGATCAGCCGGCAGAGTTGCCTTCGGAAAGAAATCGAGTGCCACATAGAGCTGGCCTGTCAGCAGGTTGCCTGTGCGCAACTGCGCACGCATGCCGCGCTGTACGAGGCTATGCACGATGGCGAGCTTGCGCGCGTCGTCAGCCACGTCTTTCTCGTGCAGACCCATGCGAGACGGATAGAGTTCCACCACCACGGGCATGCGGAAGGCCTTCTTGTCACGCTGGTATTCGATACCGATCGAGCGCACTTGCCCGACGGTCACACCGCGGAAATCGACTGGCGCACCTGGAGACAGGCCGCGCACGGACTGATCGAAGTTGAGCACTGCCAGTGCGGGGGCGAGTTCCTCCGGCTCTTTCATGGCTTCCGATTGGTCCGCCGCTAGCAGGAACTCGGTGTTCTCGGCGGCTGTGGCGTGCGCAGTCGAGTGCTCCGGCGCCTGGAAGGCCAAGCCACCAAGCATCACGGTGACCAGCGACTGCGTGGACAACTTCAGCCCGTTCGCATCGAGCTTGAGGTCGACGCCGCTGGCATGCCAGAAGCGCGTATCGGCGCAGACGAGCTTGTCATAGGGCTTGTTGACGAAGATCCGCAGCGTGATGTCGTGGCCGTTCGGCTCGAGTTGATACGCTACGACATGGCCGACCTGCACGCGACGATAGTAGACCGGTGAGCCGATGTCGAGCGAGCCCAGGTCTTGCGCACGCAGCACGAACTGCCTGCCTGAGGCGTCGGCAGTGACAGTCGGCGGGACTTCGAGCCCGGTGAAGCTACGCGTCGTCTCGCCTGACTTGCCGGCATCCACGCCGATATATGCGCCCGATAGCAGCGTCTCGAGCCCCGACACGCCGCTGGTTGCAAAGCGAGGCCGCACCACCCAGAAGCGTGTGTCGGCCACGGCGAAGGTCTCCGCGTCCTTGGTCAACGCAATCGTCGCGATCACATGCGAACGGTCCGCTGCCAGCCGTGCCGTCTTGACCAATCCGATATCGACGTCCTTGTAGCGCACGGGGGTCTTGCCCGGCGTCAGGCCTTCGGCGGTGCGAAATGTGACGGTGATCTCGGGCCCGCGCGATGCTAGCGTGTTGATCAACAACGAAAGCCCGACTACCGCCGCAACGAGGGGGATCAGCCAGACGAGCGAGGGTAGCCAACGCGCGCGAGGCTTGCGCCCGGGCGGCGGTACACCGTGAGGTGGGGGATGATTAGTGTGTTCAGGCATGATCGGAGTGCGGAAATTCGATGGGGGGAGGCGACGTGTCAAGCGCATCCCACAGCAGACGGGGATCAAAGCTCAGTGACGCGAGCATGGTCAGCACGACAACCGAGGCAAAGGCCAGGGCCCCGCCCCCGGGCGTAATCGTGGCCAGCGCCCCGACCTGCACCAGCGAGGCCAGCAGTGCCACGACGAAGATGTCGAGCATGGACCATCGGCCGATGACCTCGACCAGCGCGTAGAGCCGGGTCTGTTCTCGGATGCGCCAGGTCGATCTGCGGCGCACCGATACCAGCAGCAATGTCAGGATCATCATCTTCAGCAGCGGGACAACAATGCTGGCGATCAGCACCACGAGCGCCAGCATGTGCGAGCCGGACAGCCATAGATAGATCACGCCGGACATGATGGTGTCGCGCTGTGTACCGAGAATTGACTGCGTCACCATCACCGGGAGCAGATTGGCTGGGATATACAGAAGGTAAGCGGCCAACAGGAAAGCCAAGGTGCGCGACGCGCTGGCTGGCTTGCGATGATGTAGTACGGCGCCGCAGCGGGGACACGGTCCGGCCTCGAGCGTCATCGGGCTGAGCCGGTCGCAAGCGTGGCATGACAGCAGTCCGCGCGAAGCAGCGGTAGCGTAAGGCAATTGAGTCGCGGTCATGTTGCGGCGTCCGGCGAGCAGGTTTGTATGTCATCTGCACCGTTCGCATCGAGGTGATGCCACAGGTCGCGCGGATCAAAGGACAGGATGGCGGCAAGTACGACCACGAGGGCACCGAATGACCAGAGCGCGACGCCAGCAAGCACCTGCGCTATGGTCGACAGCTTTACCACCGTCACCAGCACGCCGATCATGAATACCTCGATCATGCCCCACGGCCGCGTCAGGAGAATGCCGCGCACAAGGCGGTCGAATCCGGGGGGCATGCGGTGCTGCGCCATTGGCACGAGCAGGTAGCACATCATGAGTAACTCGGCCAGCGGAAGCAGGATCGTCGTGGCGAACACGAGCATCGCCACCGGCGACATGTCATGCGCGTAGAGTGCTTGCACGGCGCCCCATAGCGTGGTCTCCACGCGCGAGCCCTTGAGTTCCATAGCGACAATCGGGTACGCGTTCGAGATCATGAACAGGATCAGAGCGGTCACAACGAGCGGCAGCAGGCGGCGATAGGCAAGTGAACTGTTGCGATAGAGCGCACCGCCGCAGCGCAGGCAGGTGGCACGTTCGCCCGGTTGCAGTGTCACGCGCATATGGAGTGCGTCGCAATGCTCGCACGCAACCAGCCGGTGCATGTCCTGTGGTGGATCTGGCGGCGGGAGGTGGTTCTGATGCACGACGTGTCCTGGGATGGTTATCGGCCTCGTTGCATGAGGCAAGCAGTGCGTCGAGCGCACCGGAATCTTTCGATATTCCCGCATTCTGCTACAAAATGACTTGCGTGTCATCATGACAATAAGTATCTTATAGGGAATGCAACGGCACTTTTTCTGAAAAACACCTCGAACGGCTGGTCGTCGTGGCACAGACACTGCACAACGCTGCGCACTCGGTGCGCAGCCGAGGACGGCACTGAGCTTGTTCGTATCAAGGAGGGCGGGACGTGGCCTACGCCATGGTGTCGGCGTTGCAGCGGCGTATTGATATAATCATCCAATCACATAAGGTCCTCAAATTGAAGATGCCTGCCGCCCCTGATCTTAAAGACCATCGCCCTCGCGTTGCAGCCGAACGGCGTGCACGGATGCGCATGCGTCTCATTGAAAGCGCGATGATCGTCTTTGCGCAAAGAGGTATCGGAGTCAGCGTGATTCCGGAAGTCATCGCGGCAGCTGGCGTCTCACAAGGTTCCTTCTACAACTACTTCCGTACTAACGACGATCTGCTGGCGGCTGTCAGCGAAGCGCTCAGTCACGACATGGTGCAAATGATCGAGAGCGTGGTCGGCAATATCGAAGACCCGGCGTTGCGTGTTGCAACGGGTATTCGCTTGTATCTGCACCTTGCGCGATCCTATCCCGTGGTGGCGCGGTTTCTTTCCGGCACAGGCTTGACCTTGGTCGGCAAGAAGAGTGCCGTGTACGAGTACCTGCCCTCGGATATCAAGGAAGGCCTGAAGACGGGCACGTTTGACGAGGCCTCGGCCGATGTTGCATTGGACATGGTGGCAGGCGCAGGGGTAATCGCCGTTCACCGTATGGCCCAGGGAAAAACGACCAAGGATTATCCCGAGCGGATTGTGCGGGCGGTGTTGCGGTCGCTCGGCGTGTCTGCATCGAGTGCCACAAAGTTGACCTCTGCGCCTTTGCCAAAGCTGGTCGTTTCGCCTGAGTCACTGCTCGAAAAGGCACAGGAGAAGCTCGCCGAAATGGCCGAGCCCTCCGACCCGCGCGCGTAGCCAACACTACGGTGCTTCGCCGCTCGCTTGGGCGAGCAAGCCATCGAACAGCACCTCACTCGCATCCAGCGGCGACTTGGATATCGCATCAGCCACCGCTTCTTCCACGCCTAAGGCGCGCAATGCCACGGCGGCGGCGAGCTCCGAGAAATCTTCGCGACATTCGGTTTCAAGCATGCGGTGCATTGCGCTCATTGCCGCGCCGGCAACGATATTGAACCCCAGGGCGATCGGCATGCGCTTGAAGCGCTTGCGTCGAACACCTTCCTCTATGTCCCTGCGGACAAACTCCAGCATATTGGGTGCCTGGTAGCCAGCCCAGCCCAGCCGGCCCAGGATTGCAGCCACACCCGGCTGGCGTATCGTAAGTATCGATGCAAGCCGTATTCCCCTGGCGATGTGCTCGGCCGGGTCGTCATGGCTGCGCACAATGGGGTCGGCGGCCCGCTCCCATTGTTCAGCAACCTTCCCGACAAGCTCCCGCACGATCGCGTCAGACGACGGAAAGTACTTGTAGAACGTGCCACGTGACACCCGTGCGGCCGAAATGATGTCGTCGATGGAAGGCGTCTCGGCGCTGTTCTCTACCATCAAGCGCATCGCACTGTTCAGCAATAGCGAGCGCATACGCTGCCGCCGCTTTGCCGCAACTCGCTGACGGTGGTCGCGAGTCTCCGACCGTTCTGTTTCAGCTGCCAATCTCTTCTGTATCGGGGTCATTGATCTGTTTTTTCCTTATGGTCAATGAGTCGACATAGCCGCGCGCGCAGCACTTCCTGCGCCTTCGGTCTATGCCCGTCACGTCACTCCGCGTCCAGTGCTTGTCTCTGCGCGTCCACTTGCTTGTGGTCGCCACGCACCTTCCTCGTCTGATGTGGAATCCGGTACGTCATAGTCGTCCCGTTCCACTCATAAAATAAATTGTACGTCATCATGACATTCAAGTCAGTATGATGTATATTCCGGGCTATCGGGAAGGGAGAAATCCCTAACAGGCCTGCCGTCGCTGACGCCAGCACGAGTCCGTGGAGCGCCTCGGTGGCGTGGATCTCTGATGACTCGCAGGGGAGCGACGGACCTTACTGGAGGGCAGAAATTGAACAGGAACTATCGAGCGGCAGCTCTTATCATCATCGCGGCACATCTGCTAGCCGCCTGTACACCGCACCCCACATCCGGACACGCGGACGTAAGGCCGGTGCGGACAGTGGTCGCCGGACGTACCGCCGGGTCGGTCGGCGCGACCTATTCAGGCGAGATTCGCGCGCGTTACGAAAGTCAACTTGGATTCCGCACAGCCGGCAAGATCGTCGCGCGCATGGTGGAAGTGGGCAGCCACGTCAAGCGCGGCCAGCCGTTGTTCCAGCTCGACCCCACCCAGGAGACGTTGCAGGTGGCTGCGGCGGGTGCGGAGGCTGATGCGGCAAGGGGCCGGGTAGCCCAGGCGCGGGTGGATGTTCGGCGTACCGAGCAATTGCTCGCGCAGAACTTTGCCTCGCAAGCCGAGCTGGACCAGCAGCGGCTGGCGCTCAACCAGGCGGAGGCACAACTGCGCTCTGCCCAGGCGCGCCAGCAGCTGAACGCCAACCTGCGCGGCTTTACCACGCTCGTGGCCGACCGCGATGGCGTGGTCAGTGCCATCAACGCGGAAGCCGGGCAGGTGGTCGCGGCCGGGCAGTCGATCGCTACCGTTGCGGCTGACGGCGAACGCGAGGTCTCGATCAGTATTCCGGAGTCGCGAGTCGACGAACTGCGTAAGGCGTCGATGCTGAAGATCACGGTCTGGGCGCATCCGGGCAAGTCCTGGACGGGCAAGCTCCGGGAGCTTGCGCCGGACGCGGACAGCGTCACGCGGACGTACTCGGCCCGCATTTCCATTCAGGACGCGGATTCGGATCTCCTGCGGCTAGGCATGACCGCGTCTGTCCTAGCACCCGACGTGGACGGCAACGGCGTTGTCCGCGTGCCGCTGACCGCCATTGTCGATCATGAACATGGCCGGCAGGTGTGGGTGGTTGACCCGAAGACGTCGCGGGTGATCGCGCGTGAAGTCAAGCTGGGCGCCGCGCAGAACGACAGCGTCATCGTGGTTGGGGGACTGGCGGGCGGAGAGACCGTTGTGAGTGCCGGCGTGCATATGCTGCAGCCTGGCCAGCAGGTGAAAGTGGCCGAGACGGTGTCTGTCGCCAGGGCGGGAGGTGTTAAGTGAAAGGCATCAACCTGTCCGAATGGGCGCTGAAGCACCAGCAGATGATCGGGTTCCTGCTGTTGCTGTTGTCCGTGGCCGGCGTACTGGCTTACAGCAGCCTGGGTCAGAAGGAGGACCCCGAGTTCACGATCAAGACCATGGTCGTGCAGGCGTACTGGCCGGGGAGCTCCGCGCAGCAGATGGCCGATCAGGTGACCGACAAGATCGAGCGCAAGCTGCAAGAGGTGGCGGAGATCGACTATACGTCCACCTACGTGAAGCCGGGCGAAACTCAGGTCAAGGTCAACCTGCGCGAGGACGTACCACCGGGCGCCGTGCCGGATGTGTGGTACCAGGTCCGGAAGAAGATGGAGGACATCCGGCATACCTTGCCACAAGGCACGCAGGGCCCATTCTTCAACGACGAGTTCGGAGACACGTTCGGCAACCTCTATGCCATCACAGGTGATGGCTTCGACTATGACGACCTGAGACGGATCGCGGACGCCGCGCGCAATGAGTTCCTTCGTGTCGGCGACGTCAACAAGGTCGACCTCGTAGGCAAGCAGGAACAGAAGATCTATGTGGAAGTCTCCACCGCCAAGCTCGCCTCGCTGGGGATCGACCCGGCGTTGATCGCGTCGACGCTCGCACAAACCAATGCCGTGACATCAGGCGGGACTGTGCAAACCACCGCGGAACAAGTGCGGCTGGCCGTCAGTGGCGAGTTTGACTCTGTCGAAGGGATTCGCGCCATCGGCATCCGTGCTGGCCAACGTACCTTCCGTCTTGGCGATATCGCAGACGTCCGTCGCGGCTTTGTGGAGCCTGCCACGTCGAGGATGCACTTCAACGGCCGCGAGGCGATTGGACTTGCGGTGAGCATGCGCAAGGGCGGTGACGTGATCCGCCTTGGAACAAAGCTGGAAGAAACGGTAAAACGCATCGAGTCCAACCTGCCGGTGGGCGTGCAGATCCATGCGGTCAGCGACCAGCCACGTATCGTCGAGCATTCTGTCTTCGAGTTCAAGAAGAGTCTGGCCGAGGCTGTGGTCATTGTGCTCGTCGTGAGTTTCCTGTCGCTAGGCTTGCGGACCGGACTGGTCGTTGCGCTCAGCATCCCGCTCGTTCTGGCCATGACATTCCTGGCGATGTACGTGATGGGCATCGACTTGCAGCGCATCTCGCTCGGTGCGCTGATCATTGCGCTCGGACTGTTGGTGGACGATGCCATTATTGCCGTCGAAATGATGTCGCTGAAGCTCGAGCAGGGCTGGGACAAGTTCCGCGCCGCCACATATGCGTACACGGCCACCGCCTTCCCGATGCTCACGGGCACGTTGATCACAGCTGCGGGCTTTCTTCCCGTCGGCTTTGCGAAGTCGGGCACGGGCGAATATGTGTACTCCCTGTTCCAGGTGGTGGGCATTTCGCTGGTGCTGTCATGGATCGTGGCCGTCCTCTTTACACCTTACATCGGCTTCAAGCTGTTGAAAGAGCATGCGCACGCGTCGCATGATGAGGAGGCGGTCTACCAGCGCGGCTTCTACGTCAAGTTCCGCCGCTTCATCAATTTCTGCCTGGAGCATCGAGTGTGGGTGATCGGCATCACGCTCGCTGCGTTCGTGGGCGCACTGGTGCTGTTCAAGGCAGTACCCCAGCAATTCTTTCCGGCATCCGACCGGGCCGAACTGATTGTTGACCTGTGGATGCCGAGGGCGTCGACCTTCGAGGCGAGCCAGCGCGAGGTACAGACGCTGGAAGGCCTGCTCAAGGGCGATCCGGACATCGCGGCGGTGACCAGCTTTGTTGGCAACGGTGCGCCACGGTTCTACCTGCCTCTCGATGCGCAGACGCCTAATCTGAACCTCGGCGAGATGCTGGTGATGACGAAGGGCGGTGAGGCACGAGAGCGGGCGAAGGAGAGGATCGAGAATCTGTTCGGCGAGAGATTCCCGAATGTGCGGGGCCGCGTCAATCGGCTGGAGAACGGTCCGCCTGTCGGATACCCGGTGCAGTTTCGCGTGTACGGGCAGGACAACGTCAAGGTTCGTGCGATCGGTCAGCAGGTGGCGGACATCATGCGTGAAGAGCCCCATGTGCGGCAGGTCAACCAGGACTGGGGCGAACGCATCAAGCGCGTGCAGGTCGATGTGGACCAGGATAAGGCGCGTGCACTGGGCATCAGTTCAGGCCAGATCAAGGAAGCCCTCGAGGCCTCGTTGTCGGGCACGCCAATCACGCAGTACCGTGAGGAGGACCAAGGAATCGACGTGGTCTCGCGCCTCGTCGCGGCGGAGCGCACGGACCTGAACAACCTGAAGGACGCCAAGATCTATGTGCGCGACGGCAAGTTTGTGCCGGTCTCGCAAGTGGCCCGGCTCACGCTTGACAGCGAGGACAGCGAGCTGTGGCGGCGTAACCGCGTGCCAACGTTGACCGTTCGCGCCGATATCGCAGGGGCGCAGGCACCTGACGTCACGCGTGCACTACAACCGAAGATCGACGCACTGGAAAAGGCGCTACCGCTCGGCTATGGCATCGAGATCGGCGGCGCTTACGAATCGAGTGCGAAGGCCCAGCATTCCGTTTTCGCGGTGATGCCTGTGACGATCATCGCGGTGCTCGTGCTGCTGATGATTCAACTGCAGGACATGAAGAAGATGGCGATGGTCCTGCTGACGGCACCGCTCGGGCTGATCGGTGTCAGCGCGATCATGGCCGCGTTCCGGATTCCATTCGGCTTTGTCGCCATGTTGGGCGTTATTGCCCTCGCGGGAATGATCATCCGCAACTCGGTGATCCTGGTCGTACAGATCGATCAGGACGTGGGCGCGGGCGTCGCACTGTGGACGGCCATCGTCGAGGCGGCGGTGCGGCGGCTGCGTCCGATCGTGCTGACTGCTTTGGCGGCAATTCTGGCGATGGTGCCGCTTACACACTCCGTGTTCTGGGGCCCCATGGCGTGGGCAATCATGGGAGGGCTCGCCGTTGCCACGGTGCTGACGCTCGTCTTCCTTCCCGCTCTGTATGCGACCTGGTACCGGGCCAAGCGCCCTGCGACCGTTTGATCGCAGATGTGACGTTAAGAGTAAATGCGATGAATAGAATGAGTATGGCCTTGCGGGCCGGGCAGGTGGCTTTGGGCTGCATGCTTTTCATGAACGCTGGAGCGTCGAGCGCTATCGATCTCGTGGGGGCCTATCAGCAGGCATTGGCGCATGATCCGACGAGCCTCGCCGCAAATGATGCGCTCACGGCGGGACGGGAGAAGGCTGTGCAAGGCGACGCCTTGCTGCGTCCCCGCGTAAGCCTCCAGGCGGCGCTGGACCGGATCAACAATCGGTCGTCCGCCAACCCGCCTGCCGAGCTCGCGCCGTTGGTCTCCGCTGATAGTTCGGGCACTGCTCGCCAGGCCGGGGTGATGCTCGTGCAGCCGCTGTACGACAGGAGCGCTGTGGCCACGAGACGGCAGTTGCACGAGCAATCCAACCTGGCGCAAACGCAATTCGACCAGTCTCGCCAGGACTTGGCTTTGCGGGTGGCCGAGGCATACTTCGGCGTGGTGTTGGGCGAGGAGACGCTCCGCGTGGTGCAGGCCGAGAAGGCGGCGTTGCGACAGCAACGCGACCGCGCGAAGGCACGCTTTGACATCGGCCAGGGCAAGATCACCGATCTTCATGAAGCCCAGGCGCGCCTGGATGGGGTGGAGAGTCGCGAGGTCACGGCACAATCTGCGCTCGAACAGCGACGCACGCGATTCCTGGAAACCGTCGGCATGCCGCCCGATCGGCTCAGCGGGTTGGCGCCTGGCTTCGCACCGCGGCCGCCGGAACCGGACAATCTCACGGCGTGGCAGGCAAAGGGTGAAGAACAGAGCTACCTCGTCAAGACCAGGCAGTCGGAGCACGACATTGCCGGCGCGGAAATCGATAAATACCGCCTCAGCAGTCGCCCGACCGTCGCGCTCGTGGCGCGTTATGGCGCACAAGGGCAAACCGGCAACCTGGCTCCCTGGATTGCTGGCAGCAACACCCGAACCGCGACGATCGGCTTGCAGCTCAACATTCCGTTGTACGCGGGCGGCGGATTGGATTCGCGCGAGCGGGAATCGGCCGCGAGGAAGAGTCAGGCGGAGCAGGAGATTGCCGCCGCCCGGCGAGACGTGCGTTTGAGGGTGCAGGACGGATTCCTCTCAGTGAAAACGGGCGTGTCGCGCGTTGCTGCACTCGAGCAGTCGTTGACTTCGGCGCGTAGCGCGCTCGCGGCAACGACGCTTGGCCGGGACGTTGGCACCCGTACGCAACCCGACGTACTGGATGCGCAGCAGCGCGTGTTCGCCGCTGAGCTTGACCTGGTTCAGGCACGCCTGGACTACCTCCTTGGCCGTCTGCGGCTTGCCGCCGCGGCGGGGGAACTGAGCGAGGAAACCTTGCGCTCGCTGAATGCCTGGCTCGCAGCCTGATCGCGAAATCCTATGCTAGGAGATCTGCAGCACTATTGGAGCGGCGCCTTTCTCGCCGCCAACGCGTTCATCGGGCTGAACATGGTGGGCGCGCTGCTGCTCGGCATGCTGGTAGGCTACGAGCGCTCGTACAATGGCCGCGCCGCCGGCATGCGCACCTACGGCCTCGTGTGCATGGCGTCCACGGCGCTGACGGTGTTCGTCGGCCACGCGCCGCTCTGGTACGGCGGCGCCACAGCGCACATCCAGGCAGACCCGACCCATACCATCCAGGGCGTGGTCACCGGCGTCGGCTTCCTCTGCGCCGGGGTCATCATGAAGGACGGCATGCGCATCCGCGGCCTCACGACCGCGGCATCCATCTGGGCTGCCTCGGCCATAGGCGTGTTGCTCGGCGTTGGTTTTTATGCCGCCGCGTTGCTGCTCGCCGTGCTATGCGTGAGCTCGATGTCTCTGTTGCACCGACTTGAATCCAGGCTTCCGGGGCGCACGACGCTGGATGTGTCTCTGACTTTCCAACCCGGTGAAGCGCCGGATCTCGATCTACTGATCGACAGGGCAAAGTCCCGCGGCTATCGCGTGCTGCACGACAGCCTGACTATCACGTTTGCCGACAACCAGGCCGTGTGGCGAATCAGCCTGGTCGCGCCGGACAAGGCGCGCGCACTATCGCCGGCAGGACTGGCGGCCGAGATGGCTGCAACCCAGGGTGTCTCCCGGTTCAGTATCGTGCCGGTGCGCAGTTGAGCAGGGTAGCGTCTTGGCCATCGCCGCCGCACCGCGCAGCGCATCTGACGCACGTTTTCCAGTCCGCGCTGGACGGCATCACGTCTCCATATGCGCATTAACTGTGAGACAAATCGTGCCGTTCGCCCACTAACTTTGAGAATCCTGCTCAGCTTGTTTGAAACTCGGCAAGCTAAGTCATTGATCCTTTGTACACCCGTTGCCTAATAGATTTGAGACGGAACAGTCACGTCTCACGGTTAGTGGGTTTTGTCTCACAGTTCCTGGGTCCAGTTCTGGCGAACCAGGAACCCGTGCGGTCCGAGCCGTGCGAAAAGGCGTACCATCAGGAGGTGATCGAGCGCTAGGTTCGTCCGTGCCTGAGCGTGTTACGCCTCCCCAGCCAAGTGGTCCTGCCATGATCCTGTATCACACTGACCCCGATTCCCCGGTCGTCGAGATTTCCGTCGAAGGCAAAATCACTGACCGCGATCTGCGCGAAGCCATCGAGCGCCTGCGAGGGGATCTCGAACTGAACGGCAAGACCCGCGTGCTCGAACGCATCGAGCATTTCACCGGCATCGAGCCAAAGGCACTGTGGACCGACCTGACGCTCGGCGTTTCCGTGGCCCGCAAAATCACGCGCGCCGCCGTGGTGGCCGACGCGGGATGGATCCACGCCTCGATGCATCTGGCGCGGTTCTTCACGAAGGCCGAAGTCAAGGTGTTCCACGTCAACGAGCTGGATCAGGCGCGCGCCTGGATCAACGCCTGAGCGCCGCCCGGCGAATCTCGTATCGTCCCAGGCTATCGCCGAGTTGGGGCCAGCCCGCATTGCGAGCTAGGTCACGGATCGATCGGTAGGGGACATGGACCCCGCCAAGCGGCCCGGCACTGAAATGCCCGTGTCAGGTGTTGTCCTCATCCCGCAAGCGCTCCGGATCCATCACGCGAATGCTCCGGAATGCGATCTCGATCAGCCCGCGCTTCTCCAATTGCTTCAGGAGCTTATTCAATGTCTGGCGGGACACACCAATCATCGCGGCAAGATTGACCTGCGAAACCTTCAAGGTGACGGGACCGCCTTGAGGCACCAGCGGGCGCTGCAACAGCAGGAGTTCCGCCAGCCTCGCGCGTACGCGAGCCTCCGGGGCCATCAGTTTTGTATCTGAGATATAGCGAAGGACGCCGGCATGCCGCTGCGCGATGAGCAGCGCGAAGTAGCGGTAGGCCGTTGGTCCTTCCTTGACGCTCCGCGCGAACTGCGCCCGCGAAAGGACAAGTAGTCTTGCGTCCGTGTCGGCAGTATGACGGCGCCGGCGTGCCAGTCGAATCGGTGGCCGACTATCTGATCAAACCGGCGCCTGGCGCCATCAATCCTTTCTTGCCGGGGGCTGAGCGCGATGCCAGCGCCCGGACATACTCGCTGGCGGTTGCTGATGGCGTACCGCCGGCCGACCAGCCGGTCGGCATGAATCAGGTTGGCCAGCAGCGTGCGACATTGCATGCTCCCAAGTACGGAGCCGCATCTATGCGCGTGACAAGGGGACAGACGAGACCGGCGGCGCCGGGCTGCCAGTCCCAGTGCTGACGTTGGCAGACGGCAAGGTGTTGAAAGGCGATGCGGCTTGCCCAGCCTTGCGGAAAAAGCAGCCGCTACATGTCGACGTCCGCATTTGAAATTTCGCATGCCTTGCATGCCTGCCAAGCCCTGATCCGAGGCGCTGCGGACGCGCCCCCAATGCAGCGGCCGTAACGCGCCTCGATCAAGGCGCTGATCAAGATGCCAGGCGATGCGAAGTTGAGCTTCGGCATGGCGAGGGGAGCGGGCGGTTTCATGGCGCTAGGGTAAACCCATGGTTGTGAATATGTTTGAACATATTATAGTTGGATATGTTCGAACATATTTGAGCGTGTTCGCGAAACCAGCAATTACCTCAGAGGCCGATATGTCCACTTTTTCCGTCCCCATGGCTAGCACCGTTGTTGATTCGATTCTGTTCCGCGATGCCTTCGGCACCGCCAAGATGCGCGAGATTTTCTCCGACCGGGCGCTGATCCAGCGTTACATTGACGCCGAGATCGCCTTGGCGAAGGCCGAAGCGCGCGTCGGCGTGATCCCGGCCGAGGCGGCGGAAGTGATTGCGCGCGAGTCGCGCATCGAGCGTATCGACTTTGACCATATGCGTGAGGAGACGGACATCGTCGGGTACCCGATCCTGCCGCTGGTGCATCAGCTTGTGGGCATGTGCGGCGATGCCGGCCGCTACGTGCACTGGGGAGCGACCACGCAGGACATCATGGACACCGCGGTGGCACTGCAGGTGCGCGACGCGCTCGACAGCATCGACACCGATGTCCGCGAACTGCGCGGCATCCTGGCCGGCCTGGCGGTCAAGCATCGCGATACGCCCATGGCCGGCCGCACCCACCTGCAGCAGGCGCTGCCGGTCACTTTTGGCTACAAGGTAGCGATCTGGCTCGCCATGTTCGACCGCCACCAGCAGCGTCTGGCGGAATTGCGGCCACGGGTGGCCGTGGTGGAGTTTGCCGGTGCGGCGGGCACGCTGGCCTCGCTGGGCGACAAGGGCTTCGCGGTGCAGCAGGCGATGGCCGAGGAACTTGGGCTGGGCGTGCCGGCAACCACCTGGCATGTGGCACGGGACGGCTTCGCCGAGGCGGTGAACCTGCTCGCACTGATCACAGGTTCCCTTGGCAAGATCGCACTCGACATCATGATCATGGCGTCGACCGAGTTCGCCGAGGTCTACGAGCCCTTCGTCAAGGGTCGTGGCGCCTCCAGCACCATGCCGCAAAAGCGCAACCCGATCTCCAGCGAACTGATGCTGGCCGCCTCGAAGGCAGTGCGCCAGCACGCCGGCCTGATGGTCGATGCCATGGTGCAAGACTTCGAGCGCGCGACCGGCCCATGGCATGCGGAGTGGATTGCGATTCCCGAGAGCTTCATCTTCACTGCGGGTGCCCTTCACCAGGCGAAGTTCGCGCTTGGCGGCCTCATCGTCGATACCGAACGCATGAAGCACAACCTCGGCATCACCCGTGGCCTGATCGTGGCCGAAGCGGTGATGATGGGCATGGCCCCCTTCACCGGCCGCCAGCAGGCGCACGACATCGTCTACGACGCCTGCCGCACCGTAAACGAGAAGGGCGGCACGCTGGCCGAGGCGCTGATGGCACTGCCTGAGGTCACGCAACACTTCGATCGTGCGGCGATCGAGCGTTTGACGGATCCGGCCAACTATCTCGGCCTGGCGCCGCAGATGGTGGACCGCGCCATCGCGCTGTCGAACGGTGTGTAAGAAACAGCATCAAACAGCATCGAGGAGACAGATATGGAAAACCATTCATCCAGCGCAGATGCGCTGATCTCGCCCCCGAGAAAACTACCCTGGTATCGCAAGCTGGGTATGCAAGTGCTGGTGTCCCTGGTGCTTGGCATCGCGGTGGGCTTCATCTTCCCGAAGTTCGCCTCGCAGCTCAAGCTGCTCGGCGACATGTTCCTCTCGCTGATCAAGGCGGGCGTGGCGCCGCTTGTGTTCCTCACCATTGTCCACGGCATTGCATCCGCCGGCGATGTGAAGAGTGCTGGCCGCGTTGGCTGGCGCTCCATCCTCTACTTCGAAGTGCTTTCGACGATTGCCCTGGTCGTGGGCATGCTGGCGGGTAACCTCTTGCAGATCGGCAAGGGCATGACCACCGTAGCCACCGGCGCCGCCCCGCCGGTGGTGGCCAAGGCCGGGCAGCACGGCTTCCTGGCGTTCATGGCCCACATCGTGCCAGACAATTTTGTCGGGGCGTTTGCCAAGGGCGAACTGCTGCAGGTGGTGGTGCTTGCGGTGATGGTCGGCATCGGCATCCTCGCCATTCCGGAAGGCCGGCGCGAGAAGATCAACGAGGGGCTCGACCAGATCTCCGAGGTACTGTTCTCCTTCATCAACCTGGTGATGAAACTGGCGCCGATCGGCACGTTCGGCGCAGTAGCCTATTCGGTCGGCAGCAACGGCACCGCGGTGCTGATCGCGTTGGCCCAACTGGTGTTCAGCTTCTACGCGGTGGTGGCGGTGTTTATCGTGGTGGTGCTGGGCCTGGTGGCACGGCTGGCAGGCTTCAGTCTCTGGCGTTTCCTGCGCTACATCAAAGACGAGATCCTTATCGTGCTCGGCACCGCATCGTCGGAGAGTGCACTGCCCCGCCTGCTGATCAAGCTGGAGCGGTTGGGTTGCGCCAAGCAGACCGTGGGCCTGGTGCTGCCAACCGGCTACGCATTCAACCTCGATGGCACCTCGCTCTTCATGGCCATGGGCGTGATGTTCATCGCGCATGCCTACGGCGTGCCGCTGTCGCTGGATCAGCAGATTGGCATCCTGTTGCTGATGCTCCTGACTTCCAAGGGCACGGCGACCGTCTCCGGCGGCTCCTTCGTGGTCTTCGCTGCAACGGTGACTTCGACCGGGATGCTGCCGGTCGAGGGACTAGCCGTTATCTTCGGCGTCTACCGCTTCCTGTCGATGGCGATCTCCACCTGCAATACGATCGGCAACAGCGTCGCGACCGTGGTCATTGCCAAGTGGTCCGGCACCTTTGACCACGAGATTGCGCAGCGGCATCTGTATCCCGAGCGCTTTCCCGAAACGGCCAACGCCGATGCTGCGCTCGACGATGGCAACCTTCTGCCTGAGGACTCCAAGGAAGGCAATCCACACACTGCCGGTATCCCGCTCTCGAAATCCGGAGCGTGATCGGACCATCCCGCCATGGCAGCGAAGGTGCCGATTAGAGAGCATTGGTTCCAGTGGCGCCTTGCTGCCCGTCCTTGCTAGCGGCGGGACGTTCCGCACGAATGCCAAACCAGCACGTCACGGCTCCCACCAGCAGCAATGCGGCCGCGAGGCAGAGCGAGAGATGCATGCCGCGCATGAAGGCCTGCGGGGCAGTGTCGTGCACCAGGTAACCGAACCCCGCCACGCCTAGCATACCGCCCACCTGCCGCGCCGAGTTGAGGACGCCGGAGGCGATGCCCGCGCGGGAGCCATCCACGGCTGACAGCGTGACATTGGTCATGGTCGGCACCATCAGCGCGATGCCGCTGGCGGCCAGCAGCATCGGCGGGGCAAGCAGCCAGTAGGGGCCGTCGATGCGCACCGGCAACAGCATCAGGTAACCCAGGGCGGCCAGGAGCAATCCCAGCACCATCAGGTATCTCGCGCCCATCCGCGTGATCAGGCGGCCGGCGAGCACGTTGACTGCCATCAGCACCACCGTCATCGGGAGGAACGCCAGCCCGGTCTGCTGTGGCGATAGTCCCTGCTGAAGCTGGAAGAACAGGCTGAAGACAAAGATCTGGCCATAGTAGGCAAAATTCACGATCACACCGGCGAGCGACGCCACCCTGAACGCCGGGATGCGCAATAGCGCCAGCGGCAGCATCGGCGCAGCACTGCGTGATTCGATGCGGACGAAGGCGGCCGCCGACGCCAAGGCTAGCCACAGCCCCGCCTGTACCCAGGCGTGTCCCCAGCCGAGACGGCCGGCTTCGGTGACCGATGCGGTGAGTGCGGCCAGCGCCAGTATGGCCGCGCCTTGCCCGGGCCAATCCAGGCCGCGGTGATGTCCGCCGCCATCGGCGGCGACATGGCGCAACGTCAGATACAGGCCAATCAGGCCCAGCGGCAGGTTGATCAGGAAGATGGAGCGCCAGCCGAAGTGGGTCACCAGCAGGCCACCCAGTACCGGCCCGGCCGCCAGCGAGATGCCGCCGATCGCACCCCACCAGCCGACTGCGCGGCTGCGTTGTTCGCGTTCGGGAAAGGCCCGCTGGAGCATCGACAGCGAGTTCGGCACCAGCAGCGCCGCACCAATGCCCTGGCCCAGCCGGGCCACCACCAGCATCGCCAGGCTGCCCGCCGCGCCGCACGCCACCGACGTCAGCGTGAACAGCGCGAGCCCCATCAGGAACACCCGTCTGGCGCCCAAGCGATCTCCGAGCGCTCCGCTGGTCAGTAGCAACGCCGCGAACACCAGCGTGTAGGCGTTGATCACCCATTGCAGCCCCGCCACATCGGTGGCGAATCCTTGCCGCAAGGTATCCAGGGCGACATTGACGACGCTGACGTCCAGCAGGACGACGACAAGGCCGAGCGCAGCGGCCAGCAGGGTGGCCCGTTGCGCATTGGTGGTGGTAGGCATGGCATGGATTCCAACGATAGGATCTCCGCATGCTAGGCTGCAGACATATCTGCGTAAATTCCCTAAAATCTCCACCGAACCTGGAGAAAACGCACAGATGCTCGATTGGGAAAATCTTCGCCACTTCCTGGCAGTCGCTCGCACCGGCACGTTGTCCGGCGCAGCGCGCGATTTGCAGGTGGATCACGCCACGGTAAGCCGCCGGCTGGCCGCGCTCGAAGCCGGGCTGCAAGCGCTTCTGGTTGAACGCCTGCCGCGCTCGTGCCGCCTGACGCCGCTCGGGGTGTCGGTCTTCGAGCAAGCCAGGACGATGGAAGCCGCCGCGTTCGCTATCGAGCGGCAGACGCGTGCCAGCCACGAGCCCGTGAGCGGCAAGGTGTCGCTCAGTGCGCCACCGGTGCTGACCACACATCTGCTGGCCGGCCGCCTGGCGGATTTCCGCGCGGCTTATCCGGGTATCCAACTCTGCGTGTCGGCGCAGGCCCGCGCGGTGTCGCTGACGCGCCGTGAGGCAGACGTAGCGCTACGGCTGGTGCGGCCCAGCGAGTCGAGCAGTGTGGTGCGCAAGCTGGGGCAGATGCCATTCGCCTTGTACGCAAGCCTCGACTATCCGGCATTGCGGAGTCCCCGCGACTGGACCTTTATTGCCTACGATGCGCAGTTCGCCGACATGCCGCAGCAGCGCTGGCTGCTGGAGCTGGCGGGGCCACGGCCCGTGGGCTGCGAACTCAGCGATATCAGCAGCCATCTCGCCGCTGCCCGCGCAGGGGCGGGCGTGGCTGGCCTGCCTTGTTTCCTGGGGGATGCCGATGCGGGCCTGGTACGGCTGGAACACGAGGGCGCCGCATTCTCGCGCGACATCTGGCTGGTGGTGCACAGGGACTTGCGGCGCTCGGCCCCTGTGCGCGCGGTGATGGACTTTCTTAGCGAAGTAGTGGCCGGGCACGGCGCATTTGGATCCGCTTCGGAATAGGCACATGGGCTCTCAAGCGGCTGCTTGGGGCCGGCTAACGCGGCCGGGCCCGCCAGTATCGGCCGGTCGACACGGACGCCTGGATCGTCGACAATCGACGTGTGGATGGCAGGCAATTCTCTTCGTGGAGTGAACTGCAGACCATAGGATGCAAATCTCGCGTGCGGTGGGAAAAATATAAATGACTCTGATTGACGATTTTCTGCCTCAATATGATTTCCGCGAGCGACACGCTGCGCTCGTACACGCGCCAGCGAACATTATTCTGGATTGCGTTGCTCGCCAACGTGCGCAAGATGATCCGCTGGTACGACTGGCCATTGGCCTGCGCGAACTGCCGTCGCGATGGATGAACCGGTCGAGCAGACGCCCACTTGATCTCGACGATTTCACATTTCTTGGTCGCGAAGGGGATTCCGGGCTGGCGTTTGGGCTGACCGGAGCTTTCTGGCGGCCAGATTACGGTTTGCTGGACATTGGGTCCCCCGAAGCCTTCAAGGCGAGCGTCAGAATGGACGTCTGCCAGCTCGTCATGGGCTTCAACGTAGATGCCGATGCGTCAGGCGCATCCGTGCTGAGCACGGAGACCCGGGTGTTTTGTCCAACCGCGGCGGTTCGTCGCCGATTTGCTCCCTACTGGTACATCATCCGTCCTGTCAGTGGGCTAATCCGGCGGCGTATGCTTGCCAGGGTTCGGCGACAGGCCGAAAGTCTTGCCAAAGAACGATGAGAGCCGTCTGCGGAAGGCAGTGAAGGGCCGGTTCAATCCGCAGTCGACTACGGAAGTTCGGATCTAAGTCGGGGCGATCGACGCTGGCCGGCGACGAGCTTCCGGGTTCGGCCACCTAGGGACATTGACGCCCGCTTTCACGCTGACGTTCGAACGTCAGCTCTGTCCCGGACAACGGCCCCTCGTGCGCGGACGACGTCAGTCGCGTCGTCGGCCAACGTGGTCGGTCTGCTTCCCCGAAAGCGGCCGACCGCTAGTGTTGGCCGGATGAGGGTCAAAACTCCATCAGGTCCTTGGCAACGACCACTTGTCCGGAGAAGAATTTCTTAACCTCGGTCACATAGCGCAGGTAATCGTCATGCTCGTTGACCGTCGGCAACAGGTGACTTAATACCACCGTCTTGACATGAGCGCGTGCCGCCATTCTCCCGACCTCATCCGGCGTCAGATGTTCCTCAACTTCATGCCGCATGAATGCGGTTTGTTGTTCCGCTGTCATTCCTTGCCAAGTACCGTTCTTGACCAACACCTGCTTCACGTCTTCGCTGGAGCCGACCTCCGACACGAGGATATCGGCATTCCTTGCTAGCTCAGTCACCGCGTCGCTGGGACCGGTGTCGCCAGTGAAGACAACTACGCGGTCGGGTGTCTGGAAGCGATAGGAATAGGATTTGTACTTCCCATAGTATGGGCTGCCCTCCGGGATATGGAAGTGCGTGTTCTCGACAGCAGTTACCTGGATGTTTTTATCCTGGTAAATCAGCCCAGGCACAACATCATGGCCGACGAAGACATCGGCAAGCGGTGTGCGCCTGCCTTCGGCCCAGCGGATTTCCGCATTCACCGTAAAACACTGAATGGCGCCTTTTACCAGCGCCGCGGTCCCGGGCGGACCGTAGACGGCGATTGGATCGTGGCGCTGAAAATCCCACGCAACTGACATGAGTGTGCCCAACCCCGCAGTGTGGTCATCGTGGCCGTGCGTGATGAATACCTTCCCAATCTGGCGGAAATTGGCCCCTGCCTGCGTCAACCGGCGCAGCACGCCATCGCCAGCGTCTACAAGATAATACGTCCCGTCGACGATCAGCAGATTCGATGATTGCGCCCGGTCTTTGGCGGGAATTGGCCCTCCGCGCGTACCGAGCGTGATGAGGTGCGTGCCGGTTCGCGTTTGCGTTACCTCACCGTTCGCCTGCCCTAGAGGAAGGGCACCAAAGGCAACGATGCTAGCGAGCAACAACCGATAGATTCGCATTTTTCATCTCTCCCAAAGGCCATTCGTCAGCGTCAAATCGACTGACGAAAAGAACGCAACATCTAGCATGCCACCAGTTGGAGCAGGTTGCATAGCAGGCGCCAACCATTGACATGGCACAGCGACGCGAAGTGAAGCTGTGAAGAGCGTTTCATTTCTGAAACAGACCTGCCGCAGGGAAGACCACTGGCGCCGGGGCGGCAGCGTTGAAGACGTGGATCGTTGAGACAGTACTTCCCGAAAGGCACCGATCTCTCGGGCTACTCGCAAGCCAAGCTCAACGCCATAGCCAGAAGACTCAACGAACGCCCACGCAAAACACTAAACTTCGATACACCGGCTGAGCGATTCCATCAAGCTGTTGCGTTGACCGGTTGAATCCGCAGTCGACTACTGCCGTCCGCCTGCACGGCCGAGCCCGGCCACTATTGGACTCTCAGGCCAGACGATCGATTCTGCCTGCTCTCGCTCATCCACCACAATGCGAAGGTGCGCGCGAACGAAAAGAACCGCGCGCCAGCGCTGTTGGTGCTGCGCGTCAAATTGCTAACCGCGGCATTCTAAAAATGCATCATTATTCAAATGACGAAAACGCATAATTTCTGAGGTTTTATGACCACCTCCTTGGTTGAGATCCGACTACTTACCGCCGCTGACGCAGCAATCTTCAAGGCAATCCGTCTACACGCTATTGAAAACGCTCCCACGGCAATCTGGCCAACCCGCGTCGAAGAAGAGGCGCGCTCTGTCAGTGCAGTCGCAGAGCGAATTCAATCGACGCCTACGCAGGCTGTTTTTGGTGCGTTCGCTCGTGACACCCTGGTTGGCATCGCTGGCGCACATTGTGGTGGCCTCAGGCTCCTTGGGCTTCGCTCAAGGTCGGGTAATCGGTGTAGCCCTGCGCCGTGCCGCCGAAGAAAGCACTGTGTTGAACCTCGTTCATCGGCGCATTGGTCTTCAGCCGGGTGACGAAATCCGGGTTCGCAAGAACCATCTGGCCGTAGGCTTCCAGGTCGGCCAGCCCCGATGCCACGTCGGCCCCGATCTGGTCACGCGGGCGACTCGGCCGGTTCAGGATCAGCGTGCGCTTCCAGAGCTTGCGGATGTCGGCCAGCAGCGGCTCGTTGCCCTGGTGCAGGATGTGCAGGTAGGCCAGGCCCAGCTTGTCGAGTTCGGCGACCAGGTAGCGGTACAGATCCGGCCCTTCGGCGCCTTCGTCGATACCCCAAAGCGTCGTGCCGGGCGACAGGCGAATCGCGGTCCTGTCCGCGCCGATTTCCTCGGCAATCGCGGCGGCGACTTCAAGGGCGAAGCGGGCGCGGTTCTTGATCGAACCGCCGTACTCGTCGGTGCGCGTGTTCGCGCTCGGTGCGAGGAACTGCTGGATCAGGTAGGCGTTTGCAGCGTGGATCTCGACGCCATCGGCGCCGGCTTCGACCGCGCGGCCCGCCGCGTGGCGGAAATCCTGAGCGGTCTGGTGCACTTGCTCGGTGGCCAGCGCACGCGGCACGGGGATGTCCTGCATGCCCTTGGCAGTGAACATCTGCGTGCCCGGCGCAATGGCCGACGGTGCGACGCCCTGGCGATGATGCGGCGTGTTGTCCGGGTGCGACATGCGCCCGGCGTGCATGAGCTGGATGAAGAGGTGGCCACCCTTGGCATGCACGGCGTCAGTGGTCTTCTTCCAGCCGGCGACGTGTGCATTGGTGTAGATGCCTGGCGTGGTCAGGTAGCCCTGTCCATCGTCCGAGGGTTGGGTGCCTTCGGCGACGATCAGGCCGGCGCTGGCGCGCTGGGCGTAATACTCGGCGGCCAGCTCTCCCGGCGTGCCGTCGAATTGGGCACGGCTGCGGGTCATTGGTGCCATGACCAGGCGGTTTTGCAGGGTGTGGCGGCCGACGCGGACGGGATCGAACAGTTTGCTCATGATGGAATCCTCAGAAAGTGGTGGATGGAGGAATCATCGCCTGCTTCTCATGCGGGATAAATATGGTAATTTGGAGAACATTGATCCACTGATGGAGCAACGAGCATGGAGCTGTTGAACGACATGGCCTTGTTCGTGGAGGTCGTCAAAGCCAAGGGCTTTCGAAGTGCCGCGGAGGTGATGGGCGTGCCGAACTCGACACTATCGCGGCGGATCAGCGCATTGGAGAAAGCGATCGGGCTGCGCCTGCTGCATCGCACGACACGCAAGATCGAATTGACCGAGGCCGGCCAGATTTACTTCGAGCGATGCAAACGCATCGTCGATGAAGCCCGGCTGGCACACGAGCAGCTCGGCGACATGCTTGCCCAGCCCAGCGGTGTGCTGCGTGCATCGTTGCCGGTGGATTTCGCAGTCACCTACCTGGCGCCCTTGATCGCCGAGTTTGCTGGCCTCTATCCCGGCATCACCTTCGATTTCGACCTGACTCCGCGACGGGTCGATCTGGTCAGCGAACCCTTCGATGTGGCTATCCGCATGGGGGAGTCCGAAAACTCGCAGCTGATCGCACGCGCGTTGGCCGCGCTTACGCCTAACCTCTACGCCTCGCCCGGCTACCTTGGACGATCGGGCGAGCCAAACAAGCCCGCCGACCTGGATCGGCACGAGTGCTTGAGCATCCTGAAGGCGGGTTCGTGGACGTTGCGCGACGGGAGGCGAAGCGCCACGGTGCCGGTGGGTGGGCGGTTCACGCTCAACAGCGTTGGCATGAGCCGCCGCCTGGCAACGCTCGATATGGGCATCGTCCTGATGCCGGAGGAAGTCGTCGCTGATGAACTGGCCAGCGGAAAGCTGCGTCGCATCATGCCGGAATGGCACGGCACGCCGATGCTCGTTTATGCCATCACCGAAACCCGTCTGTTGCCGGCGAAGACGCAGCGCTTCATCGAGTTCCTTCGCGAGCGTTTAGGGCGGTAGCTTGGCCGCTGGATCGGACGGCCACAACCAGATTCGGCCGTTCAAGGGAGGCTACAATGGTGACGCGCCGGCCCGGCCCCTGCTGAATTGAGCTTGCGCCCGAACTAAACTGCCGCGCACCGCGTCCCGGCTACTGCAAACGAGCAAAGAAAATGGATGCAGCTACATTCGTGGGAAACTGGGTAGACCTCAAAAACGACCTCCTTTCCGTCTTGATGGGCGAACAAGGCGAAAGTGTCATCGCTACGCAGATTCGGAATATGGCGCTGACGGTGGACCAGACTGAGCAGCTTCGTAATGTGCTCGATGGCGTTTTGCGAGACGCCATGTACAGCCTGCTTCTTGGACTCGATGGCGCGTCTAGCATAGGGCGCGATCAGCAAGCTTTCCAGATTCTGGATGAGCGAGGAATGGCTGTTTCCTCCTGTGGCGAGCTTGAGGCGGAGGCGTGGAAGCGATTTCGCGCCGTGCCATAGCGTTGCTAGCCGATCAGTTTCACTGCCTTGGCTTTTTGGCGCCGAGGGCCGGACTAGACCGGGGCGATCGGACCGGTTGAACCCCCACCTTAAGCGCCATCGTTCAACCGCCAACCGTGCACGAAGCGCTTTCCCGATATCCGCGTCGGCATCGGGATTCGCATTTCCTCTGGGCTGACCATTTCATTATGTCCGGTCCTGGCCGAGCTCAAATGTGCGCCTGAGGCGCCTGTCCACGGCATTCAGCCCGCGCGCAATTCCGAGCGCACCGAATGCGCCCGCCGATGCGCGCCCGGCGTCTGGCCCGTATGGCGGCGCACCAGGTTGCGGAAGGCGGACATATCCTGGTAGCCGCATTGTTCGGCAATGGCGGTCAGGCTGAGCGTGGAGACTTCCAGCAGATGGCAGGCGCGCTCAGCCCGCAATCGGTGCAGGAACTGCAGCGGCGACATGCCCACGGTCTTCATGAAATGCCGCAGCAGCGTGCGTTCGCTGGTGGACGCCACCGCCGCCAGCCGGGGCAGGTCATAGGGCTCGGCCAGATGCTGTTGCAGGTAGCGGCGCGCGCGCAGCGCCACGCTGTGGCGCGGGGCATCGCCGGTCTTCAGCCAGATGCTGACTGCCTCGCCGCGCTCGGGCTGGTCCAGCAGGGCGTTGCCCAGCGTGCGGGCCAGGGCGTTACCTGCGGTATGCGCCACCGCCTGCAGCAACAGCGCATGCATGCGATCCAGGGCGCGGGAACTGAGCAGGTTGCCGCTCTTGACCACTGGCTGGTCGGCCTGCAATCGTCGCGCGGGTTCGCTCAGCCGCATCCAGTTGGCAATCAGCCACGGCACCGCCAGCTTGCGCTGTGCCGGCAAATCCATGGCTACCAGAAGTGCTACTGCCGTGAACGGCGCCACCACCAGCGCCCCCCGCGTAGCAACTGCCGCAATGGCGGCGCGTTCGCGGTCCAATAGCGACAGCATATGTTCAAGCCCGGCGATGTGGTCAAACAACGGTGGCGCGATCACCACCATGGCGTCCTTGCCTGCGCCGGCCAGTTCTTCCAGCGGCGCGCACGTGCAGCGCAGCACGCTGGCCAGCGCCTGCCAGCGTTGCGGCTCGGCTACCGCCAGCCGCCAGCGAAAGGGCGCCGCCGTGCCGCGCCGCCGGCTTTGCATGGAGGCCAGCGTGTTGGCAATGTCCAGCATGTCGACCGCGGTGGAAAGGGCGGAGACAACGGCCGAGGGGTAGCACAGCAGATAGACGTCCGACATGGCGCGGTGGATTTTGGTTGGAAAGCTGCCTGCCCGATGGCGGGAATGCCACCAATTGTGGCGGAATCCACTCTACCTGTCACGGCCCCGATGCCCGACCATGTCAGCGGCACCATGGCGCGTCGCCGGTTGGCGCGCAACGTTCCATGGGCCCACAGACACAAGAACGAGGAGACAACACAATGAAGCAACGCATCGTGCGCGGCGCGACCGCACTTGGCGGCGCCGTGCTGGCGGTCGCCACCCTGGGCGGCTGCGCCACCGCAGGCAGCGACAGCGCCAACTGGAGCGAAGGCGGACTCAACGCCGAGATCCGCCGCACCGCCTATGGCATTCCCCATATCAAGGCCAACGACTACGCCAGCCTGGCCTTTGGCATGGGCTACGCATACGCGCAGGACAACGTCTGCCTGATGGCCGACCAGGTCGTCACGGTCAGCGGCGATCGCTCGCGCGTGTTCGGCCCCGACGAAAGTACCGAGGTGTCATTCAAGCGCATCAAGAACAGCGAATCCGATCCATTCTTCCGCGCGATCATCGATGACGACGCCCTGCGCGCCGGCTACGCGCAGGCCTCGCCAGAGGCGCGCGAATTGCTGCGCGGCTATATCGCCGGCTACAACCGCTACCTGCGCGATACCCCGCCCGCCCAACGCCCGGCTGGCTGCCGCAACGCTGACTGGGTGCGGCCCGTTACCGCCATCGACCTGTTCCGCCTGGCCGAGGAGAAGAGCATCCAAGCCAGCGCCGGCGCGCTGGCAGCGGGCATTGTCGCCGCCGTGCCGCCCGGGGCCGCGGGCAGTGCCAAGACCGCGCAGCAGGCGGGGGCGGTGGACGTAGCCAGCATCGACTTCGAAGCCGTCAACAACAACCTGCAGCTGCTGGATCCGCCGATCGGCAGCAACGGCTGGGCCTTTGGCAAGGAAGCCACCACGAATGGGCGCGGCCTGCTGCTGGGAAATCCGCATTTTCCGTGGACCACCACCAATCGTTTTTTTGAAGCGCACCTGACCATACCGGGCAAGCTGGACGTCATGGGCGCGTCCATTGCCTCGTTCCCCATCATCAGCATCGGCTTCAACAAGGACGTGGCCTGGACGCACACCGTGTCCACCGCCCGCCGCTTCACCCTGTATGAACTGAAACTGGCCGAAGGCGACCCCACCACCTACCTGGTGGACGGCGCGCCGCGCAAGATGACCCCACGCACCGTCAGCTATGCGGCAAAACTGCCCGACGGCCGTACCGAGCAGCGCTCGCACACCTTCTACATGACCGAATACGGCCCGGTGCTGTCCATGCCATCGGCCGGCCTGCCGTGGTCCGCGCAAAAGGCCTACGCGCTGCGCGACGCCAACCGCAACAACACGCGTTCGGTCGACACCTGGCTTGATATCGGCCGCGCGCGCGACGTCGCTGGCATCCGCACCGCCATTGGCCGCCTGGGCATTCCGTGGGTCAACACGATTGCCACCGACCGTGAAGGCCGCGCCATGTTTGCCGATGTATCGGTCGCGCCCAACGTATCGGCCGCCTTGCTCAAGCAATGCGCGCCGACCGGCGACAGCGCCGCGCTGGCCGCCAAGCTGATGCAGGGCACCGGCATGGTCCTGCTGGACGGCACGCGGGCTAGCTGCAACTGGACGGTGGACGCGGCGTCGCCAGTACCGGGGCTGGTGGCCCCCAACGCCATGCCCGTGCTGGTACGCGATGACTATGTCGCCAACAGCAATGACAGTTCGTGGCTGTCTAACCCCAGCCAGAAGCTGACCGGCTTCTCACCGGTGCTGGGTCCCACCGAAGTTGCGCAACGCCTGCGCACGCGCGTTGGCCTGATGGAAATCGGCCGCCGCCTCGCGGGGGAGGACGGCCTGCCCGGTAACCGCTTTGACGTACCCGGCCTGCAGGCCGTGCTGTTCCGCGACCGCAACCTCTCCGGCGAGCTCGTGCTGGATGACCTGCTCGATGCCTGCCGCGGCGCCAAGGACGCCGACCTGAGCGACGGCTGCGCGGCGCTGCGCAAGTGGGACCGCCACAGCAACCTCGACAGTCGTGCCGCACCGCTGTTCCGCGAGTTCTGGATGCGCGCCAGCAAGATCCCCAAGGTCTACGCCATCGAGTTCACCCCCACCGATCCGGTCAACACGCCACGCGGACTGCGCATGCGCGATGCGTCTGTGCGCACCGAGGTCTTCAAGGCACTGAAGGACGCCGTGCAGGCCATGCGCACTGCCGGCTTTGCGCTGGATGCGCCGCTGGGCCAGGTGCAGGCCGCCACGGCACCGACTGGCCGCATCGCCTTGCACGGCGGCGAGGAATATGAAGGCGTGCTCAACAAGCTGCAAAGCACCCCCGTGTCGGACAAGGGTCTGCAGGTCTACTTTGGGACCAGCTACGTGCAGACCGTAGGCTTTGACGAGCAAGGGCCGGTCGCCGAGGCGCTGCTGGTGTACGGCCAGTCCGTAGATCAGCAGTCGCCGCACGCCTTTGACCAGATGGCGGAGTACTCCGCCAAGCGATGGGTGCGGCTGCCGTTCAGCGAGCAAGCCATTGCGGCGGACCCGCAGTTGAAGGTAACGCGGCTGAGCCAGTAAGCCGGCGGCGTTGGGAGCGGGGCCGCCGCCCCGCTCCGCCATCGATAGGCGATCATCACGGGCCTTTCGGTTCTGGTGAGCAGCACTACACCGGCGCGCTCTCGACGAGCGCAAGTAGTGCTTGCGCTAGGACACGCGTGCCCGCTCACCAGACAAGAGTGCCTCAGTCGATTGCCCGCCGCGGGCCTCTGCGAGTGCAACCGTCAAGTGCTGCACCTTCTTTTTCAACTGATCGCGCTCTTCGGTGAGCTGTGTCACCAATTGCGTCAGACGATGAATTGCCAGTTGGTCGGGGGTGGCGTCGCTGGGTGGGGGCGCCGGTTCAGGCTTGGGTGGCACGCGGGCCTCGCGCACCTGTCTGGCCACCTGGCGCAGTTCCTTCTTGCCCCCGGCAACCGCCGCTACCTGCTTCTCGCCAGGCAAGGAGGCTACGGCAGCCGCAGCATTGATGGAAATCACGCCCGCTTTTACCGCGCTGACCAACTCGGGCGCAGCGGTCTTCTGGATTTTTTCGATCTGACCAAGCGTCGCACTGCTCACCCGCGCCGTGCGCGCAACCGCCTCGCGAGTCAACACGGTATCGGCCCCGGATTGCATGGCGACTTCAGCCCCGGCAGGCTTTGCAGAACCCGGCTGGGCCTGCGCTTGGGCTTGGGCTTGTGCCAGACGCGCGGATACGATTTCCTTCTTCCGCAATGCGAGTACACCGCGTTGGAAATCCGATACGCTGCGCCGCCCGAGGTGATTGTCGATCATCCACAGGTGAACATCCTCCATGGACTGGAACGTCTGGTTTTGTACCGTATTGAAAGGGACTCCGTGCTTCTGGCAGATGCTGTAGCGGTTGTGTCCATCCACCAGGAGATCGCCCCACAGCACCAGTGCATCGCGGCACCCTTCGGAGAGTAGGCTGCGTTCTAGCGCCGCGTATTCGTCGTCTGTAAGTGGATCGATATAGGCACGGAGGTCTTCGTTGATAGTGATCGTCATGGGTCAAGCGAAAAAGGTAGGGCAGTAGTGTACACACTGCCTGCCTTACCAGGCGACGGCCGGCTTGGCGGCCGGGCGGTGGCTAACCGCCAGTACAATGTGTGCACGGTGCCATGTGCACAGATCGTTTCTCCACGGCCGACCCATGCTAAACCTGGACCTGCGCTCCATGACGGCGATGACGGGGATGATCAATATCGCCCTGGGCATCGTCCTGCTGGCTTTTCGCCGCGCCTATCCTGCCTCCACCAAAGGGTTGCTACCCTGGGCGCTGGCACCGGTGCTTTGCGCGCTTTCCACCGCCTTCTATGCGATGGACGGGCATTGGCCGGCCGTGCTCGTCGCACTTGGCGGTAACGCGCTGCTGCTTTCGGGCTGCGCCTTGTTCTACTTCGGCAGCCAGCGCTTCTACGGGGTGCCCTGTAGCTGGAAACGCTGGCTCGCCCTGGGTGTTGGCTGCCTGGCTGGCATTACCTGGTTCCTGCTGGTCCATCCCGACTACCGGATCCGCGTGTTGCTGCTTACCTCGGTGTTAGCGGCAATATGCCTGACCCATGCGCGACTGACCTGGCAGCACGGCCGGGGTTTTGCCCCGCGTTTCATGGCAGTTGTCCTCGCTTTCCAGGGGCTGGCCTTGCTCATGCGGGCAGCGACGACGCTTTTCCAGGATGCCGTCGATACTTCGCGGTTTTCCCCTTCGGCTATTCAGACCGCGTACATTGCAGCGTATTGCTTCGCGTCGCTCTTCGTCTGCCTTGGACTGCTTTTGACTGTGAGCGAGCGGTTACGTGCGCAGTTCGAGTACCTGGCGCAACGCGACGACCTGACGGGAGTATTGAGTCGACGCGCTGTGCTGCACGCAGGTAGTAGTGAACTGAAGAACCGGCGCGGCGGGCAGCCACTGTCGTTGCTGCTGATGGATATCGACCACTTCAAGCGCATCAACGACCAGCACGGACACCTGGTGGGTGACCGCGTGCTGGCGCATTTCGCACAAATCGTAGGGCGGGCACTGCGCCACACGGACCATCTTGGCCGCTTCGGCGGCGAAGAGTTTGTCGTGCTGCTGCCGCAGACCGGCATGGAGACCGCGCTTGCCATGGCCGAGCGCGTGCGCCAGGCAGTCGAGCAGCAATCGGCCATCGCCGGGCAGCCCGCCTGCACGGCAAGCCTGGGGTTGGCCAGCATCGAGGCCGGGGAAGCGACCCTTGACGAATTGCTGGCACGGGCCGATTCGGCGCTGTATCGCGCCAAGGCTGAAGGACGCAATCGTGTTGAGGCAGGCTAAGAGGCTGTCTCAATTGGCTTACCGTCTCAAATCAACGATTTAACATAACCTTTGTGCGGCAATTGGTTTGTTGTAGCGGCTAAGCAATGTCCGGAGCGAAGGTCAATCCTTGTCATTGAAGACAAACTGGGCGCCAGCATGCGATCATCGATACCCTCGGATTTCACGTAGAACCACGTGCCATGCCGGCGGCAGACAGGGGTGTTCGCCCTGCTGCCAATCCCCAACGCCAGCGAAGGAAGACGCGCGCTCATGACGCAACAAACCATTTTCAGCCTCGAACCCAACCCGAACGCGCTCGACGCGGCCACGCGGGATGCACTGATGCGCGACCCCGCGTTCGGCCGCGTCTTCACCGACCATATGGTGACGATCACCTGGCGTGAAGGACAGGGTTGGCAGGACGCCAAGGTCACTGCCCGCAAGCCGTTCTCGATCGATCCGGCGTGCTCGGTACTCCACTATGGCCAGGAGATCTTCGAGGGCATGAAGGCCTATCGCGGCGCGGATGGCGCCGTGACGCTGTTCCGCCCGCTCGAGAACGCGCGCCGCTTCCAGGCGTCGGCCAAGCGCATGGCCATGCCGGCGTTGCCCGAATCGCTCTTTCTGGAAGCGATCGAGCAACTGGTGCGGATCGACCAGGCCTGGGTGCCGCATGGCTCGGGCAGCCTCTACCTGCGTCCCTTCATGTTTGCCAACGAGGTGTTCCTCGGCATCAAGCCAGCCTCCGAGTTCATTTTCTGCGTGATCGCTTGCCCGGTGGGCCCGTACTTCAAGGGCGGAGACAAGGCCGTCTCCGTCTGGGTATCCGAGAACTACACGCGCGCCGCGCCCGGCGGCACCGGCGAGGCGAAGTGCGGTGGCAACTATGCCGGCAGCCTGGTCGCGCAGAGCGAGGCCACTGCGAACGGATGCGACCAGGTGGTCTTCCTGGATGCCGCCGAGCACCGCTGGGTGGAGGAACTCGGTGGCATGAACATCTTCTTCGTGATGGACGACGGCACCCTGGTCACGCCGCCCCTTAGCGGCTCGATTCTTCCGGGCATCACCCGGGCTTCGGTGATCGAGCTGGCCAGGGAGATGGGCATGGTGGTGGAAGAGCGCCGGTATTCGTACCCCGAGTGGGAGGCGGATGCCCAAAGCGGACGCCTGGCCGAGGCCTTTGTTTGCGGAACGGCGGCGACGCTGGTGGCCATTGGCGAAGTGCGCTCCGCGCGGACGCGCTTCGCGATCGGGAACGGCGCCGCTGGCAACACTGTCAAGGTGCTAAGGGAGCGGCTGGTGGAGATTCAGCGCAACCAGGCCGCTGGCCCTGCCGGCTGGGTCCATCACGTCGGTTTGTAAGAGGCCATTTCAAAAAGATCCTGGCGTCATTGCGCGGCCTTGGCCGTACCACATGCGCTGTCTGCGGCCGCGCGCCTAGCCAGAACCGCTGCGCTTCATTTTGAAACAAGCAGTATGACTCCCCTGATGGGCAAGAAGGCTGGCCCCGCGCTAGCCGCCGGCCGTCATGCTGACTCCACGCCGTCCTCCACCCCGCATGACGCGCTGATCTTCTCGATCAGACCGAGCAGCAGCGGCGCATAGCGTGCCACATCACGCGGCTTTTCGCTGGGTTTGTGCGGGAAGCTGATATTGAGCCCGTACCACTGGTGGTCCGGCCCGCGGAACGCCGCGCCCACGGCGGTCAGGTGGCCGGGCTGGTAGTTGGTGCTGCAATAGCCTTGCGCCTGGGCCTGGGCAATGCCACGCGACAGTTCCTTGTGCAAGGCCGGCCATTCGTCGCCGGCCTTCTCCTCGATCCGTGCGAGGAAGTGGTCGCGCACGCCGGCCGGCACCGCGGCCAGCCACGCCATGCCGATCGAGGTCAGTTCCATGGGAACGCGCGTGCCGGGCGCTACGCGCCGGGTGCGCGATACGCTGTCGCGGCTGTGGCGCACCGCGGCCAGGTAGACCATGGCGGTCTGGTCGGGCACGGCCAGGCCGACATTGACCTTTTCCGCCTCGGCGATCTTGCGCATCAGCGGCAGGGCGATATCGGGCACCGTGGTGGCGTGGTGGAAGGCGTCCGCCAGGCTCACCACCACGGCCGCCAGCCGATAGGCGCGCTCGGTGGCGTCGTAGCACAGGAAGCCGCTGTCCACCAGCGAGCGCGTGAGGCGGCTGACAGTGGGGCGCGGCAGGCCGGTGCGCGCTGCCAGGTCCGCATTGGTCAGGCTGGAAGAGCCGACGCGGAACGCGCGCAGCAGCATCAGGCCACGTTCGAGCGACTGACTGCCTTCGGTCTGCCGCGTGAACCGGCCCGTACTGTGCGTGAGTTCGCGGCTCGAAGGCGGTTTGACGCGGGAATCCGGGTGGGAAGCCGGGGCGGAACCGGGGTCGGAATGGGGGTGCGGATCAGGCATGTAGTTGGCCGCAGGCCCGCCAATCCAGCATCGGGGCGCTGCAAGTAATTTCGGTATTCGAAATTGTAGTGTAGCGCGGGAATCCGCATCGGCGAATACTGGGTGCCTTTCCACTTCCCGGAGCCCTTCGCCATGACCTCGGCATCCACCCCCGAAATCGTCCTGACACGCGACCAGCATGTTGCGCAGATCGAGATCTCCCGCCCGCCCCATAACTTTGTCGACGCCGATGTCATGCGCCGGCTGGCCGAAGCGTTGCTGCAACTCGACGAGGACGACAGCTGTCGCGCCATCGTGCTGTCTTCCGGCGTAGGCGCCTTCTGCGCCGGGGCCGATTTCAGCGGCACCGACCAGGGCAGTGTCTCGCGCGACCCATCGGCCTTCTACGCACAGGCCATGAAGCTGTACCGCAACCGCAAGCCCATCGTGGCCGCGGTTGCGGGCGCCGCGATCGGCGCGGGGCTGGGACTGGCGCTGGTGGCGGACTTTCGCATCACATGCCGCGAAGCGCGCTTTAGCGCCAGCTTCAACAGGCTCGGCTTCCATCCCGGCTTTGGGATGAGCGTGACGCTGCCACGCCTGGTCGGCGAGCAGCAGGCCGCGCTGCTGTTGTATACGGGCAGGCGCATCGACGGCGAAGAAGCGGTGCGCATCGGGCTGGCCGACGAACTGGTGGCGCAGGCCGAGGTGCGTGCCCGCGCGCTGGCGCTCGCGCACGATATCGCGGCCTCGGCGCCACTGGCCGTGGAAAGCACACGTGAGACGCTGCGCCTGGGGCTGGCCGACCGCATCGTGGAGGCCAACCAGCGTGAACTGGCCATCCAGCGCGTGCAGTTCGCTACCGCGGATTTCCGCGAAGGCGTGGCGGCGATGGCCGAGCGCCGCGCGCCCGTGTTCCAGCGCCGCTGAGGGGGCCGTATGCAACATGAGAAACCCGTCTGCGCCGGCCCGCTCGAGGGAATTCGCGTACTCGACCTGACTTCGGTGGTGCTGGGCCCTCTGGCCACGCAATCTCTGGCCGACCTGGGCGCGGACGTCATCAAGGTCGAAGGGCCGGAAGGCGACCTCATGCGCGCCAACGGCGTATCGCGCAACGCCGGCATGAGTTCGATCTACCTGGCGCTCAACCGCAACAAGCGCTCGGTGGTGCTGGACCTGAAGACGCCTGCAGGCGCTGCGGCGCTGCGCCGCCTGATCGCCGGCGCCGATGTGCTGATCCACAATATGCGCGTGGCCGCCATCGAGCGGCTGGGCTTTGGCTACGCTGCGGTGGCAGCGTTGAACCCGCGCATCGTCTACTGCGTGGCCACCGGCTTTGGCCAGGACGGCCCCCACCGTGACAAACCGGCCTTCGACGACATCATCCAGGCCGCTTGCGGGCTGGTGTCGCTGGGCTGCGTCGCCGGCAGCCGGCCCGAGTACGTGCCTAGCCTGATTGCCGACAAGACCACCGGGATGGCGCTGGCCAACGCGGTGATGGCCGCGCTGCTGCACCGCGAGCGCCACGGCAGCGGGCAAGCGGTGGAGGTACCGATGCTGGAAACCATGGCCAGCTTCGTGATGGCCGAGCACCTGGCGGGGTTGACCTTCGAGCCCGCCACTGGCGCGGCCGGCTATGCGCGCCTGCTGCAGGGAGGGCGGCGGCCGGCGCAGACTGCGGACGGCTGGATCTGCGCGCTACCGTACACGGACCGCCACTGGAAAGCCTTTTTCCACGCCGTGGGCCGCGATGACCTGGGTGACAAGTACAACATCGCCAGCCGCGCGCAGCGCAACGCCCATATCCGCGCGCTGTACCAGCACCTCGCGGAAATCACGCCGACCCGGACCACAAAGGCGTGGATGGCGCTGTTCGAGACGCTGGATATCCCCGCCACGCCGATCTATGCGCCGGACGAATTGCTGGCGCATCCCCACCTGGAGGCGGTCGGGCTGTTCCAGCAGACCGAGCATCCCACCGAGGGCCCGTTGCGCGAAATGCGGCCCACGACGCGCTTCTCCGCCACACCGCTGTCGTTGCGCCGCCACGCGCCCACGCTGGGCGAGCACACCGATGAAGTATTGCGCGAAGCCGGGCTAGCCCCTGAAGACATCGCCCGGGTGACGGGCGGCAGGAACGCCGCTTGAAGCGGGACGCAAACAATAAAGGAGACATTGCATGAACTTCGCACTGGAAGAAGAGCACCAGATGCTCAAGGATCTGGTGGCGCGCTTTGTGCGCGAGCAGTTGATCCCGCTTGAAGCGGGCGTGCTGGCCCGCGAGGCAGAGGGCGGCCAGCTCACGCTGCTGGCGCAGGAGCAGGACAAGCTGGACGCACTCTCGCGTGAGCTGGGCCTGTGGGGCCTGGATGCGCCGGCCGAGATGGGCGGCGCCGACCTGCCAGTGGTGGCCATGGTCGGCGTCAACGAGGAACTGGGCAAGACCGTCACACCCTACGACCTGCCGCCCGATTCGCCGAACCTGCGCATGCTGCTCAAGACCGCCGACGCGGCCCAGCGTGCGCGCTACCTGGAACCGTACGCGCGCGGCGAGACCATCTCCGCCATCGCTATTTCCGAGCCCGGCGCCGGCGGCGACCCGGCCATGATGACCACCCGCGCCGAACGCGACGGCGACGACTGGGTGCTCAACGGCCGCAAGATCTGGATCAGCCGCGCTGCCCGCGCCGACTGGACCATCGTGATGGCCGTGACCGACAAGGCGCGCGGCGCCCGCGGCGGCATCTCCGCTTTTCTGGTCGACCGTGGCACGCCCGGCTTCAAGGTAGAACGGCGCATCCCCATGATCGGCGGCGCCTCCACCTACGAGGTGGTGCTGGAGGACTGCCGCGTCGCGCACACGCAGCTGCTGGGCGTGGAAGGCCAGGGCTTCGCGCCGATGCAGGCACGGCTGTCCAGCCGGCGCGTGCAGATGGCGGCCTGGTGCATTGGCCGCGCCCAGCGCGCGCTTGACATGCTGTGCGAGTACGCGCCGCAGCGCCGCACCTTCGGCGCCGCGCTGGCGGACCGGCAGGCAATCCAGTGGTGGGTGGCCGATGCCGCCACCCGCATCCACGCCTGTCGCCTGATGACATACGAGGCCGCGGCGCGCATTGACGCCGGCGACGAGGCGCGTACCCAGGTCTCGATGATCAAGGTATTCGCCACCGAGATGGCCTGGGACGTGATCGACCACGCCATGCAGGCCTTTGGCGCGATGGGCATGACCAAGGAAATGCCGTTGCAGCAGATGGCCAACGAGACGCGGTTGATGCGCATCTACGAAGGCCCGTCCGAAGTGCACCGATGGGTTATCGCGCGGGATCTGCTTGGCCTCAAGCGTTAGCCCGCCGCCAAAGCGAACCACGGAATCACTGACGCACCCGCACTGGCGGAACCCACTGCCAGGCGCAAGACCAAGGAGACAACATGACCCGAACCGTGAACTGTTCCCGGCGCCGCTTCGCTGTCCTGGCAGGGACCGTCCTTACAGCGAGCCTGGCAGGCGCGCCGTTCGCCGCGCTGGCGCAGCCGCTGGCATTTCCCACCCGGCCGATCCGCTTTATCGTGCCGTTCCCGTCCGGCAGCGGTACCGACATGACCGCCCGCATGTTCGCCAAGAAGATCGGCGAGCTGACGGGGCAGGGCGTGGTGGTGGAGAACAAGCCGGGTGGCAACGGCTTTATCGGCGTGCAGACGCTGCTCAGCGCGCCGGCCGACGGCTACACGGTGTTTATCGGCAGCAACTCCACGTTGTCCACCAATGCCGCCACCTTTCGCAAGCTGCCTTACGATCCGCTGACCGACTTCACGCCCATCACGCTGCTCTCGCGTGGGCCATGCCTGATCATCGTGCCCGCCAGCTCGCCGTACCACACGCTCAAGGCGCTGGTGGAGGACGCGCGCAAGCGGCCCGGCGCGCTCAACTACGGCACCGGCTCGGTGTCGTACACGCTGTACAGCGAATGGCTGAACGAGCAAAGCCGCATGAAGACCACTGCCGTGCCCTACAAGGGCGCGGGCGACGCGATCAACGGCGTGATGGCCGCCAACGTGGACTTCGCCGTGGTGGATGCCAGCGGCGCGATTGAGCTGGTCAAGGGCGGCAAGGTGCGCGCGCTGGCTTACACCGCGCCCCAGCGTTCGCCGCTACTGCCGGGCGTGCCGAGCGCGGCCGAAGCCGGCGTGCCGGACTTCCTGGCCTACAACTGGGTGGCGGCGGCGGTCTCCGCCAAGACACCTGCGCCCATTGCACAACGCCTTGGCGAACTGTTTGCCCAGGCCGGCGCCGCCGACGACGTCAAGGAGTATTACCAGCGCCAGTCCACCTCGCTGATCCTGTCCACGCCGGCAGAACTTCGCGACTACCAGAAGGACGAGATAGCGCGCTGGAAGCGGCTGGCAGCGATCGCGAAGATCGAGCTGCAGTAAAAAGAGAGCGCGGGGCGGAGCGGAGGGGGATCATGCCCCATTCGCTTCCTCCCCGCGCCGCCCTCTCCCTCCGGATTCCGAGGCAAAAGCTTAAGCCTTCACAACTTTGACGACGCGCGTAGCCCCGGGGCGGCCCGATAGCGGTCTTCGCGAGGGCTGGCGGTGTTCGTGGAGTGGTTCGAGGCGCTGATGCGGGTGTATCTGGACGCCTGACGCTGCGGCTACAGCTACAGCTACAGCCAGCGCCAGATGCCCGCGGCCCAACCGGCGAGCGGGATATGTGCCCAGGTTGCTGCGAGCCAGACGACGAGGCCGCCCAAAAGCGCGTGCAAGCCGAACCCGCCGAGCCGCGCACGGCCAGCGGCAATCGCCGCGAACGGCAGATAACTCGTCTTGGACTCCCATGCGGGCCAGAGATCGGGCTGGAGCTGCTCCTTTTTCCGGTCCTGCAGCGCGGCGCCGACGAGCGCGAGGATGACCATAGCCGCTGCGATCATGATGTTCTTGGCCACCGGAAACACCGCGATGTGGCACAGCCCCCAAAGTGCGAACGACCACATCATTGGGTGGCGCGTCACCGCGAACACGCCGCGCGCTGCTTCCGGGAACGCGCCGAGCCGACCGCCGGTGGGAAGCGCCGGGTTGCGGATCAGCGAACCCATCAGGAGGACCGACGCGATCAGCATGACCGTGGTCACAGCCGCCCAGAGGCCGTTTCCTACCGGCCATAGTGGTGCCGTCAGGGGCGCCTTTCGGTATGCCAGGATCAGCCAGCCGAGCGTCAAGACTGCAATCAGCGAATAAACGCCCTGGAACCCGGCTTCGCCAAGTGCGCGGACCAAACCCCTACGCAGCGGATGGGACAAGAGAAAGTGGCTGCCCACGAAGGCGACTGCCGCCACCGCAACTGCGTTGGTGCTTCCCATTGGCCCGGCTCCTCAAGTCATATCGTTGGCTGACCGTATTGCCCCATCGCAATTCAAGCCGCCATCGAGCAGTCGGGCATTTTGCCTTTGTTCCCTATGCGGCAGCCAGTATTGAAGATTACTACTTGGGTGTCGCGAAAGCCAACGCGGCCACCCCACCGTTTGGCTGCCTCCTACTCCCATTAAATATCAATCAATAAAATTGAACAAGTTATCAGACTAACTCATCACATAGTCAGCCGACGCTGCCATAAAGTTCAACCCATGGACGGATCGACGCCAAAGACGATGTTCTAAATAATTCAACCAGATAGCCAAATAGCCAAGGAGAGAAATCATGACCAACGCCAAGCTCGAAGTCCTGACCCCGCAAAACAGCCAGCTGATCTTCATCGACCACCAGCCGCAGATGGCCTTCGGCGTGCAGTC
>NZ_JBWKVH010000051.1:0-48423 GCF_059421605.1 Cupriavidus sp. GW821-FHT02F09
GCTGACCAACGCGGCTGGCGCGTTCAGCGGGAGCCTCGGCGGTGCGGGTGGCCTCACGCTCAACGGCGGCACGCAGAGCCTTAGCGGCGCGAATACCTACACGGGCAACACAACGATCAATGCAGGCGTGCTCGCTCTGTCGGCCGCAGGTAGCCTTGCCTCCGGGACGAACGTGACTCTGGCGGGCTCCGGCGCACAGCTTGATCTCTCCGCAGGCGGCAACCAGTTGATCGGTAACCTGTCCGGGGTCGCAGGCAGCCGGTTGGCGCTCGGCGCCAATTCCCTGACGGTGAACACCAGCGGCGCCCAGACGTTTGGCGGCAGCTTGGTCGGGACCGGCACGTTCGTGAAGCAAGGCGCGGGCAGCCTGACGCTGAATGGTGTCAGCACTAGCTTTTCTGGCACGACAACCGTCGTCGGCGGCCTGCTGGAAGTCGGCGACCTGAACAACGCCGGCGCCATGCTCGGCGGCAGCGTGACGGTCGGCTCACAAGGCACCTTGCGCGGCCATGGCACCATCTCCGGCGACGTCATCAATGGCGGCATTGTGATGCCGGGCGGCTCGATCGGCACGCTGACGGTCGGTGGCAATTACACGCAGGCCAGCAATGCCACGCTGACGATCGAGGTGAGCCCGACCGAGAGCTCGCAGCTCAGGGTAGGCGGCAGCGCCGCCTTGAACGGCACGCTCGCGGTTGTCTACGATCCGGGCACCTACACTGCGCGGCAGTACACCCTGCTCACCGCAGCCAACGGCGTGAGCGGCCGCTTTACCGGCGTCGGCAGTACGGCAGCGGTCGGAGCCAACCTTGGCACGCTGAGGCAATCCGTCAGCTATGGCACCAATGATGTCAACCTGATACTCGATGCCGCAGCCACGCCCGATGCGCCGGTCGTCATCGCGCCGCTCGGCACCAGTATCTACACTGCGCTCGGCACGACCGCATTGATCCGCGCGCAAGCGGTCAATGCGACACTACTGGAACGGCTGAGCAGCAGCCCCGTGAAAGGTCCTGCTTCGTCTGATAGCTGGATTACCGCAATGGGCTCGCGCACGAAAGTCGGCGGCACAAATAGTCAGCCGGGCTTCCAGTCGCACCAATACGGGTTTCTGGCGGGCATCGATCATCCGATGGGCGAATCCACGCTCGGTGCCGCCGCTGGCTACATGCACACCAATTTAGGCGAGGATCGCACCGGCAGCTCGGGCATGACGGACACGCTTAGACTCGCGCTGTACGGCAACGGGTGGTACGGTCCGGTCGGCTTGGCTGCGACCGTCGGATACGGGCTCGACTTCCTGTCTCAGAAGCGGCCGTTCGGTTCGGTCGGCACCGCGGAAGGCGATCATATCGGTCAGGAGTTCACCACTGCGGCGCAGGCTAGCCTGCCGCTTACGGTGGGCGGCATCGTGTTGACGCCGAATGTGGGATTGCGCTATGCGTATTTCCACGGCAACACGTTCAGCGAAGGTGGAGCAAACGGGCAGAACCTATTCGTGGGAACGGACAACGCCCGCAGCCTGCAACCCTTTGCAGCGATCACGCTGGACAAGGCGTTTGGAGACACGGCAAAGCCGCTCAACGTAAAGCTGCGACTGGGGTACGCGCATGAGATGCTGGCGGGCGGCCGTGCTGTCACGGTGTCCGCCTTGGACGGCACGGTGTTCGTAGCCCCTGGCACGGGTCTGCCGCGCTCGTTTCTCACCACCGGCGCAAGCGTCAGCCTCCATCCGTCCAAAGCCCTGACGGTTTCCTTCGCGTTCGACGCGCTAATCAATACCGGCCATGCATCCGCACAAGCGGCAAGCGCAAAGCTCGATTACCGTTTCTGAAGCGGGATGCAGAGTTTGAGAGGGTATGAACGCGTCCCTCCTGGACGCCGAGTGACGTCGTGAGGGATGCTGCCCTCCACAAATAGAAGGGGGCCCCTCCAGGACCGAGCGGCATCAATGGGCCAAAGTGGTAGAGACTGCCGCGTCGCGGGGACATGCGGAAGACGAAGGGTGGCACGTGCGCAAGGACGGGAGCCGATTCTGGGCGAATATTGTCATTACGGCGATTCATGATGACGCCGGCACCTTGATTGGATTCGCAAAAATTACACGCGACTTGAGCCAGCGATGTAGGCTAAATGGGTTAGAGGGCGCTTGCGCAGCGTCTGCGCTCGTTCAGCAGGCACGGCAAAGTGATGCAGTGGCCACTTCGCTGCAGCGCATGCCAGCCTCTGCTCGCCGCAACTGACCCGCGCACTCGCTAGGTCTGCAGCCGGTGATAGGCATTGAAATGCCGGATCGCCCACATCCCGTTGCCAAGCGTTTCGTAAATACGGGCTGCGTTGAAGTGAGCATCAGCAAAGTCCAGTGCAAGCGCGACGCATTGCTCGTAACTTGAGAACGCCTCCCCTGTTCGGCTCATGTCCTCCAGGGCAACACCAAGATTGAAGTGGAGCAGTGGTTCGTTCGGCAGATGTGAAGTTCCGAAACGGTACAGTTCCACCACGTCGCCAAACCGGCCAGCGTCGCACAGCATGCAACCCAGGTTGAGGTAGGGATCAAGAAATGTCGGTTCGGCCTCCAGCGCGCGACGGTACGCTGCCTCGGCTTCGATCGGCTTCTCCGTTTCCATCTTCAAGCTGTAGAGACCCGATGCGCAATGGGCGGTTTGCGGTCGCGCCCGGCCCGGGGCCACCGAGTGCAATCGCCTCCGGCGGCGCGGCACCGTCGTGCCATTGCAACTTTCCCGTGAAGGGGTCAATCCGCTCCGCCGAGTGCTGGTTCGAATAATCCCGAGTGCGAGAGATGCCGGGTTCCTGGTAGAAGCTCGGGATTGGTTCATCAATGCCATCAACGAAAGCGATACCGCGAGAACTTCCGGAAAAAATGAAAATGGAGATTAACCTGATTATATTAATTTTAACCAATCCCTGCGCGACCATTAATCCGAATGAATTACTGCGCGTCGAGCAATTCTTTATAGTGCCACTCTCGCCTCATCGCTCGACGAATGACTGCGAAGAGTTATTAATAGCTTTATAGATAAACCAATTCATTTATTTATAAATTTCACATCACAAATGATCCTTCTCACTTATTATCCAATTTTTCTACCCAAATGCCATAAATATCACGCAGGCGTTACCCGGTCTTACTACGCGCCGCCCCATCGCGTCACACGGGAAGCTACGTGATGGCTCCACACATCCTCGGGACGCTTATCCCTCAACAACGCCCAGAATCGAATCGCAAGATAGACATATTCTGGCTGCATTGATGGGGCCCACCGCATGAACGGTCAAAGGATCAAAACTTCATCTTCCACTCAACTTCGTCATTGACAAGGAGCAGGCCCTGCGCCATTCCACTCAACGCGACGACCTCAAAGAAATTGGCGACGTCTTCAACGGTTTCATCCTCATGAAAAGTTGTGGGGACGACATCGTTGCTCCCCCAACCAATAATCACATCATCAATTTGATCATGAATTACTTCAGAACCGGGGCCAAAGCAAACGAAATATCGACACCCCACATGCAGAAGCTCATGCACCTCACGACTAATCCATAGACTATTAGCCCACTCGCAATCCCTTGCGTCCAGAAGAACGGCGAAAGGCCTCTTTAGGCATGAAATAGGCAAAGGCAATTTTGGATTAGCATAAATAATATCAAGGCGTCCCATCAGAGCGATCTCCATTCAAAATTTTCTGAATGTTATTTTTAAACGTATCAATCTAGTTATTCAGGTGATTAATTCGACTTTTACATTTCAGTCGAGGACCGTGCAGCGATGCATACGCGCAGGTTCCCGTGACGACCAGGCCGCAAGGACTGCTTGTTGTCGGCGCAGCCTCAGGATTGTTGGTGCTGAGCGTTCGAGATACCCGGACGGTTCGCGCTATGCGAGTTACTGTTTCATTTTCCTTGGGCTCTGTTTGCTTCGGGTAACTGTTGCTCAATCTCCGCCAGCCTCAGGCTCGCCAATTCGGAATGCAGTTTTAGCGCCTCAATCAGGAGCTTCGTCTCGATGTTCCCAGATTGGGATGCCAGACTATCGAACTTCGTCAAAATATGTTTGACTCGCTCTGCTGCTGTCATAATTTCCTCCGATGTGCGAAAGCAATACGGTGCCGTGAGTGTCCGCGATTGCCCACTACTAGTCGTCGTGGCCGTGTCGGCCGTGTTCACCATGTTGACCGTGCTGCCCGTGGCCACGCCCGCGCCACCTCCGCTCGCCTTGGTCGTCGTCATCATCGCGTCCCCGCCAGTAAGGGGCATACACGGGCGTCGGAGCCACTACAACCGGTCGCGGGACATACACCGGCTGCGGCGCAACATATACAGGAGGAGCCACATAGACTGGAGCAGGTTCGGCATAGACGACACCTGGGACCCCAATGGCAATGTCGACATTCACGTGTGCCTGGGCAGTCGACGCGATTGCGAGCAGTGTGCCGGCCAGCACCCCAAAGAATGGAAGTTGTTTCATATGTTCTCTATCGCAAATCGGCAGTTATTGTGCCGCCCCGCGTTGGAAGCCTTGGTTCGCCAACTGTAAAGAAATGTAACTAAAGCGTTGGCGAGTTGTGAGGAGCGCTGGCGCTGGGGGTCTTTCGACGGGCAGTGCCTCCGTATGAGGGTCAACAGCGTCAACGATGCTGCCGCCCAAGCGTTGATAAGGCCGAGGCAATGTGCCTTATTTTCTGAGGAGAGGTATCGTGATGAAAAGATTCTATGCGGTCGCCATTGCCGCTTTTTTTTCGGTAGGTTTGGCTTATGCGCAAACTGCTGCGCCCACGGCTGCCGCCAAGCCTGCGGCGCCCGCCGCCGCAGCTCCGGCTGCTTCCTCGAGCTGCGAAGCGCAGGCGGTTGACAAAAAAGGCAAACCGCTAGCTGGAGCCGCGAAGGCTTCCTCTATCAAGAAGTGCGAAAGTGGCAACAAAGGCAACGCGTCAGCGGCATGCGATGCCAAGGCCGTTGGGAAGAACGGTAAGCCTCTCGCCGGTGCCGCGAAGGCGTCGTTTATGAAAAAGTGCGAAGCTGACGCCGGAAAATAATCTCCCATCCAGGTAAAAAGTCGGCGTGTTTGCCGGCTTTTTACATTTCTCTAACACCGTGCCCGATGGCGGTCATGTTTGCGAGTTAAATCGCGGGTACGCTGAAGACGGCCAGCGCAGTATTACTTCGGTCGTTCTCTCGTGGTCGGAGGCTTGCCACTTAGAAGCTGTTGCGAAATTAGTTCATGCAGGGCTTTAGCCTGCTCCAACAAATCAATGAACAGGCAAGTGACAGAAAGGCTTCGTGGACATGGGCATATCGTTCGTATCGAAACTTCAGGCGTCTGAACGAGTGAAGCCAAGCAATCGAGCGCTCCACGACCCAGCGCGTTTTGCCAAGTCCACTGCCGTGAGGCGAGCCGATTTTGGCCAGCACGGGCGTGATGGCGCGCTTGCGCAAGCGTTCTCGGTGTGGCTCGGAACTGTAGCCCCGGTCGCCTTGGACGATTTCCGGCTTACGCAGAGGGCGTCCGCGCTTTCCGCGAATCGGGCGGGCTACAAGGCCGTGATGATCGCGGCCGACAAGTACCAGCGCTTCTTTGCCATGCTGATGACGGCCGCGGGCACGGTGAAGGCCGCGCGCGTGGTGATCCTGGGCGTGGGCGTGGCGGGCTTGCAGGCCATCGCCACGGCCAAGCGCCTGGGCGCCGTGATCGAGGCCTCTGACGTGCGTCCGAGCGTGAAGGAACAGGTGGAGTCGCTGGGGGCGAAGTTCATCGACGTGCCCTATGAAACCCCTGAGGAAAAAGAGGCTGCCGAAGGCGTGGGCGGCTACGCGCGCCCCATGCCGCAAAGCTGGCTGGACCGCCAGAAGGCCGAGGTGGCCAAGCGTGTGGCGCTGGCCGACGTGGTCATCACCACGGCCCTGATCCCCGGGCGCGCCGCCCCCGTGCTCGTGACCGAGGACATGGCGCGCGCCATGAAGCCCGGCTCCGTGATCGTCGACCTGGCCGCGAGCCAGGGCGGCAACTGCCCGCTCACCGAGGCGGGCCAGACCGTGGTCCGGCATGGCGTGACCCTGGTGGGCGAAACCAATCTGCCCGCGCTCGTCGCGGCCGACGCTTCCGCGCTCTATGCGCGCAATGTGCTCGACTTTCTTAAACTCATCATCAACAAGGACGGCGCCCTGCACGTGGATCTGCAGGACGACATCGTGGCGGCCTGCCTGGTAGCGCATGGCGGTGCAGTAAAGAGCAAATAGAAGAATGGAAGTCTCTCATACCCTCATCAACCTGATCATCTTCGTGCTGGCGATCTACGTGGGCTACCACGTGGTCTGGACCGTGACCCCGGCCCTGCACACCCCGCTGATGGCCGTGACCAACGCGGTCTCGGCCATCGTCATCGTGGGGGCCATGCTGGCCGCTGCGCTGACCGAGACCCCGCTGGGCAAGACCATGGGCGTGCTAGCCGTGGCGCTGGCGGCCGTCAATGTGTGCGGGGGCTTCCTGGTCACCCGGCGCATGCTGGAGATGTTCAAGAAGAAAGAGCGCAAGGCCGCGCCCAAGACCGAAGGGAGCCAGGCATGAGCATGAACCTCGTCACGCTGCTGTACCTGGTGGCCAGCGTCTGCTTCATCCAGGCGCTCAAGGGGCTGTCGCACCCCACGACCTCGATCCGTGGCAACTTGTTTGGCATGGTCGGCATGACCATGGCCGTGCTCACCACGGCGGCGCTGATCGCCAAGCTGGCGGGCTCGCCGCTGGGCCTGGGCTACGTGCTCGTGGGCCTGCTGGTGGGCGGCGCGGCCGGCGCCATCATGGCCCAACGCGTCGAGATGACCAAGATGCCCGAGCTGGTGGCCTTCATGCACAGCATGATTGGCCTGGCGGCGGTCTGCATTGCAGTGGCCGTGGTGGCCGAGCCCTATGCCTTCCAGATCGTGGCCCAGAAGGGCCTGCCGATCCCGGCGGGCAACCGGCTGGAGCTGTTCCTGGGGGCCGCCATCGGCGCCATCACCTTCAGCGGCTCGGTGATCGCCTTCGGCAAGCTCTCGGGCAAGTACAAGTTCCGGCTGTTCCAGGGTGCGCCGGTGCAGTTCGCTGGCCAGCACATGCTGAACCTGGTGCTGGGCCTGGCCACGGTGGGCCTGGGGCTGGTCTTCATGGCGACCGAGAACTGGACCGCCTTCTTCGCCATGCTGGCGCTGGCTTTCGTGATGGGCGTGCTCATCATCATCCCGATCGGCGGCGCCGACATGCCGGTGGTGGTGTCCATGCTCAACAGCTACTCGGGCTGGGCGGCGGCGGGCATCGGCTTCAGCCTGAACAACTCCATGCTGATCATCGCGGCTCGCTGGTGGGCAGCTCGCGTGCGATCCTGAGCTACATCATGTGCAAGGCCATGAATCGCTCCTTCTTCAACGTGATCCTGGGGGGCTTTGGCGGCGAGGCCGCTGCCGGTGGCGCGCACGGCGACCAGCAGCAGCGCAGCGTCAAGAGCGGCAGCGCCGACGATGCGGCCTACATCCTGGGCAACGCCGAGACCGTGATCATCGTGCCGGGCTACGGCCTGGCGGTGGCGCGCGCGCAGCATGCGGTCAACGAGCTGGCCGAGAAGCTGGTGCACAAGGGCGTGACGGTGAAGTACGCGATCCACCCCGTGGCGGGCCGCATGCCTGGCCACATGAACGTGCTGCTGGCCGAGGCCGAGGTGCCCTGCGACCAGGTGTTCGAGATGGAGGACATCAATGGCGAGTTCGGCCAGGCCGACGTGGCCATCATCCTGGGTGCCAACGACGTGGTGAACCCCGGCGCGCTGCACAAGGGCAGCCCCATCTACGGCATGCCCATCCTGGAGGCCTACAAGGCCAAGACGGTGATCGTGAACAAGCGCTCCATGGCCGCGGGCTATGCGGGCCTGGACAACGAACTGTTCTACATGGACAAGACCATGATGGTCTTCGGCGACGCCAAGAAGGTCGTCGAAGAGATGGGAAAGGCCATCGAGTAGAACTTCCGTACGCTGGCGGGGTTGGCTGGCTCGCGACTCCCTTTTTTGCTTCTGAAGGCGCAAGCCCTCAGGCTCACCCCTTTCAAGGTGATTAGACGACACGTCCAGCCTTGATGACACGGGCGGTAGAAACGTGCCGCCGTGCTACGCATCCGGCCACATAGCCTTTCTTCTTCGGCGCTTTCGGTCCCCGCGTATGTTTGCGCATCGCGCGGGGATCAACGTGCGTCGCCATCTTGATCAACTCGCGACCGAGCTGAGCTGGGGTGAGGAGGTCATAGGCCTGCCACACCTCGGGCGGCACCGCGATCATCATGCCGGCATAAGTTGCCCGGATTTCGTTGGCGAGGTAATACGGTGAGAGCTCGATGTCGCTGGTATCCAGCTCATGCCGGATTCTCACCGCAGTCGCAATCACGCTCAGTACGTTATACGCCAGCGCCGCCACGCCGAAGGCCAGCGGCGCCGCGCGCGGTTGGCTCAACGAACGAATCTCACTGTTGAGCACCGATTCCAGCCGCTGAAACATATTCTCTATGCTCCAGCGTCGCCGGTATAGCCGGGCGACGGCCTCGGCCGTCAGATGGGCGGACGGGACATTGGTCAGCAGGCGGATGACGGTGTCACCATCCTCGGTGGCGCCATCCAGATGCAGCTCGATGCGCCGCAGCACCAGCGGCGCGTTCGATTCATCTGGGATGCTGACCGCTTGCTCGTACACGATGCCGGTTTCGACCCGGCCCATTTCGCGTAACGGCTCCAGCTCGCTGGGGCTCGGATTGCGGCCGTGCTCCCGCACGATGAAGGCGCTGCCGCGACGCTGCCACCCGGCAAGAATCGCCCGGGTGCTGAAGTTGCGATCGGCGATCCACAGTTCGGCCGGCTGGGCCGATGCGAGCAGGGTTTCCATGATGGCCCGCTCCTGGGCGTGCGCATCTTCACAGGGCACCAGATCGACGATCATCGCCGTGTCCGGGTCATAGACCACCAATGACTGCCCTGGCAAGGCCGCACCCCGAAACCTCCGCAATGGTTTCAGGCGTTTTTCGCTCGCCAGCAAATGGCTGCCATCCACGATGCGCAGGCGATAGCCATTCACCGATGGCGGCTGCTTGCGCAACATCGGTTGCACGACCGACCCCAACCGCTGCGCACTGCCTTGCACCAGGGCACGAACCAGCCCCGGCTCGGTCCGGCTGAGCTTGTCGTACAGCGCGGTGATGGAAACTGGCAGCGCCGGACTGGCCTTGGCTGCCGCATGCACCGACGGGCGCAGCCCCACGGCGACCAGCGACATGATTTCCACCGTCGTCGAGAACAATAACTCCCGCGTGTACTGCGTTTCACGCTCTTGCTCGAACAATTCGTCGATCCAGGCCGGATCAAGGGCGCGTTGCAACCCCAGGCGCGCCATCACGCTGATCGGGCTGTGTTCGAGAAAGCGTTCTACTACTGCGTCCAGTACCACGCCATTGACACCGGTTCTGTTCGAGAACACGGAGGGTGCCCTAATTTTCGTCACCTTGAAAGGGGTGGTTCTTAGAAGGGGGCGGCGGCGCAGTAATGCGCTGCTGCTACCCAACACAACAGCCCGGCCCGTAGCGAAGCAGGGAGACGCCCTGATGGATCATAGAGAGGAATTCAAGACCGCTGTGAGCCGGGCATCACCGAACTAGGTTGGCGACGAAGTCGAGCAGGGCTCGTGTCTTGGCCGGAACATGGTGACGCGACGGATAGTAGGCGTATAGCGGGAACCGCTCATCGGACCAGTCCGGAAAGAGGTTCACGAGCTTGCGCTCCGCAAAGAACTGCTCAGCCCCGAGTTCCAAGATTTGCCCGATGCCATGGCCAGCAACGCAGACACTTTGCATCGTGCCGGCCTCATTGACGGTCAATTGACCGCGCGAGTTGAACACGATCTTCTTGCGCCGCTGGTGAAACTCCCACGGAAACGGCCGCCCGGTCTCGGGGTCCCGGAACTGGATGCAGACATGACTGCCCGACTCCAGATCCTTCGGTTCCTTGGGCAACCCGTATCGCTGAATGTAGGCGGGCGCCGCCGCGGTGATGATTCTCGTCTCCAGGAGCTTTCTTGCTATGAGCGCCGAATTGCGAGGGTGGCCGAATCGGATAGCCACATCGAAGCCATCCGTGATCATGTCGCCCAGCTCGTCGCGCGTAATCAGCTCGAGCTGCAAGTCCGGGTGGCTTTGCAGAAACGCTCCAAGCCGCGGACCCAGTATCAGTCGAGAGAAGAACGGGTCGACATTGACGCGAAGGCGTCCGTTGATGGTCTTCGCACTTCCGCTTGCTGACGCAGTGATGGCGTCGAGGCTTGCGATCAGAGGAATGACCTGCTCGTAGAAGGATCGCCCTTCGTTTGTCATCCGAACGGAGCGCGTGGTGCGGTCGAAGAGTCGCAAGCCGAGCTGCTCTTCGAGTCGAGCGATCGCGCGACTGACACCAGACTGCGACATGCCGAGTGCCTCGCCCGCGCGTCCGAAGCTCCTACTGTCCACCACCGCCGCCATTACCCGAATTCCGTCCAATACGCGCTGGTCGAGCCCGCCCATTGATGCGCTCCAAGCATAATTCAAATGCTATCCATGCTATCGCCTTTTGTTGGCCTTGTCACCAGAATGCATGTCAGGACGAGGCGTCAACACCACTACGAGGAACGTCACGCGACCCATCTCTATCGACCGCTCGGCAACTTAGAAAGGAGAGCCCATGCTCAAAGCAAGCAAATTCGTCGTTCGCCAAAGACTTCCACTTCTGGCCGTTGCCCTCATGTCCATGGTGGCATTGGCGGCAACAAGTCCAGCGTTCGCACAAACCGCCAATCATCAAAGGAGCAGTACCATGACCATGAAAGACGATCTCGCCAACCGCTCGCCGGACATCCACTGGCCGGCCGGCTTCGATCCGCGCGAGGCTGACCTCTTTTCGCACAATGAGCTGTTCATCAACGCAACGTGTGAACGCGTCTGGCAGCACATCATCGAGGCGCCGAAGTGGCCTCAGTGGTACCCCAACTCCGAAGATGTCCACATCATCAGTGACGCGGGTTCTGTGCTCAAGGAAGAGAGCACGTTCCACTGGACCACGTTCGGTCTGCCCATCGAGAGCAAGATCAACGAGTTCGTCCCGTTCTCGCGCATTGGCTGGTTCGGCTACGTCCCGGGCACCAAGCCGGCCTTCTATCACACGTGGTACCTCATACCTCGTGGCAACGGCTGCCAAGTTGTGACCGATGAAGTAGGTAACGGCCCCGATGCTGCCAACCTTCGCAAGAACGATGAAGGGCTGATGCACCGTGGTCACGACCTCTGGCTGGCAACTCTGCGTTGGGTTGCCGAGAACAAGCTGGACCGATGAGGAATCATGCAGCTTGACCGGGCTTCGTCGAAGCGCCGAAAACTGACGAGTCCAGCTAATTCCGATCCCTTACAGACACCCTAGGAACTTTCTAGCGCCGGCGCTGCCACTGCTCGGGCTCTCGCTGTCAGCTGGAACGCTTGCTTCGCAGGCCTGCCTTCGCGCTAACGGCGCCCGTTCCCGCGCATCACGAACGGCTGACTTAATCCACACGAGAGAAGCTGACCGAGGCCGTCGGTGTGACTGCCGGCGCTCAGGCGCTCAACTCATCCGCGCTCCGGTAACCGCCACCACCTTGGCCCAGCGCGCGATCTCGCTTTGCAGGAACTGCGTGAACTGCGCGGCATCGTTGCCCACGGGCACCAGCCCTTCGCCGGTCAGGCGCTTGCGCATCGCCGGCGACGCCACCGCGGCGCGCACGGCTTTCTCCAGCTGCGCCACCTGGTCCGCCGGCATGCCGGCCGGCCCGAGCAGCCCATACCATGAGCTGTAGTCGAAATTGGGCACCACGTCGGCGATCGGCGCGATGTTCGGGAACGTGGGCAGGCGCTTCAGGCTGCTGACACCCAGCCCCTTGACCTTGCCGGCCTGCAACAGCGGCTGCACCGTGGCGACATTACCCAGCAGCAGGTCGGCCTGGCTGGCGACCACGTCGGCCACCGCGGGGGCCGCGCCCTTGTAGGGCACACTGACCAGGTCGATGCCGGCGTCGTGCTTGAGCATCTCGCCGGCCAGGTGGTTGGCGCTGCCGAGGCCGGCTACGGCGATGCTGAGCTTGCCGGGCCCGGACTTGGCCAGCGCGATCAGCTCGCGCACGTTGTTCACGCCCAAGTCGGGCCGCGACACCAGCAGCAGCGGCGAGCTGGCGATCAGCGAGATTGGCTTGAAGTCCTTGATCGGGTCGAAGGGCTTCTTGTCGAACAGCGCGGGATTGATGGCGTGGCTGGTGTAGCTGAGCAGCAGCGTGCCGCTATCCGGATCGGCCTTGGCCACTGCGGTCGCCGCGATATTTCCGGCCGCGCCGCCGCGGTTCTCGACGATAAAGGGGTGCTTGAGGCGTTGCTCCAGTTCAGCGGCCAGCGCGCGGGCCACCAGGTCGGTGCCGCCGCCGGGCGTGGCGCCGACCAGCACCTTGGTCACGGCCGGGGCAGCCTGCAGGGTGCCGGGCAGCATCATGCTGGCCGCCAGCAGGGCCAGGAATTCGCGTCGTTGCATGTTTTGTCTCCGTTTCTCTCTTTATGTCTTTGTACGATGGGAGCATCGTTGCGGGGCGTCCGATCTGTCTCAGGTGGGCGGAAAGCCATACAGCAGCGCCGGGTTGTCGACCAGGATACGCCGGCGTACCTCCGCATCCGGGATCCAGCGGATGAACTCGTCGATCAGCGCGCCGTCGTCCGGCACCTGCTGCGGTGCGTTCAGGGCGGGGTGCGGCCAGTTGGTGCCGAACAGCAGGCGATCGCGGCGGGTCTCGAGCAGCGCGTCGACAATCGGCGCCATGTCGGCGTGGCCGGGGCCGGCATCGGAGCGGCGGTACCAGCTCGAGATCTTGGTCCAGCAGTCCTCGCGCTCGCGCAGCAGCCGCAGCATGGCCTGGAAGCCGCGGTTGCCCGGGCCTTCGGCGCCGCGCACGCAGCCCATGTGGTCGAACACCAGCGGCACCGGCAGCCGCATCAGCTGCGGCTCCAGTTCGGCGATCTCGTCGGCGTGCAGCACATGCACCTGCACATGCCAGCCGAACGGGCGGATGCGCTCGGCGAAGTGCGCGATGGCCTGGGTGCCACCATAGCCCTTCACGTGCGTGGAAACGCGAACGCCCCGCATGCCACCGGCATGCAGGGCCTGGATTTCGGCCGCGGTGATGTCAGGATGGAGCCCGGCCACGCCGCGCGCCCGGTCCTGTCCGATCGCGGCGATCACATCCAGCGTGAGCCGGTTGTCGGCGCCGTAGACGCTGGCGCTGACCTGCACGGTGCGCGTCAGCCCGACCTGCCGGCACATCGCCAGGTATTGCTTCAGCGTGGCGGGCGCGGGGGTGTAGGAGCGCTCCCCCACCAGCGGGTAGCAGCGCGGATCGTCATAGACGTGGCAGTGGCAGTCGGTCGATCCGGGCGGCAGCGTCCAGCCCGGGCGCGATACCTGCGCGCGTGGCGGCAGGCAGACCGCGGGCTGCGCAACAGTTGGCTGCGTCATGTGCCCTCCTAATTCGAGGCGGTGATGTGAGCGTCGCGGATGACCTGGTCCCACTTTGCGGTCTCGCGCTGCAGCGTCTTGTCGAAGTCGGCGGGCGGGCCGGCCAGCACGTCGGCGCCGAGTTCGCGGAACTGCTTGGCCGTGCTGTCGAGCGACAGCATCTTCTGCAGCGCCGCGTTGACCCGTGTCAGCACTTCAGGCGGCGTGCCCTTCGGGAACATCAGCCCGGTGGTCGTGGCCGCCTCGAAGCCCGGGAGGCCAGCTTCGGCCAGCGTGGGCAGGTCCGGCATCAGCGACGAGCGCTGCGCGGTGGTCACGCCCAGCGCCTTGAGCCTGCCGGCGCGGATCTGCGTCAGCGTGGAGGCGAGCTGGTCGAAGGTCAGGTCGACATGTCCGCCCAGCAGGTCGGCCACGGCCAAGCTGCTGCCCTTGTACGGCACGTGCAGCAGCTTGGTGCCGCTCTGCTTCTGGAAGTACTCGCCGGTCAGGTGTGCGGCAGTTCCAACGCCCGCGGTGGCCAGCGTCAGCTTGCCGGGGCGCGTGCGCGCGTAGGCGATGAACTCGGCCAGCGTGGTGGCCGGCACCTTGGAGCTGACCACCAGCACCAGCGGCGCGCGCGAGATCGGCCCGGCTGAGACCAGGTCGCGCTCGGGCGTCACCGTGGCGGCGGGGTTCAGCGCCTTCAGTGGCGCCAGCGCACCGGTGGAGGCGAGCAGAGCGGTGTAGCCGTCGGGGACGGCACGGGCCACCGATTCGGCGCCGACCAGGCCGGCGGCGCCGGCGCGGTTCTCCACCACCACGGTCTGGCCGAGCGACTCGGACAGGCCCGCGGCGACGATGCGCGCGGTGGCGTCGATGTTGCCGCCGGGCGGGAATGGCACGACCAGCTTGATCGGCTTGTCGGGATAGGCGGCAGCAGCAGTGGTGGCGGCCGCGCAGAGCAAGGCGCTGAACACGGCGCGCAGGCGGTTGATCATGGTTGTCTCCCCGAAGCTTTGTCTGGGCTATTAATGGTTGCGGGATCGCGGCGGCGCGTGCCGTCAGTCGTCTTCCGCATAGCGGCGGCCGGCATCAAGTAATTGGGGCGTGCCGATCAGCCGGTTTAGTGCATCGAAGTCGTTCATTTCCTCCATGAAGGCGCGCGTGCTGCCGCCGGCCTTGAGCCCGGCGAAGTAGCGCTGCAGTTGGCGCGAGGCGAAGCGCACCGTGCCGCCCGGGTAGATCACGATGCGGTAGCCGCGCTCACCCAGTTCGGCCGCGCTCTGGATCGGCGTCTTGCCGCCTTCGACCATATTGGCCAGCAGCGGCACGCGTGCGGCAAAGCGGCCGCACACACGGTCCATGTCGGCGGCGGACACCACCGCTTCGATAAACAGCGCATCGACACCGCAGGCCAGGTAGGCTTCGGCACGCTCGATGGCGGCGTCCAGGCCTTCCACCGCGACGGCGTCGGTACGCGCCAGAATCAGCGTGTCGGTGTTATGGCGCGCGTCGAGCGCCGCTCGCAGCTTGCCGCACATCTCGCGCACCGTGACCAGGGACTTGCCGGCGAGGTGGCCGCAGCGCTTGGGAAAGCCCTGGTCCTCGAGCTGGATCATCGCAACGCCGGCGCGCTCGAAGGCGCGCACGGTGCGCTGCGTGTTGAGCGCGTTGCCGTAGCCGGTGTCGCCGTCGACGATCACCGGCAGCGATACGCGGTCAGTGATGCGCGCCAGCACGTCGGCGGTCTCGGTGGCGGTGGTCAGGCCCACGTCGGAGCGGCCCAGCAGCGTGTAGGCGACCGCGCCGCCCGACAGGTACAGTGCTTCGAAGCCGGCCTGCTCGGCCAGCAGCGCGCTGAGCGCATCGTAGACGCCCGGGGCCAGCACCGGCTCGCGCCGGCGCAGGCGTTCCTTCAGCGAAGGGGATTGCATGCCGTCGCCGCTCATGCTGTGGCTCCCTCGGCGGCCTTGGCCGCATGCTCGGCCAGGATGCGCGCCATGTCTTCCTGGTGCAGTTGCGGGCGCCAGGTCTCGAACGCCATGCCGAGCGCGGCCGCCTGGCGTTTCTCGTAGTCGAGGAAGGCCTGCGTGATCTCGCTGCCGCGCACGCCGCCGCGCACCGATCCGGCACGCACGTCGCCGTAGTACTCCTTCCAGTCGTCGGGCAGCGGCTGCGAACCCGGCACGGCCAGCCACAGGCGGAACAGGTGGCGCTTGCGGTCCGGCTCTTCATAGTCCTCGAACGGCGTGCGCGAATGCAGAGTGACGTAGTTGTTCAGCAGCTGCATGTCGCCTTGCTCCAGCTCCATGGTGAAGCACAGCAGTTCGCTCGGCATCAGTTCGTCCAGCAGGTCCAGCGCCTCGACCTGCGCCGGCGTCAGGCGCGGCAGCTCGGCAAAGTCGCGCTGGGCGGCGTCTGTGTTCTTGCGATTGGTGCGTGCCGAGAAATACTTGGGGTGGCTGCCGAAGATCGGGCAGCGGTAGTACGGCGGCTGGCTGGGGTCCTGCGTGCTCTGGTAGCTGTGGAAGAAAGTACCCTTGAGCACCGGGATCAGGTCGGGGCGGCGGCGCTGCACTTCCTCATACAGCGCGATTGAGCTGATCACCTTGCTGGTGCCGCCCGCGCGGGCGGTGCGTCGGCACAGCAGGCCGACCACGTCGCACGAGTCCTGGTGGAAATCCAGCCCGGCATTGGTGTTGTAGCCGCGACCGCCCTTGACCTTGTACTCGCCGCCTTCGTTGCGCACATCGTTCATGAACTGGCTGGCACGGTTCTGCGTGCGGCCCACGCCCATGTACAGGCTCATGCCCCAGTAGGCCAGGCGCGATTCCTCCTCCGTCCATTCGTCGACCGGGAAGCCCTTGACCAGGCACATGCCCCAGCCGCCCTGGGTGATGACGATGGCGCGCTTGAGCACTGCGCGCGCGGCCTCGTTGAGCGGGAAGTCGGCCTGCTCCATCTCGAGCAGCGGCTTGTTCAGCGCCTTGGCGTGGTTGAGGGCGTCGCGCATGCCGTGGATTTCTCCCTCGTTCATGCGCAGGACCCAGGAGTGGTCCTCGCGGGCTTGTTGGGCGGTCCAGGCGACGGGGCGTTGCGATGCGGCGATGGGTGACATCTCGGGAGCTCCTCCGTGTTATGCGTTGCGTGCGGTAGTCATGTTCGATACGTTGAGCCTAGTCTAGCGACGTGGCCTATCATTAGAAAAGCGAACATATTTGAGTTACTTCATAAGAGTTTTTGATGAAGATTGAGACTTTCCATACGCTCGAAGGCGTGCTGCAGACCGGCACCTTCGCCAGCGCCGCGCGCCAGGCCAACGTCACGGCCAGCGCCGTCAGCATGCAGATGAAGCAGCTCGAGCAATACCTGGGCAAGCCGCTGTTCGATCGCTCCGGGCTGCAGGCGCGTCCCAACCAGCTCGCGCACGAGGTCGCCACCACCATGCGCCAGGCGCTGCAGAACCTGGAGGCGCTGCGTGCCGGCAGCGGGCTGGCGGTGGAGGGAGTGGTGCGGCTAGGGGTGATCGAGTCGCTGCAGCCGATCGTGCTGCCCGGCATCGTGCGCTATGTGCGCGAGCGTCATCCCAAGCTGGAGCTGCGCCTGGTGCGCGGCCGCAGCAGCACGCTGACGGCATCGGTCAAGGCAGGGGATATCGATGCGGCGCTGGTGGCGCAGCCGGCAGCCGGCGGCTCGGCGCGGCTGCGCTGGACGCCGATGATGCGGCGCGAACTGGTGCTGATCGCGCCGCCCGGAGCGACCGAGACCAACGCGGCCTCGCTGTTCCGGCTGTACGATTGGATCCGCTACGACCGCAATACGGTGTCAGGGGCGATGGCGGCGCAGTACGTGCATACCCACGTGTCCGAAATCCGCGGCACGCTGGAATTCGACAGTGCGCCGGCGATCGTGGCGATGGTCAGTGCCGGGCTGGGTGTGTCGATCCTGCAGGGGCCAGATCCGACGCTGGTGCAGAACTACCCGGTGCGGCTGGTGCGGCTGGGCCGGGCGGCGCCGGTGCTGACCATGTCGCTGGTGACCCGCAAAGGTGATGACGACAACCGCTCGGTCGCGGCCGTGCGCGATGCCATGCGGCTGACGCTGGCTTCGTACCAGCGCCAGAACGTGGCGGCGCGGCACTGAGGCGGGGAGGTGAAGGCGGGTTCCGGTAACATGGCAAGCCGCGTCTGTGACGGTTCCCAGCGGCGCAGTTGAGATTCGCGAGCGGGGAAAGTCGACCTCGCAGGCAAGCGCGAGTGCCTCACCAGCGCGATACGCGGGGCCGCACGAAACATGACGCAGGTGCCAATTCCCGAGTAGGCAATGCGCAGCGAGGCCTCGCTTGTCGGGGCGCGCAACGCCAAGCGCGCCGGACGGGACATTTGACGCCCCCCTCGGCTAACCAGCCTTGAAGGCCAGCTATCTTGGCGCTGGTCGCTACGACCTGGCGATCGAGCGAGATTTGCGTGTGGGGGAATCCGCGCCTGTTCTGAAGGTGATCTCGGTCATGAAGGACAAGGAGGGCGTCTACACAATTGCGCCGACGGTCCTACAGGAGAAGGATAAGGCTGGTCTTAGAGATCTCGGCATCAGGGTGGATGGCAAGTTCGAGGTTCGCTTGCCATCCAATGCCCAAGTTATCTCCCACAATGCCTCAGGCACGCCAGGACTGTTCAGCAAGACCTACGTCTGGAATGTTGGCTCGATCGATGTCAATCCAAACATCAGATTCCGGCTCTAAGGGCAGCGCAGCCGTCGAGATGTAGAGGGGTACGCCGCCGGCTGCAGTGCTTGCTCTCAGGCCTCAGGGATCAGAAACTTATCCCGATTCTTGCCGAGCCACGCCGGGGCGCGCCCACGGCCCGACCAGGTGGCACCTGTTTTTGGGTCCAGGTACTTCGGGGGCAATTCAGCTTTCGGGGTGGCAACGGCTTTCTCGCTCAATGCCGGTCTGCCGCGACGGCGCTTCGGTGCCAGATCGTCGGCAGTGAGTTCATATTCGGCCATAAGTACACGGATCTGCTCGATCACGCCGGCGACTTCGGTCGCGTGGGCTTCCGCGATCTGAGCCTCGATTTTCCCTTTCTCGGCCAATAGTTGCTTGTATGTCGCCACGTTGGCTCTCCGTTGGAAAGGATTAAGCCTACAGGATTTTCAGCATTCGCGCGACCGGGACTGAAGCCGCTACTAAATCTGCCTCATCGTGGTGATCTTGCAGGCCGATGCAACCACAACCGTCTTCTTTTGCTTTAGTTCTCGCCAGCGCTCCTCGCACTCCGCCTGACTGCTAAAGAAAAAATAATCAGGCTTCGGGAGTGCGTCGGGTTCAGTTGGCACGACGACCAAATACCAGTTGCCGGCGGCAGTGGCCTCGTGGTCGGCCACCGGCTGGTCTCGCTCGCCGTCGGTGGCTATGTTATGAACAGCGATCACCACCAGAATTGCAGCGCTTGCAGCGGCCCAACGGGCTCTGCTTGGAAGATTAAGGGTGGCTTTTATCATCTGCAACTCGCGCAAATGGGGGGCGGATGAATCTGGCCTAAGGATAACAGCGTTTCGACGCTGCTTGATCCCCCCCGACGGGCGATGCCACGTCGAACTGATCCACTCTATTGGATAGCTCTGCGACGGCATAATCAACCATCTGGCAACACGACCGAGTTACCCTCAGCAAGGTGAGGCGTTTAACGACGTCCGCAAGAAGATCGACCGAGAAACGGGCGCGGAGTAGGCCGCAAGAGAAAACGCCCCTGCCTGGGGCATCTAGGCGCGCACCAAGCGCCCCGCACCGGCCGGCAGCCGGAGAACCAAGAATTGATGATTCTCAAAATGCTTTGCTGGATTGCCGTGGCGGGTGCAGTTTTTGCCGGCCAGAAAGGCGAAACGGGGCTGGCCATCTGCGGCGCTGTGCTAGCGGCGCTTGCATTCGGCGTCGATCTCTTATTGGCCGCCCGGCGTAGATAGCCAGGATCTAAGAATAGCGGCACTGGCCACAACGCACGCCGGCGCTGAACGAAACGGCCCAAGCCCTGAATTTTCTCAATATACGATGACCATAGACGAGCTCCACCTATTCGTGACGTCGCATTTCGATCTGCGGACCGATCCCGCCGAACGGGGCGAGGGCCGCTCTTATTTTCTGCGGACGGTCGACTGGCGACCCGCGACGGGCACGTGCATCCTTCGCGTCCAAAGCGACCGCGCTGGCAATGTCGACCGCATTAGGCTGTGCGCCTCGTCTGACAATAACAACAGCGCGTTAGTCGTGATGCCGCTTGAAGCGCCCGCGTTGCGGCAGCGGGTGGCCGACAAGATCGCGCTGTTCGAGCGTCAGACCGAGGCAGTCGCCAAGTGGGGTTGCGGCGCTGCTCGCTGCCGCAACGCGGGCGGCATTCTTGTCACAGTCATCCATGCTGATAATTGATGCGTTATCAGCATGACGGTTTCAGGGTACAAAAGGGCCCGGTGCGAAATCGCGAAACGACGGCGCCGATGCGGTCTACGTCTAGGGTATGAGCTGGTCTCCGCACGAAGCACAAGCAGCCATCGCGGACTGGCTGTCCGCGCAGCCGGATACCAAACGAGGACTTTCATGAACGCCCGCCTGTTTGACCTACACGTCGCCGAGACCTGTCCGGATGAGTACGCCGCGCTGCGCGGGGCCAACGCCCGCTACCGCGCGCTGGCCGTGCGCTTTCTCGATGGCGATGCCACCGTGACCGAGGCCGACTGCCTGGCGGCCAAGGATGACGCGGACCGTGCCGAGACCGCCGCCCGTGCGGCCTTCCGTCTGGCGTTAAAGACCCTGGCCGATCAGCTCTAAAGGAGGAGAATCACGTGGTCCGAAAGGCGATGCCCGAGCCATTGGTTGCCGGCGAGTATTTGGCCAAATGCCGGGAGACCAGCCACATGCTGGCCAAAGTAAATGGCCACGAGGACGTGTTTCCGCGGGCGCGCTGTGTCAGCGACGGCCGCTGGTGCACTTTCTTCCGCGACGGAAAGGAAGTCTGGGACTGCAACGCGAGCTACGCCGCCGCCAATTTCCTCATCGAGCCTGCGCCATCGGAGAAGCCGACGTGAGCGTCTCGCCCCGGCCTGAAAGAAGGGCCATTACTCATCACGTCCCCGTGCATCTGGTTGACGCGTTCCTGCAGGCCGAGAACGCTGGGATAAAGCTCCACCATAGCGACCTCGCAGACCTGCAACCTGGCTGGATTGCGATCCGTAGACACAGCGGGGACGCATGACTCTGTATAAGGATCGCGATAGGAAGAGATTGCATCATTTCGGAAGAAGCAGCCCGCTTGGCTCCCGCGCGGGAGATCGAGTCATGGTTTATCCCATCTCCCCACGGTGCCTTACTTGGCCAGCAAGAGCTTGGCTGGTGACTTACCAGCCGGGCTCAGGTGCTTGGACTCTGAACCCATGGTGACGGCGCAGTTTGGAGTATGGCCGTGCTGCGTGTGCGTTCGGCGGCAGCCTCATCGTGGCGGAACTCAACCAAGCGTACTCGGGCCTCGCAGCTCAATCCGTCCGCTTTAGCAACTCAATCGCTTTGGCCTCCCGCTTGCGCCGATTGGCCTCTTGTTCCGCGATCACTCGCATAGTCGCATGTTTAAGCAAAGACCCATCAGTTAGAAGTGCAGCGAACGCTCTCAATTCCTCTAGCGAAATTCGAACCGGCTGGTTCTGTGGCGTCACGTTGACTTTGCTTGGGGAAAGCGGATTATTTTCATCCATATCGGGAAGAAAGAAAAGGGTGCAGCACGGGGCTCACCACACCCTTTGGGAACTAGGACTCCCGAAAGCTACAAAAACGAAATGGATCAGTCTTCCTTCGAAGTTTGTAGTCTAGCTAGGCCTATCGCTACCCATCGCGGGAGGGGAATTATCAGGACGACGCCCGGCATTGTTTTGCTATTTGCTCTCCTTATCTTATGGATTGCTATCCTATTGCCGCCAGGACTGGCGGGCACGGGGGTCGTCAATAGCCCGCTGCCGCCAGTTGTGCTGCCAACTCCACGTTGGTGCGAGCCTGAAGCCGACCATGTATTGCCTGGATATGGTTGCGTATCAACCTAGGCATCTCATGATGTGCGCGCACGTGGTAATGCATTTGCATCATTTTGAATGAAGCCGTGTTGTGATACCCTTTTTATCGCTATATGGGAGGGAGAGACCCACCCGTCAAGCCGTCATTTGGTTGAACAATCCCCACCCAACGAGTGGGTAGAGTTCGACGGCATCATTTTCTTTTTTCGGATTACAAAATATGAAAATTTAATATGAATATTTTCGTGAATAAGATTTTTATATAAAATATATAATTGGAATGGCATCAGTGCTCACGCACCAAGAATTGGACGATTATTTTGGGTCATATGTAGGGATGGATGGGGGAAATCCAGAGGCGCCAATCTGGTTCTGCGATCCCAGCCGGAATTCCTCATTTGAACGTCTCGTAACGCCGCTACAGCCGAAAATGATGCCACCCGCGTGGGATGCGGAGTTTCGTCTGCAGCATCGGGACGAAATGGAAAAGTGGCTGATGCATCAGCGCGTCGCCCGAATCATGACTGCGGCTCGGGCGGATGCGTTGGGGATTCCACTAGGTGAGAATGATTGGCAATCATACTATTGGAATCGGCTTTACGCGCCTAACGGGGCCGAGTTTAAACTGAGCCTTTTCCCGATGCCACTGAATCTCGCGGGCTTGACTTCTTGGTCCCAAGTATTTCGAGGGCAGCCTGCGCTGGTGCCCAAGCAGCGCTATCTGGATTTGTGTCGTCAGGGAGCGCGGTTTCGATTCCTAGCATGGATCTGTGCGCGCTGGCGGCCAAAGGTTGTCGTTTGCTTTGGCCATCGTTATACCGAGGATTTCCGGCGAGCTTTTATGCTCGACGAAGTGGCGGGCGAAGACCAACAGTTGCGACCGGCGGATCTGGTAACGCCTTTGCGCGTCTTCGTGAGGGACAGTACGACCTGGGTCATCTGCCCCGCTATGGCTGGTAGTTCGGGATTAACTTCTAACGTACAACTCGACGCGTTCGGAAAGTGGCTCGGAGCGAAGGTTGAGCGGAGTGACTTTGAGAGTCATACAGCCAACGGCGGCGGAATACGGTTGGCGTTGGAGCCGAGCTAGCCGCCAGACCGCCGAGCCGTCGATACGGACCTCGGAGCCGGAAGGAGCTAGGCTGACCCACTCCAATGGTCGGTGGTGACGGCCACCTCCGACAGACACAGGCTGGTGGCGTGAATCAGGGGAGAGGTAACCGCTAGTGGGCCAACAGGGGCGGAAGCGTCTCCCCCCGGGCGGGAAAGAAGCCTCCGACGATAGCGACGGCGCCCATAATGCGAGCGAAAAGTCAGCGTGTTATCACGCATGATGTCCCGCGAGGCGGGTGTGCCTAAGCGAACTTGGGAGCATGATTCATTGAAGCGCCAACTTAGACACCATCTACCGCACCATGAAAGCGGAAGGAGAGTCAAACTGATCGGACAGAGAGTATCACCGAGCCTATATATGTCCGGGAGTTCCATTGTGATCCTCATCAATCGCTCGACGCGCTTGTTTGCGTCAACATCGACAACTCAGCGCAATAGCCAAGTCACGAGATGCTCCTACCATGAAAATGGAAGACTTCCATGTCCGCAAAGGACGGAACCTGCTTCGCCTCGTTGCAAATAACCTCAGAAGCGCCATCATCATCATCGATGACCGCCGGCAGATAATTTTTGTCAACCCAACCTTTACTAGATTGCTGGGTTATGAATTGGCGGAAACGAAAGGTCTTTCGTTTAGCGAGTTACTGGCCGGAACAAAAACGGACCGAGCTAGCCTCGCTCGTGCGAGCACATGGGGAGTTTTAGGTTCTGAACACACCGAAGAAGTGCTGTTGTATGGAAGGAATGGCAATGCAATCTGGATGTCCGTCACCGTCAATCCGATTCCCGATGTGCAGGAACAATGCAAGCAAACCATCGTGGTGTTGTCCGACATCTCTGAAAGCAAGCAGCTGCAGTTGCTCCAAGAGAAGACCCTCGCCGCCGTAGCCGGTGCCTTGCCCATTCTGGATGTGATGGAAAGCATCTGCGTGCAAGTCGAACGCATGGCACCCGACGTCATTGCTACGGTGCTTCGCGTCGATCTCGAAGGCCGTATTCGGCCGCTTGCTGCTCCCAGCCTGCCCGAGTCTTATACGCAAGCACTGAATGGGATGGCGATTGGCCCTCTCGCGGGATCCTGCGGCACGGCGGCCTACCGTGGTGAAGAGGTCGTTGTCACCGACATCGCGACAGATCCACTGTGGGCCGACTATCAAGCGCTGATATTGCCGCTCGGTTTCAAAGGCTGCTGGTCAACGCCAATCAAGTCACGCAATGGCAAGGTGGTGGGAACCTTTGCCTTCTACTATCGGACGGAGGTGGGCCCGACCTCGTTCCAACAGCGCATCGTCACTGCTTGCGTTCATCTGTGTGCCTTGGCTCTGGAAAGGGAGGAGGCCAACGCACGTATCCTACGGCTCGCCCTGTACGACGAACTCACCGGGCTTCCCAATCGATGGCTACTGCGCGAGAAGGTCAATCAGGCAATTGCCGATGGCATACAGAATGGCGCTCAGATTGCATTCTTGTTCCTCGATCTGGATCGCTTCAAACATATCAACGACTCGCTTGGGCATCCCGTCGGGGATCAGCTCCTATGCACTATCGCCAGGCGCCTGGAGAGGCGAGGACGGAATGGTCGCATCGTCGGCCGGCTAGGAGGAGACGAGTTCGTCATCGCCCTGCCGGACTGCAACGCCGAACGCGCCTGTGTAGAAGTAGAGAGCGTCCTCGAGTCGGTCTCGGAGCCGGTACAGATCAACGGTTTGAGCATTGCCCCGTCTGCCAGTATAGGTATCAGCATGTTTCCTCATGATGGGGAGGATATCGATTCGCTGTTCAAGCATGCCGACATGGCGATGTATCAGGCCAAGGCCTCCGGGCGGGGTAAATTCTATTTCTTCAGCCACGACTTGAACCAGCGCGCCCAGGAACGACTGGTATTGGAAACTGCGTTGTGCGAGGCGCTCAATGAACACCAGTTGCAACTCCACTACCAGCCACAGGTCAGGCTCACTGGGAACACGCTTCACGGTGTCGAAGCGCTGGTTCGATGGCATCACCCGAAACATGGTGATATCGCGCCAAATCGTTTCATACCATTGGCCGAGGAGTGCGGGCTGATCGATGCCATTGGCTTCTGGGTGATCGCCGAGGCCTGCGCGCAAATGGCCGATTGGCGCCGACGGGGGATTGAGATCCCATCGCTGTCGATTAATTTGTCTCCTCTGCAGTTCCGTAACTCGCAATTGGCGAATGTCATCGGTGACGCGCTCCGGACTCACGGCCTCAATCCCGGCGATCTCAAGCTGGAGATCACGGAAGGCGTCATGCTGGACAACAGCGCCCAGACCAAGGCGATGTTGGAGACGATTCATGCGCTGGGAGTAAAACTGGCGTTGGATGATTTTGGAACTGGCTACTCCAGCCTCAGCCATTTAGGCAACCTCCCGCTCGATGAACTCAAGGTGGATCAGAGCTTCGTGCGGATGCTGGGAGAGGGCCCGCGTGCGAGGACATTGGCCTCGGCCATCATCCGCCTTGGAGAAAGCCTGCGTCTCACCGTGATTGCCGAAGGGGTGGAGACGGAATTCCAACGACGTTTCCTCTATGAGAATGGCTGCCATGTCATACAGGGCTTTCTTCTCGCTCGGCCCCTCCCTGTCGTTGAGTTCGAAGCCTGGTTGCTTCATCGATAGTCAGGCGGGCGGAGAAGATACGCAAGGATCACTACAAGTCGCGTGAGCCCAAGGGGATCTACCGTGTCAGGAACTAGGCAAAGTACAACGCGGGCTTGATCACAAGAGTTGACGCGCCGATGTGGATCGACGAGAAAATGCTGAAAGCGGCGTCCGAGATGTCCTGCCTGCTGCCCTGCACGGCCTGCGCTGGGCTAAAGCTGCGCTGATCGACACCCTAGCATTGATCGCAACACGTACCCATCGTGTGCGAGCCGATCGCAGCAAGCCTCGACCGCCTCGTCATAAGCCGCATCTGCATGCCGCCTACCGCGTCCGCCACCGTCGCCACCATCGTCGATGCCCGGCAGTTCAAAAACGGCCGGCAGATGGCGGCTTGGCTAGGCACTGTGCCCAGACAGAAGAGCAGCGGCGGAAAGCAGCGCCTGGGCCGCATCACGAAGCAGGGCAACGAGTATCCGCGCATGCTGCTCTTCCTTGGCGCTCGTGCTGCACTCCATCCCTCGCCCCGACGTAACGACCGGCTCTCGCACTGGATTGTCCAACTGCAGGCCCGCCTCGGCTATTACAAGACGTTGGTTGCAATAGCCAACAAGCACGCCCGCATACTTTAGGCCATCCTCGCGAAAGGGGAAAATTCGATCCCGCCCATGCCCGCCCGAGCGCGGCCAGGTGAGCGCGACACTTCCTGCAATTACATCCAACCATCAGGACGCAATAGGCAACGATAGCGACAGGTCAGACCGGCATCAGGCGAACTCGGCAATCCACCAGGCGCCACATCACGGATATTCGCCGCATCTTGGATGGAGTCCAGCTGCGCGGTTACTAACCGGGCCCGGACGTGCAGTGACTCCGTCCACCAAGGCCGATTATAGGTGTGCGGTCTCTCCCGCCGCTTCATGCCAACTCGTCCCTCCCACCCAAGGAAACGCTCCCCTCACCACACCTCGAAACCCACCACAAACCAATCTTGTAAAAAGGCGAGGCTCCTTATAGGGTGGATTGGTAGCAGAGGGGGCGTCAATAGCCCGCTGCCGTTAGTTGCGCCGCCAGCTCCGCATTGTTGCGAACTTGGAGCCGACCATGTATTGCCTGGATATGGTTGCGTACTGTCGCTGGGGCAATGTTCATAACCTGGGCGATTTCCTTGTAGCTGAGTCCTGCAGCGATCTGCTGCGCCACCTCTAGTTCACGCTTCGTCAGATCATCGACCCCCGAACGCGGCCGTACTCGTAGAAGAACTAGTTCATCGAACGCTCGCCGGCTGAGGATGATGGCACGCCCAGCGAAAGTCTCGTAGGTTTCCTCCAACAGTCTCTGGCGTACTATGCCCGGCAAGATAGGACCGTTCCATTCCGGCCATTCACATTGCAGCAGAGAGAAAAAACCGGACTCTGCAACATGTACCACGCCCTTGCGGTCGGCAATCGCGGTGGCACGTACCATGCCGCCACCGCTCTCCAGACCCCACTGAGCCGCGTACAACGTGCGATTAATGGCTTGCGCTTCTACCAGGTGTGGAACCAACCGCTGACACAAAAGCCTCTCTCGCTCCGAGAATGGTCGCGCTGCATGAGCACGATACAGGGACACAGAGTCGACGAGAGTCGTTCTCGCGTTCCGTATGGCCGTAAGCATGCCCTGTTCGTGGTGAAAGCGCCGCGCGAATTCAAGCCAGTCCCTTTCATCGCGGGCGCGAAAGCACTCGGATAGGTGAAAATTATGGGCCCTCCCTAAGTGAGTAGCCGCAAACAGCCCAGGTGCGTCGGGGGACTCTATTTGTCGATATGCCTCGATGGATTCCGGATCATCATTGTACAAACGCGCGACACGAAAATCTATCCCGTTTTCATCGATGCCACTTGACCCCCACCGGCCCGAGTCGAAGGCTATAACAGAATTAACAAATGTAAGAGCTATGTCCTGGAATTCTGTCATGGGGACGTCACGCGCGGCGCGATAGATAGCGATCACTAGATCGTCAAATTGGCTCATGTTCCTCCAAGAAGAATATCTAACTTCTTTGAAATTCGATTCATAGGTATCAACCTAACGTCCCGTCGTGCGTGCAACACTTCCCAGTCTTAGAAGTGCGCACATCAATGGTGATGCATTTGCATCTTTTTGAAGGAAGCCATGTCGTGATAACCTACCTATCGCTAAATCAAGGAAGCATGAAGTCAATTCTAAGACACTTCAATTTGTTCCAGCTACCAACCGGTCTTCACGGTTTTATCCCCATGAAGAGGGGACCGAAATGGAGCCGCCCAATTTTTATACTATAAATCATGACAACCGATTCGGGTCTGACGCGTCATCTGATCAAGGCGTCGATCAGGAGTCGATTGCATGGCTGGGACGATGGACGATGCGACCAGAAAGCGGGTTCGTGCTGGACGGATGCTGTTAGCGAACAAGCCGGTCGTGGAGGTTGCGGGTGCAGTGGGCGTGGGTTGGCAGACAGCGTACATGTGGAAGGCGCGACTGGACGAAGGCGGCATCGATGCGCTGAGCACCATGGCCCGTGGACCGCTGTCGTTGCTCGGCGATGCCCAGCGCGAGCAGTTGTGTTGTGCCTTGCTGCAGCGCCCGACCGAGCATGGCTTTGGCACCGAACTGTCGACGCTCAAACGGGTGCGTCTACTCATCGAGCAACGCTTTGGGGTGTCATACAACGAGGCCCATGTTTGGCGCATTCTGGATTCGCTCGGCTTCTCGCCCCAACGCCCAGACCGACGCGCTATCGAACGCGACGAGGACGCCGTGCTGGCGTGGAAGCAAAAGACCTGGCCCGCGCTCAAAAAAAGTGTACGCGGGAGCAACGGCTGATCGTCTTCATTGACGAGTCTGGGCTCTCGGAACGACACACGCGCGTGCGCACCTGGGCTCCGAAAGGTCAAACTCCGGTCATCCAGTTTCATTTCAACTGGAAACATGTCTCGGCCATCGCGGGCCTGAGTTATCTGTATCACAATTGCCTGTTCCGCCTTTACGACGGCGCGGGTCAAGCGCCATGCCCTGGCCAACTTCTGCCCACACTCGCTCGCCGAGGTCAAAACGACCGCCCGCAATCGGCTGCGCGGCGCACAGCAACGCGCCAACATGATCGCCGCGTGCTGGAAGCAGGCCGAGTCGTGGTGATGTCAGCATTTATGCAAGTCTCAATAAGCGCACCACGGGCCTGTATGTAGAGGCTCCTAGAGATAGTCTCGTGCGACACCGGATAGTCCTTGTTGACCGCATATGCGTGCTTGAGCCAACCAGCAATCTGCTCTGGCGACCACTGCAACTGAAGCTTGCTTGCCACAACCTGTGCGAGTGTCCGATTCCTGACGGCCTTACATCTCTTCGGCCGCCTGGCGTGCTCCCAGGCAAGCTGGTCGGTCTGACTCGCCCGATAGCCTTGACCACCGCCATTTCGCCTGACCTCCCGGCTGATGGTAGATGGAGCCCGCCCGAGCCGGGCAGCTACTGACCGGATCGACTGGCCAGCAACCACCGAGCACGAGATCTCCTCTCGCCAGCCTGGAGCGGTGTCGTTGTGCTGGCTGTATTCCGCCTGCTTCCGCAAGAATCCCCTGCACCGACGAGTGGTTCCGATCGAACAGTCGGGCAATCTGAAAAAGCATTTCACCTTTCTGCCAGTGCTCCCACATCAACGCCTTCTGGACTCCCGTGTAGTAGATCCGCCGTCTTTGTTTCATTTGCAACACCCCCGCTCGCACAGATCTTAGTGTGTTGCATCGACCGATTGAATTCTCAGGCCACAAGCGGTCATCCAAGGCGAGGGCGGCGATCGTCTCTTCAGAGGTCATTTCAGTCTGTCACATCTGCTGCGACGATCGGCCGCATAGGTTGGTTGGTTTAGAAACGGCAGTTCGTTCGCGCCTCTGCGGATGGCTCTTTCCAGCCCGAAGTATGCGTTGGCCGTCGCTGAATTCGCCAACGGATGGCGCGCCACGCCCCTCCAGCACGAGCCCGCTTCCATCCCTGATCCTCAGGACGCTTGGTGGCCAGCCCGAGGCCGGGCCTTAGCCAGAAGGACTCAGATGCCCAGCCCACCGAGCGACTTGCCGCCGTCTACAAAGAGTGTCTGGCCGGTGATAAACCGGGTATGCGGCGACGCAAAGAAAGCGATCCCATTCGCGATATCGTCCGGCGAGGCTGCCGCGCCACTGGGTTCCAGCGCAACGGCTGCGGCATATTGCTCGCTCGGCATCGTTCGCGTCATCGGCGTATCGGTAAATCCGGGCGCAATCGAATTTACTGCAATCTTCTTGACTCGCAGTTCCATGGCCATTGCGCGCGTGAGCCCGATGACCCCAGCTTTGGACGCGACATAGTCGGGAAAACCGAGACCACCCAATGCGCCACGCGAGGACACAGTTACGATACGCCCGCCTTCGCGCATCCTTCGCGCGCCCTCCTGGGCCGGAATGAACACGCCAATAAGGTTTACCTCCAGTGTCTGACGAAAGTCCGATTCAGTGACTTGATCGAACGTGCGTGGCTTGTAGACACCTGCAGCACAAACAACCACATCGACACGCCCCTCAGTTTCCATCGCGTGCGCGATTCCCTGGCGGTCACATACGTCCAGCGCGTAGCCCACCACGTCCAGGCCTGCCGCACGAAGCGATGCCTCCGTTTCGCTCACTGCGGTCGCGTTACGATCCATGATCGCAACGCGAAAGCCATCGCGCGCCAGCCGCTCTACGGTGGCACGTCCAATGCCGGAGGCGCCGCCGGTTACAAAGGCGATTTCTCGTGTGGAAGCCTGCGGATTCGATTGGTTCATTGCACTCTCTCCTTGAAGTTTGCGGTGCGCTAGCGATCACTACGGCGCGGTCAGCGTCTCGTCCGTGAGTAGCGTCTGGGTAACGTGAAAGATTCTTCCGTCAAATAGGGGCAGGATCTCGTTGAGCTTTTCCCGCAAGACCCGCCTGATAGGTTGTGCAAACGCGTCCTTCATGATCTGAACCGAAGGATAGATTGTCTCGAAGGTCATATAGAGGGATGGGCCGCCGTCCTCGATCGTTTCCGCACGCAACATGCGCACGGATGTCGCGCCCGGAAACTGCTTCATAAGCGGCACAATTTCAGTGATCACGAATTGGTCGAAGCGGGCGCGGTGCTCTGGGCTGACCGAACCTTCGAGATAGGCGCAGCGAACAATCATCACTTATTTCCCAAATAGGCGGCAAGCGTCGGATGTACAGCAATTTCGACGCAAGTCGTCGGTTAGAAAAGAGCCCGACAAGTGGACAACATGCCCACGCATCGGGCGAAAGGCCTGCGAGCTTGGACTCTCGCAGGACGGCGGTCAGAAAATATGATTCATGCCGATGCTGAACGCGGAATTGCCCGCGGCCGGGTTGCCAACGTCATTCGCATTCCACACGCGGTAGAAGCCGGAGGACGCGGTGTTCGGCGCGTGATTCCAGATATGCGCGTAGGAAGTGTAGAGGCTGGTGCGCTTGGACAACTTGTGCACGTAGCCAAGGGCGAACTGCTGCGCATCGTTGTTGGCTGCGGTCCGGTCATTCTTGTAGATGTAGGACGTGACGATGCGGCCCGCGCCGATCGGAATCGAGGCGCCAATCAGGAGATCCTCCGACTTGAAGTTCGGCGTGCCAGGCACGATCGCGCCCCTGTTGAATACATAGTTGGCATAGCCCGTGAACCGCCCGAAATCGTACTTGGCGCCGAGAAAGACCTCACGCGCATTCTTGCCCGGCCCATTCGCGTCCTGAGCATCGGCATAGGCCACACGGCCCGAGAAATCCCCTTTTGTATAGCCCAGGGATGCGCCAAACTGACTGTTGGTCGCGACACTGCCAGCCACTTCTCCCAGGGCGTACGAGATCTCACCCTCCAAGCCGCCCAGCTTGCTCGGCAGGTTGTATTTGACGCCGTTGTCAAAGCGATTGCTCCCGCCGCGTCCGCCCGCCGAAATCAGGTTGGCGGACGTGCCGGCCAGGCCGGTCACAAAGGGATCGTACTCGACCTGCGCCAACGCCAGCGTCGTGTATTGGCGCCCGAGCGTCAGGCGCCCGACATTGCCATCCAGCCCCACGTATGCCTGACGGCCGAAGAGCAAGCCGCCCTGACCTGATGCGCCGGTATCCATCAGCACACCGGCCTCCAATGTAAAGAACGCAGCCGTGCCACCGCCGAGGTCCTCACGTCCGCGCATGCCGAAGCGCGAGCCGGACATCATGCCGCTGGTCACCTTGGTGACAGTACCCGCGGCCGCGCCGCTTTCGTGAACGACGCCCATATCGGCGACGCCATACAGATTGATGCCGGAAGACTGGGCCATGGCTTGGGTTGCCATGCCCCCTGCACCGACTGCGCCCAGCGCAAGGATCGCCGTCAAAGCTCGTTTCATTCAGAACCTCCAACCATTTGTCTTGTTTTGTTGAATTGCGCGGACGGGGGCGGCACCACGACACCGGAAATGCTCCGCAACAGCCGGCAGCATGGCCCGCATTGAAATTTCATAAGAAATGTATGTGGTGGACATCTATATAAATTCGTCACGCAGGCATGCGCGTACCGCCGCGTTGACGTGGTCAGTGCGGCTACCCGCGAGAGATAGCGAAGATCAGTCGGCCTGGATGCCGAACTCCTTGACCAGCCTGGCGTAGCGCCCGTAGTCGTTGGAGATCAGCTTGCCAAGCGTGGCAGGATCACCGGCCGTGGGTGTCACGGCAATGGCAGCCATCTTGGCGACCACGTCCGGCATGCTCAGAATTTCATTGCAGTGGGCGTTGAGCACGCGCACCAGTTCGGGATCCATGCCCTTGGGGCCCAGCACCGCTTGCCACGCCCCGACTACGGCGTCCTTGTAGCCCAGCTCTGCCAGGGTGGGTACATTGGGCGCGAACGGCGAGCGCTTGTCGTCTGCCACGGCCAACGGCATCAGCTTGCCAGTCGGGAAATACTGTGAAACCGGACCGAGCGTCGAGTACATCATGGGCACCTGCCCGCCAAGCAGGTCCACCACAGCAGGTGCGCTGCCACGATATGGCACCTGTGCGATCTTCACGCCTGCCGACTTGTTGAACAGCTCGCCCAGGATATGCATGGGTGAACCACTGCCGGGGCTTGCGTACATGGCAAGCTTGCCTGCCTTGGCCTGGGCCACCAGTTCGTCCATCTTGCGAACGCCCGCCTCCTTGTTGACGATGACAAACAGCGATTGCGTGCCGACCCTGGCAATCGGCGTCAGATCCTTTTGCGGGTCATAGGTAGCGCCGGTTCCGGTTTTCAGCACCAACGGGGAGATGGCCATCGTGTTGGGCGCAAACAGCAGTGTGTAGCCGTCGGGCTGGGCCCTGGCAACAAACGCGGTCCCGATGGTCCCACCTGCGCCAGTACGGTTCTCGACGACCACCGGCTGCTTGAGCCGGGCGGTTAGCTTCTCAGCGAACAGCCGCGCCAGGACATCGGTGTCGCCGCCGGCCGGGTAGGCCACGACCAGCGTGACCGTCTTGGTCGGGTAGCTGCCCTGAGCCCAGGAGGCACCGGCAATCAGGGCGGTAGCGACCGCCGCAAGAGCCGTCAGTACTTTGCGCCTTGCAAAAATCATCATCACAAACCTCTGGAAAGTATCCGCAACACTGCACTTCGATGGCGTGGGCGCCCGGCGATTGGGAAATACGCCTCTGGCCCTCCCTGTCGCTCACATTTCATATATGAAACAATGTTTTAAATGTGACGACATGGAAATTATAAATTCGGCCTTTGCAAAGAAATGTACTCGTTAACCCTCGAATTTGCGGCATCGGGAAAAATTTCGATACTTATCAGTAATTTATGGAAAGACAGGTTTGCTACAATTCACATCTGACTACGGCACAAGTGCCGGGCCACGCTGACTCACGCCAAACTGCTTACACGCGGATGAACGATTCCCTGCGCAAGATCCCGCTTTCCGACGCCATACCGGCGCAAACCATTTCGGAAAGGGCCTACCACCTGGTTCGTGCCGACATCATTGCCGGCAGCCTCGCACCCGGCGAGAAGCTTCGCCTGCAGGCGCTGCAGCAACGCTATGAACTAGGCGTTAGCCCGATTCGGGAGGCATTGATGCTGCTGTGTGGCGAGGGATTGGTAAGCAATGAAGGGCAACGCGGGTTCAGTGTTTCGCCATTGTCGAAGCGCGACTTGCTCGACTTGATGAAGGCGCGCATCGCCATCGAGGTGCTACTGCTGGATGACGCCATTGCGCACGGCGACGACGACTGGGGCGCCAACATTATGGCGGCCTACTACAAGCTGACAAAGGCACGCCTGCCGACTGACCGGGCAGACACGGCAACCGTGGAGCTGTGGGAAACTGCGCACAAACGCTTTCACAGCGCACTGACGGCTGCCGCAAGCTCGAAGTGGCTGCAGCGCATCGATGAACAACTGGTCGACCATTCCGAGCGCTACCGCCGTATCCGCCTGGCCTATCCAAGCTCGACCAAGGAGCTGGCCCACGATGTCCTGCAAGAGCACCTGGATCTCATGGAAGCCGTGCTTGCGCGTGATGCAAAGAAGGCGGGCGACCTGCTGCGTCAGCACCTCATGCGCACTGCAGACGCGTTGAGCAGCCGCTTCGCTGAGTGAGCACTGTGCGCGAAGAACGGCGTCATGCTCCCCCCGCTTGCGGGGGCAGCGCGACGTAGGCTACGATTTCGATCTGCATGCCAGGCACCACCAGCGCCTTGGCGATCACGGTGGAGCGGTTCGGATAGGGTACCGGGATCATTTCGCGGTACACAGCATCGACGATTGGCACATGGTCGACATCCAGCAAGGTCACGAGAATCTGTGCGACGCAGGACAAGTCCGCTCCGGCCGCCTCGACCGCCTTTCGGAGGTTACTGAAGGTCAGTCGTGCCTGCTGAGCGATGTTGCCAGTGTCGACGGTGCCGTCTTCGCGTACTGGGCCATGCGCTGTAAAAAGCACGCCCGAAGCCGCGATCGCCCAGGAGAAGGGCTGGCGGGGCACAGGCAGGCCGGTTTCGATTACCGTTTTCATCGCGAGGTCTCCTGGACCAACGAGGCCAGCCGCGCGAACCACGGATGCCTGCAATCCTTCATAGCCGTATGGGTGAGGAAGTGGTCTTCGCCCTCGTGTACGTGAAACTGGGCGGCGACCGGCTGACAAGCCAGCAAGGCGTGAAGGCGCTGGTTGGAGCGAATCACCCGTTCGCTGTCCTGCTCGCCGTAGGAAAGCACCATTGGTACCCGGTTTTCCGTCGCCCAGCACAGCGGGCTCATCACAGCGTCCTGCTCCGGGCCTTCCAGCAGCATGGAGTACACGCGCTCCTCCAGGCTGCCAGGCGCTGGATCTGGATGATGCAGATCCATGATGCCGCTGATCGGCAGGCAACCGCGCACCGCATCGCCGATGCCACCTGCCGATAGCCTGCGTGCGCGCAATGCCGTCATTGCCGCAATGGAGCCGCCTGCGGAATGACCCGCCAGATATAGCCGGGCAGGGTCGCCGCCATCCCCCGCGATCGTGTTCTGAAGGTGGCCAAGCAAGGCCATCGCATCGTTGTAGGCGGCAGGCAGGCGGTTGGACGGTGCCAGCCGGTAGGTCGGTGCTACCAACACCATGCCCAGGGCCAACACCTTGGGCGCCAGGAACGATACATACTCTTTGTACCCATTGGTCCAGCCCCCGCCATGCCAGAACACGAGCACGGGCGCACTAAAAGTCCCGCTCGTCGTGAACACGTCATAACGATGCTGAGGATCGGGACCGTACATCAGGTCGCGCCTGGCAATTACATGTTCGGGCAGTGCGTCGGCCCATGCCAGCACGGTACGCTCGTATGCGATTGCTGCGATCGACGGCAACGGCAATTGCGCGGGCGGCGCGGCTTCAAACTTAACTTTTGCGGTATTCAAGCTGTCTCCTATCAATTCCTTGTATGACAGGCGTGCAGAGCATACGTCCGCCTGTCTCGCCCCCAATCTTCGGGCGGAATGCAAATCCTGACGCTGTCAGTTGGTATGCGTGCCGCTTTCCCGATCCCTTGGCGTGGCGTAGGGCAACAATGCCGCGAGCAAGGCTGCCATCGCTACCCCCGCCGCCAGGCAGAAAAGCGCCACCGAAAAATCTGGCGACCGGCTGCGCGCGACACCCACCAGCCATGGGGCGAAGAACCCCGCAAGTCCGCTAATGCTGTTGATTAGCGCCATACCGCCAGCGGCTCCCGGCCCCGCAAGGAACGTCGGCGGGATCGTCCAGAACACACTGAGCGAGCCCACAATGCCCGCCGCCGCCACACAAATGAATGCGAACGACACGAGTGGCATGCCCCAGGTCACGCCGCCGCCCACGAGGCCCACCGCGCCGGCGACCAGTGCCACAGTCAAGTGCCAGCGACGCTCCATCGTGCGATCTGAATGTCGGGCGTTGCAGAGCATCGCTGCAGCCCCAAGCACGAACGGAATCGCGCTCACAAAACCGATCTCAATGATCGAGAGTTGGCTCATTTGTTTGATAACCTGAGGCAGCCACGTGGAGATGCCAAAGAATCCGATACCGATGCAGAAATACAGCAAGCCCATGAGCCAGACCATTGGCGCAAGCATCGCCTTGCGAAAGCTTGCAGTACCGGTTTGTGCTGCCTCGCTTTGCTCGCGCTCCATGGTGCCGACTAGCCAATTGCGCTGCGCGGTCGTGAGCCATGGCGCGTCAGCAGGCTTGTTGACCAGCACGAACCAGGCAACTACGCCCAGTGCCACGGCGGGCACGCCCTCGATCACCATCATCCAGCGCCAGCCCGAGAATCCGCCAGCCTCGTGGAAGCGCGAGATCAACAGCGCCGAAAGCGGACCCCCGATGATCAGCGACACGATGTTGGCCGAGTACACTTGGCTGATGGCACGCCCAAGATGCTGTTTTGGGAACCACAGCGAGAGGTAATACAGCACCGACGGAAAGAAACCTGCCTCGACCACACCGAGCAGCAACCGCGCCATATAGAGTTGCTGTGGTGTCTGAACGAACGCTGTACCCGCAGACACAAGCCCCCATGTAAACATGATGCGGGCCAGCCATGCCCTCGCACCGAAGCGGTGCATCATCATGTTGCTCGGCACCTCGAAGCCGATGTAGCCCAGATAGAAAATTCCGGCTGCAAAGCCGAACATTTCCGGCCCCATCCCCAACTCCTGATTCATCTGCAACGCAGCGAACCCGATGTTCGCCCGGTCGAGGTAGTTAACGAACCACCCGACAAAAATTAGCGGCACCAGCCGCCACGTGATCCGCGATATCGTCTCGCGCTCAACGGTGCTCTCGCGCACGACGCCGGCCGACGCTGTGCCTGCTTCCAAAAGTCCCATGACGTGTCCATCCTATGAGTCTCAAAATGCATCGCAAATGCTGAGCGGCTGTGCGCTCCTGCGCCCGGCGTCTGCGGCAATACCGTCTGAATCGGCTTGGTCGCAGTGTGCTTGGCCCATTCGCTGAGAGCGGCGCTCGATATGTCGTGTACGACGCATTCAAGTACTGCGGGACAGCTCTTACCCACACCTGCATCGCGTAATGTACAAATACAAATGATCTAAGTCAATGCAAATCACATCAAAATTTATAAATTAAAATGTATCTTACATCAAGCAGCCCGCAGGATCGCAACTAAACCAATCAACGTATTCGCTTTGTTGGTCATGCGGTTGCCGAACGCTGCCGCCAAATCGTCCTGGCACTCGCGGCGCAATCCGAGATGCGCAGCGATCGAAACATAGGTAACAAGGACTGAGGAAAACCATGGGTGCCAGCCTGTTCGACTTGCATATCGCCCAGATCTGTCCGGCGGAATACGACACGCTGCGCGAGGTCAACGCGCGCTATCGCGCGCTGGCCGTGCGTTTTCTCGACGGCGATGCGGCCGTGACTGAGGCCGACTGCCTGGCGGCCAAGGACGACGCGGACCGCGCCGAGACGGCTGCCCGCATGGCCTTGCAGCTCGCGTTCAAGGGAGATCCAATTTAAGGATGCGAAAACCATGCGACACGGTCGAGGAGATCCGTGCTCAACAAAAATCTCGGCTACCGGTCTGCAGATGGCCCAGGAGCGGTGACAGGTCGACCACGTGCTGGGCCACGAGATGCCGAACCTCGCCCTCACACTGCCATTGTCCGTAGATTCCGACCAGCGTGGCGCCGAGCACCTCCTTGCGGAAGGCCTCCAGCACGCTCGCCAGATGATCACGTTGGCCGAGACGTCGATGAGCACCGAAGCCTCTTCCGCTTCCACGACGTTGGGCGAGAACTGGAGCAACGCCATGGCCACCGCGCGCAGGGCCTCAGCTTCCTTCGCTGGTGCACGGTCGTAGAGCAGCGTCTGCGGCGCCATCGTCAGCACGCCGCCGCGCCGCATCTGCAGGCGAACGCCAGCCTGCGTCGCGGTGCACGACGCGGTGTGCACCCGTTCCCTCTCCAGCACGGCCGCCGGCAGCTCAATGGACCAGCTCGGTCGGAACACTTCGAGCGGGAGAGACGACAGGCACAAGCAGATCCAGAGGCGCAACATGGCGGTGAAGCAGAATCGGCGACGGCGTCAGCGGGACCAGCAAAGGCCGGTCCTGCTGCGGGCCGCGCCGCTTGATGAAGGTGAGTTCGACGCCGCCGCCGGCCGGCGCGATGCCGATGCGCCGCGGCGCCGGCGAGGCGTCACGCGTGCAGGCCAGCGGGCGGATCAGGCAGAACAGCGTCTCGCCCGACTGCGCCGCCAGATGCAGCCAGCGCAAGGCGTCATCGCGGATGTGCTGCTGCCAGAACAGCAAGGCGCCGCAGGTACCGGCGCGGAGCAGCTACTCGGTGGCCCAGAACGCATCCGCCGTGCGCGGGCCACGGATTCAGAGCAACTGCTCGGGCGGCACGCCCCAGTTGGCGAGGGCCAGGGCCTGTGGTGCGTGCGGCGGCTGGACCAGGGCGATTGGCCGCTTGGCGACGGCCAGCAGCGCCGGGCGCAGCAGGCGCAACTCGCCCACCCCGGTTTGCTGGATGAGGAATTCGACCAGCGTCCCGGTTGGCCAGCCCCCGCCCGGTAACTCAGCCGCGAGAGCCGGATAGCCTGTGGCCACGGTGCGGCCAGCTACCCGCGCCAGCTGGGAGGCGCGCCAGAGGGCGGGATGAATGGTGACAAGGTCGGGCGCGGCCATGGTTGGGTGTTCAGAAGCTAAAATCCAGTTTACTGTATATTTATACAGTGGTCGGGAAAATTCTGACACAAAGCCAAAATATGGTCTATTGATATCTTTTGATGCGAGCACCCGGGGTGGATCTCGCTGACATTGAGGACGAAAGATGAGTGATGAAGAGTTCGCCCGGGCGCGCGAGTTGGGAGATGTGGTTGCCGTCGGTGCGCTTCGCCCGGCAGTGGGTGACCTGGTGGCAGTGCGCAGTCGCGTCGACGCGACGGTGGAGTTCGATCTGCGCTTGACGACCGGGGCGGCGGCATCGGGTGTGTGGAAAGCCGTTGTGTTCGGCATTTCTCGTGACGGCAGTCCGATGGCCATATTTGGCGACGTAGCCCTCGATGACGAGGTCGAGATTGCCCTGGGCCATATCGTCTCGGTGCTAAAGAGCACTCCCGCACCGTGATCTGGCCCAGGTCAGTTGCGGGCAAGTGATGTCACTCCGGTGCCGGGCCGAAGGCGTCTGCTTCGAGATCGTCCTCGAACTTCACCGACCAGCACTTGCCTTGCCCGTTGGCGTACTGCAGAGACACGCCAGTCTCGGGTCGTAGGATGCTGACCATGCGTAGCCACACTCTGCCCGGCGATCCTGCACGTGAAAATCCGCCGCAATGAATCCGTGTCGTCGGCACGCGGCAGCGAAAGCCTTGCGCTCAGACGACGGAAAGGCGCCTAGATTTGCCATGGGGTGACCCTCGCGAGTTGCCAATACGTGCGGCGTCTCTGACCATAAATGTAGCGCGGAGACTTGGTGCCGGCCGAAGCGCCAGCCTAGGGCAACCCGTTGGCAAACGCAACACAACTCGCAGTTAGCTCCCTGTGTCTTGTTGATAAAGTCCGAATTCGGCGAGCGGCGTCCTGGTGCGAACAATAGAGTGCGATGTCGAACTCGCGATCAACCAGGAGAAACACATGCCGGGTAGCACTGTCACCAAGACCTACGGGACCGTTTCAGCCGAAAGGCAAAAGGAGATGAGCGGCCTAGAATTTGTAAAGGGACTTGCCCAAGGAAGTCTGCCTCACAACACGATCGCCCAAACCTTGGGATACGACATCACCGAGGTGGACCCCGGGCGCGTTGTGGTTACTGCAGCGCCAGCAGACTGCCACCTCAATCCGGCTGGAACAGTGCATGGTGGTCTCGCAGCCACATTGCTCGACAGTTGCATGGGGCTCGCGATCCAATCGACGTTGGAGAAAGGTTTTGGCTCAACTACCCTCGAATTCAAGATTTCGTTCATCCGGCCGATCACGCCAGAGACCGGTCCGATCAAGGCGGAGGGGACCGTGATCAACTGCGGACGCCGGGTTGGCGTCGCGGAGGGGCGTGTCACTGACGGCGATGGGCGCTTGCTGGTCCACGGGACAACCACGTGTCTAATCCTCGAGAGGTGACAACGCATGAGAGGTCCGAACGGATGCACGGATGTGTACGCCGAGCAGCGAGGCCTGGAACAAATGCTGCACAATACCTACAACCCCCCGTTGAATATGATTAACCCGATCAGTCCGACGAATAGAAAATTGGACACTTACATGGATGCAGCGCGGGACTACTTGCAGCGGACAGGTCAATGAAAAAGTTACCATACAAAGAAGGTGATATTTTCGCAGTTTCTCTTCGTGGAGGAGGATTCGCCTTGGGAGTTGTCGCAAGAGCGCCGAAGCAAGGAAGAGTTTTATTTGGTTATTTTTTCCCGAAATTTTATGAAAGTGTACCGATTAAAAGCGAATTGCCTGAGTTTAGGCCGCAGGATGCTATTAAAATCGTGAGATTTGGCGATCTATCCTTAATGAACGGAGATTGGCCGATTATTTCAGCTGTCGCGAATTGGGAACGAGAGAAATGGCCAGTGACGAAGTTTATCAGGCAAGATCCGCTTTCTAAGAAGGCTTGGCTGGTTTCCTATGCAGACACTGATCCCAGTGTTGAGATTGGCGAGGAGAGCTGCGAACCCGGCATTTTTGGATACGAAAGGGCCTCCATTTTGGGCGCCGGGGCAGTCGAATTATTGTTAACGAAGATATTTCGGGCAGCATAGTAATCGAATGGATAGAACGAAGTTATAATAGAAAGGATCACAGAGATAAATCGATGCGCCTATAGAAATTACAACCGAATTCAGCATGTGGTTTTGGATTTCGCGCAAATGACCTGACGATCGCATAGGTTCATCCGTCGGGATATGGATCCTTATCGCATTCCGCTGGCAGTTTGTGTCTTTGACGGAGAGATCGCGTTGGAGTGGGCAGGCGAGCATGGGTTGAATTCACCTGGCAATTTCGCGCTCGCGGCGCAGCGCCTTCGGCTCACGCGGTCGGCTGTGGGCAAAAGCGTGGCGCGGCTGGAGGAGCGCCTGGGCACGCGGCTATTCCAGCGTACGACGCGCAGCCAAAGCCTCACCGGACGGCCAGGCCTATTACGAGCGCTGCCGCCGCGCGCTGGCCGAACTCGACGCGGCCGATGCGGCGGTCGAGGCCGGCCGCCAGACACCCATCGGGCGCGTGCGCATGACCATGCCGGAGCTGATCGGCCGGGCGCGGGTGGCGCCGCTGCTACTCGAGCTGGGGCAGCGGCATCCGCAGTTGGCCTTTGACGTGTCCTTCAGCGATCGCCGCATCGATATCGTGGAGGAGGGCATTGACCTTGCCGTGCGCAGTGGCTCGCTCGGGAACATTCCGGTGCTGACGGCCCGGCTGCTGGGGTACCAGTGGATGGGTGTGTATGCGTCGCCGACCTACTTGGCGGCACATCGCCGACCCGCCGACTTGGAGGCGCTGATGGCAGATTCGGCGGCACACAGTTTTGTCGGCTACGCACGTGACACCGGACCGACTCCCTGGCAGTTCCACGACTCCGCGGGGCGGGTGATCGACTTCGTGGCACCCATGCGCTTCGACTTTAGCTGCAACAGCCTGGAAGTCACTGCGATGGCCGCGATTCAGGGCGTTGGCATGGCCCGCTTGCCGGCCTGGCTGGCGGCCGATGCGCTGGCCGACGGTCGGCTGCTGCAGGTGTTCGAGGAGTCGCGGCCCTTCGGCTATGCATTGAATGCGGTTTGGCCGCATGCGCGCGCGCTGCCGCTGAAGACGCGCGTCGTGATCGACCTGCTTCAGCACCTCTGCAAAGGGGGGCGAGATTGTCTTGCGCAGCGCTCGCTCAGGTCCCGGATCGCATCGCCCACCGAACGCTCGGGGGTTGGACATCCGATCGCCGCCGACATCGACTTGCAGCGCGGCAAACGCCGGCGATACTTAGCACTATCGACCAAGTCAGCCGCCTTCAAACGTTCCCGTGACAAACACCAGGCCCCTACAGCTTGAAGCCAACGCGCCCTCGCCGCCACGCTGGATGGCACATCCGGTGCCCTTATGGCACTTGCACACGCGGGCTACCGCCAATGGACAAAGACCCGGCACCGGGCAGACGGCCGTCATGACGGCGATTGCGATGCTGGCCGGGGGCGGTATCGCGTCTGCCTTGGGACAAAATCCCAATGCAGCGGCTGCGACTGCGCAAAATGAGGCGCTGAACAACAGTGGTGCGCACTGGAGGGGTTCTGCTTGATCCCCCGCCGATGCCGATGCCGATGCTGCTGGCGCTGTAGTGGGCGTGGTTCTGGATGTCGCTGACGGTCAGGGGCGACCTACTTTCTTGTCTCGCCAAGAAAGTAGGCAAAGAAGGCGACCCGGATGCGGCTAAAGACACCTCGTCGGCAAGCCCTAAGCTCCGCCTGAATCCATCCCGCCTGGCGCAGCCGCCTGCACGGACACCCCCGGCGGCATGGCTTGCCGCCGTATCTCATCCAAGAAGATCTCCAGCAGACGCTGCGCGCTTGGCGACAGCGATCTCAGTGGCCGCGTGATCACGCAGATCTCGCGCGATAACCGTGGCTCGTGCAGTTCCCTGAAAACCAGGTCGGGGTATTCGCGTCCTTTGTTCGCCAGCGCAGGCAGCACCGAGTATTGCTTGCCCATGCTGAGCATGGCGAACAGGGAACTGGTGCTTTCCACTTCATCGTGCTGGCCGCCGAGCACGGGCCAGTTGCCGGCGTGGCTGCGCAAGAAGTGGCCGATGCCGGTGTCCGCGCTGAAGCCGATGTATCGCTCGGGCGTCAGGTCGGCCCAGCACACGGGGCGCTGCAGTTGCGCCAGCGGCAGGTCGTGGTGGCAGACCACGCCGTAGGAGTCTGAGACCAAGGGCGTGTAGTCCAGGCCTTCGTGGCCCTGGTATTTGCTGTCGATGGCGAAATCCACTTCGCCTTCGAGCACCAGCCGCTCGGCTTGCCGGGCGGCGGGGTTGCGCAGGGAGATGGTGATGCCGGGATAGCTCTCGCGGAACCTGGGGATGGCGCGGACCAGGAAGTGGTTGATGACCGAGGCGGCGGCGACGATGCGGATATGGCCGCGGTTGCCCTGGGACAGCGCCATCAGGTCGTAGACCGAGCTGTCGAAGCCGTTGACCACTTTTTCCGCCTCGGCCCGGAAGCGCTCGGCGTGCTCGGTCAGGGCCACGCGGCGGGTGGTGCGATCGAACATCTTCAGGTCTACGGCTTCTTCCAGTTGCTGGATGGTGGCAGTGAGCGCCGATTGCGTCATGCACAGGCGCAGCGCCGCAGCGGTGAAGGAGCCGGAGTCGGCGACGGCGAGAAAGCAGCGCAGCTGCTTGAGGGTGACGTTGTGGCGCATGGGGGAGGGCCGGGAGCGAGGCTTCGGCTATTTTTCTGAGTTTCGTAATAATCGGTCAGTAGAATTCGTTTGTCCAGATTAATCAAGGTCCATAGAATCTGCTTTCAACCACGGCGCCGTACTGCGTGGCGATGGATGCAAAGAGCCAATTTTTCCCCCACAGGACCCCGAAGATGAAGAGCTTGATCCGCCTTGGCGCAGTACTGCTTGCTGCCATGCCATGCCTGTCCCATGCCGCCGACGCGCCCACCAGGCCCGCCGCGGACGATGGCTATCCCAACAAGGCGGTGCGCATCGTGGTGCCGTTCGCGGCCGGCGGCTCCACCGACGTGGTGGCGCGCATCATCGCCGACAAGCTCTCCCAGCAGTTCAAGCAGCCGTTCCTGGTCGACAACCGGGCCGGCGCCAGCGGCAATATCGGCGCGGAGCTGGTGGCCAAGTCGCCGGCCGATGGCTACACGCTGCTGATGGGTGCCACCGGCGTGCTGTCGATCAACGATCATCTGTACAGCCGCATGGGCTACAACGTGGCCAAGGATTTCGTGCCGGTGAGTTACGTCACGCAGAACGCGAACATCCTGGTGGTATCGCCGAGCCTGCCGGTGACTACCGTGCCGGAACTGGTGGCGCTTGCCAAGAGCAAGCCGGGCTCGCTAAGCTTTGCCTCGTCAGGGTCCGGCAGCTCCACGCACTTGTCGGGCGAGCTGTTCAAGGCCATGGCCGGCGTGGACATCCTGCACGTGCCCTACAAGGGCAGCTCCTCCGCGCTGACCGACCTGCTTGGCGGGCAGGTGACGATATTGTTCGATAACGCGCCGTCCTCCATCGGCTTTGTGCAGCAGGGCAAGCTGCGCGCGCTGGCGGTGACCAGCCGCAAGCGCCTGCCCGGCCTGCCCAACGTGCCGACGTTGGACGAGGCCGGGCTGAGGGGCTATGAGTCGCTGTCGTGGAGTGGGGTGGTGGCGCCGTCGGCAACGCCGCGGTCGATCGTGCTCAAGCTCAACCGCGCGATCGACCGCATCCTGGCGACCGAAGAGGTCAAGGAAAAGCTGTTGCAGCTCGGAGTGGAGCCCGTGGGTGGCTCGCCCGAGGTGTTCGCGCGGCTGATCACGTCGGAGCACGAGAAGTGGGGGAAGGTCGTCAAGAGCGCCAACCTCAAGCTGAACTGATCCGGTGCTGGCGATGAACGCAATGGATACCCGGGGCGCCGGCAGGACGCTGGCGGAGAAACTGCTTTCCCGCGCCGCCGGCCGCGACCTGCGCGCCGGCGACCTGGCGATCTGCGAGCCGGATGCCACCATGGGCACGGATGGCTCGATCCCCATGGCGCTGGACTACCTGCGGCAGATGCAGCCGCAGGGCGCTGCCCTGCCGGGCCCGGCCCGGCCCGAGCGCGTGGTCTTTGCGCTGGACCACTACGGCGCCAGCTCTGGCGCGCGCGCGCTGGCCTTGCAGGACATTGCGCGGGACTATGCGCTGGCGCATGGCGTTGGCGTGTTCGAGGTGGGCGAGGGCATCGGTCACCAGCTCATGCTGGAGCGCGGCCGGGCCCTGCCCGGCCACCTCGTGGTGGGGGCCGACTCGCATGCCGTCACCTATGGCGCGCTCAACGCGTTCGGCACCGGCATCGGCTCGTCGGACCTGGCCGGCGTCCTGCAGTGCAACCAGCTCTGGCTCAAGGTGCCAGGCTCGCTGCGTATCCGCCTGCATGGCGCCTTACCGGCCTACGCGTCGGCCAAGGATCTGGCGCTGGCCATGGCGCGCCGCATCGGCGCGGGCGGCGCGAACTATCTCGCGCTGGAGTTCGACGGGCCCGGCCTTGCCGCGCTCGATATGGACGATCGCATCGTGCTGGCCAATATGTCGGTGGAGATGGGGGCCAAGGCAGGCCTGTTCCCGTTCGACGATCGCACGGCCGCGTACCTTGCCGGGCGTACCGCACAAGCCTTCGCGCCAGTGGCGGCGGATGAGGATGCCACTTATGTCGACACGCTGGATTTCGACCTGTCGGCCATCACGCCGCAGGTAGCGCTGCCGCACCGCGTGGACGACGTGCTCGACCTGGCACAGGCGCCGGCCACCAGGATCGACATGGTCTACCTCGGCACCTGCACCGGCGGGCGCAGCAAGGATTACCGCGAGGCGCTCGACATACTGCGCGCGGGCGGTGGTGTGGCGCCCGGCGTTCGGCTGGTGGTGACACCGGCATCCGAAGCGGTGCGCGCCGAGCTGGAGAACGATGGCCTGCTGGCGGAGTTCGCGGCCTTCGGCGCGCAGATCCAGCAGCCAGGCTGCGGCGCCTGCTGCGGCACCTGCGGCAGCATTCCCACCGATGGCATGCGCGTGATCTCCACCGCCAACCGAAATTTCAAGGGCCGCATGGGCAATCGCACATCGGAGATTTTCCTGGCCTCGCCGCGCGCCTGCGCCAGCGCGGCCGTCACCGGCCACCTGGTCGATCCGCGCGAGGTGGCGCAATGACCTTGCAGCAAGCCGAAGCCAATGGTGAAACAAGCGCCTCGACCAGCGCCGCATCAGTCATCCACGGCCGCGCCCGCCTGCTTGGCGACGACATCAACACCGATTACCTGATCGCCTCCAGCCGTAAGAAGGACAGCCTGGACCCGCAGGTACTGCGTCGCTACCTGCTGGAGGATGTCGATCCCGCCTTCGCCAGCAGCGTGGCGCATGGCGACATCCTGGTGGCCGGGCACAACTTCGGCTGCGGCTCCGCGATGGAGGTGGCGGTCACGGTGGTGCTCGCCGCGGGAATCCGCGTGGTGGTGGCGTGCAGCTTCGCGCGTACCTACTGGCGCAACGCCATCAACAACGGCCTGCTGCTGATCACCGCGGACACCGCCGCCATTGCCGAAGGCGACCCGCTGGCGCTGCGCCTGGATGGTGCTAGCGCCGAGCTGCTGGTGGGACCCGACGCCGAGGCGCCCGCCCGCCGCATTCTCTGCGAGCCCGTGCCGGACATCGTGCTGACCATCCGCGCCGCTGGCGGGCTCATTCCCTACCTGCGCCAGCATCGCAAGCTTGCCTAACCTTACCCAGGACAGCGCCAAACCATGACACTCATTGCAGCCCGCCTCAACCGGATCAAGCCGTCGCCCAGCTCGATGGCAGGGCAACGCGCGCGTGAACTCCGCGCCAGCGGCCGGGATATCGTCGGCCTCACCTCCGGCGAGCCGGATTTCGATACGCCGCAGAACGTCTGCGAAGCCGCCACCCGCGCCATGTCGGCGTCCAAGACCAAGTACACCGACGTCGGCGGCACGCCCGAGCTCAAGGCCGCCATCGCCGACAAGTTCCGCCGCGACAACGCCCTGGACTACGCGGCCAGCGAGATCATTGTCGGCACCGGCGGCAAGCAGATCATCTTCAACGCGCTGATGTGCACGGTGGACGTGGGCGACGAGGTCATTGTGCCAGCGCCGTACTGGGTGTCCTACCCCGACATCGTGCTGCTGGCCGATGGCACGCCGGTGTTCGTGGACTGCCCGCCGGAGAACGGCTTCAAGCTGCGCCCGGCGGACCTGGAGCGCGCCATCACGCCGCGCACGCGCTGGCTGGTGCTGAACGCGCCCAACAACCCGAGCGGCGCGGCCTACTCCCGCGCCGAGCTCAAGGCGCTGGCCGAGGTGCTGTTGCGGCATCCGCAGGTGTGGGTGATGACGGACGATATCTACGAGCACATCCTCTACGACGGCCGTGAGTTCTGCACCATCGCTCAGGTGGAGCCGGCGCTGAAGGCGCGCACGTTGACCATCAACGGCGTGTCCAAGGCCTACGCCATGACGGGCTGGCGCATCGGCTACGGCGGCGCCCCGGCCGCGCTGGTCAAGGCCATGGTCAAGCTGCAGTCGCAGAGCACCTCCAACCCGTCGTCCATCAGCCAGGCCGCCGCGCTGGAAGCCCTGAGCGGGCCGCAGGACTACATCGCCGAGCGCACGCGCATCTTCCAGGCGCGGCGCGACATGGTGGTGGCGGAACTCAACCACATCCCGGGCATCCAGTGCCACTCGCCCGAGGGCGCCTTCTATGTGTATCCTTCCTGCGCCGGCCTGATCGGCAAGCTGACGCCGGACGGCAAGCGGATCGAGACCGATGAAGACTTCGTGCTCTACCTGCTGGAGGCGCAGAACCTGGCCGTGCTGCAGGGCGGCGCGTACGGCGTGTCGCCGTTCTTCCGCATCTCCTTTGCCACCTCGGTTGCGCAACTGCAGGAAGGCCTCCGGCGGCTGCGCCTGGCGTGCGAGGCCTTGCGCTGACAACCTGCCCGCGAGCGCCGCGCCCGGACGCCCGCTTTTCACCCGATTTGGAGCTTCGCCATGACCAACGAATCCCAGCCACTGCAGTGGCCCCCCGGCTATCGCATCAACCCGCGCGCCGCGGGCCCGGCGGCCGATATCGTCGCGGCCTTCCGCGAGATGCCCGTGGCCGCCATCGGCGATGCAATGAGCCGTAACGTGGGCGCCGTCGGCCTGCGCCAGTACCACGTCCGGCTGGATACCGTGCTGTGCGGCCCGGCGGTGACCGTGCGCGTGCGGCCCGGCGACAACCTGATGATCCACAAGGCCCTGATGATGGTCGAAGCCGGCGACGTGCTGGTGATCGACGGCGGCGGCGACGTGACGCAGGCCCTGGTAGGCGGCCTGATGCGCACCACCTGCATCGCGCGCAGGCTCGCCGGCCTGGTGGTCGACGGCGCCGTGCGCGACCTGTGCGAGTGGGCGGCAGAGGGCATGCCGATCTTTGCCCGGGGGCATACGCATCGTGGCCCGAGCAAGGACGGCCCGGGCGAGATCAACGTGCCCGTTTCCTGCGCCGGGCTGGTGGTGATGCCAGGCGATCTGGTGGTGGGCGATGCCGATGGCGTGATCGCCGTGCCGGCGGCGGAGGCCGCCGAGGTGTTGCGCAAGACGCGCGCGCACCTGGAGAGGGAAGCAACGATCCGCGAAGGCAATCGCACCGGGACCACGGACCAGGAGCGCTTCGACGCGGTGCTGAGGGCCAAGGGCCTGCCGGTTTGAAGGCAGGAGGGCCGAGGCCCTTCGCCCCCTCCCTAATTCTACTGTGTCATAAATTAAACGGGCCATCCATTGATGCGCAACACGGGCAAAGCCCAAGGCTGCGCATCAGGTAAAAGCTAAG
>NZ_JBWKVH010000052.1:0-47648 GCF_059421605.1 Cupriavidus sp. GW821-FHT02F09
CCACACCCGAAACGGCGCAGCACTTCGCACCGCGAACGGCAGATGTGGGAACGGGCACCGCACACGAGGTCAGGGGCTGCACGACGTAACCCATGGGTCATGCAAGTGCGATGAACTTCGAGCCGGTAGGATCGGCCAGCCAACACTCTGGGCCGTACGACGCAACCACAGCCCCACATAAGCCTGATTGCTCTGCCCCCGGCAGGGTCGGCTTTCTTCTCGTTAGTCTTCTTTGCCGACGCAAAGAAGAGTGACCGGCAGCCCCCGCAGGGGGATGTCGTATGGCTCTTGGGTCCAAAAACCAACGCCGCTCAAAGAAAACCCAGCCAAGGCAGCAAGAGCCATCGGTTCTGCCTGCCCTTGCGCACCCCCCTTTCACTTCCCCCTATAACTAGGAAAAAACAACTGCTCCCCCTCCACCTTGTAAGCAGCAATGGTGTCCTGCCCATCCTTAGAAGTCATCCACTCCACCAACTTCATCGCATCCACGTAATTGGTACCAGGATGCTTGGCCGGATTCACCGCCATCACGCCATACGGATTGAACATCCTGGGATCGCCCTCCAGCAGGATCGCCAATCCGGTCTTGGCGCGATACGCGCCATAAGTGGCCCGATCAGACAACGTATAGCCCGGCATCTGCGCGGCCATGGTCAGCACCTCGCCCATCCCTAGCCCGGCATTCACGTACCACGGCTGCCCCTTGGGCTCGATCCCCGCCTGCTTCCAGTAGTCCTTCTCCATCACGTCGGTCCCGGAGTTGTCCCCGCGCGAGATGAATTTGGTGCCGCCGGCGGCGATTTTCCTGAAGCCGGCCAGCACGTCCTTGCCACCTTTCAGCCTGGCCGGGTCGCTGACCGGGCCAACCACGATGAAATCGTTGTACATGACGTCCCGGCGGTTGACGCCGTAGCCCGCCGCCATGAATTCGTCTTCCATCTTGCGGGCGTGCACCAGCAGCACATCGACGTCGCCCATCTCGCCCATCTTCATCGCCTTGCCCGAGCCTACGGCGATCACTTTGACGGTGACGCCGCTTTTTTGCTCGAACCTGGGCAGCAGGAATTTCAGCAGGCCGGAGTTCTCCGTGCTGGTGGTCGTGGCCAGCTTGAGTTCGCCGGCGATGGCGCTGGTGGCGGTGGTGGCGCCGGCCACGCCAACCAGGCAAACCAGTCCGATAGCGCACGCGGCGCGGTTCGAAATATGGCGTAAAAGGCCTTGCTTGCTGACCGCTCGCATGGATTCTCCTTGTTTTATGTTTTCAGAAACACAATTGCCACAAACTCATGAGATCGGTGAGAATGCAGAAAAATACGTGGAAATCAGCGTCTTGCATTCTCGGTGAACCACATCTCTAAAGTAAATATGAAAAGCGTTTCATATGACATTTCGCTTTGACCTGTTCCCGGTTGTCGCCGCGGACGACAATCCTCGCTCCAACGGCAAGGTGTTCCAGCTGCTCAAGGCCGTGCGCGAGACGGGCTCCCTGCATCGCGCGGCGCGCGAGATCGGGTTGTCGTACCGGCACGCCTGGGGCGTGATGCGGTCTTGGGAGGAGATGCTTGGGCGCAGCATGCTCGACATGGAGCGCGGCCGGGGGGCGTCACTGACGCTGTTCGGTGAGCGCTTGCTGCGTGCGGAGGGGCGCTTGCGCGATTCGATCGACCCGGTCGTGCAGAAGGCCATGGTCGATTTCCTAGCGGACCTGGACGACGCGGCGCAGCCGCAGACCCGCATCCGCTTCTCCGGCAGCCATGATCCGGCCATGGAGGTCCTGGCGGGGGCGTTGCACGACGCGCCGGGCGGCCTGCAGCTCGATACTGTGTTCTGCGGCAGCGTGGAGGGCCTGATCTGCCTGCAGGAGCGGCAGTCCGAGCTGGCTGGTTTCTACGTCTCGCCGATCCAGAAGGCTGGCTCCGTGGCCCACGTGACGCTGCGCAAATGGCTGCGTCCGGCCTCCGTGCGCTTGATCCGGCTGGCCTGGCGCGAGCAGGGCCTGATCGTCGCGCGCGAGCTCGCGGGCGAGATCCACGACCTGCGCGACCTGGCCCGTACCCGCGCCCGCTTCGTCAACCGCCAGCGCAGTTCTGGCACGCGCATGCTGTTCGACCAGTTGCTGGCCACCGAGGGACTCTTCCCGGACCAGATCGTTGGCTACGAAACCCCCGAGTTCAGCAACGAGAAGGTGGCGCAAGCGGTGCATGACGGCCATGCCGAGGTGGGCTTCGGCCTGCGCATGAATGCCGAGGCCCATGGGCTGGCCTTTGTGCCGCTGACCCGCGAGGCCTACTACCTGGCGCTGCGCAAGAACGACCAGATCACGCCCTGGGCGCATGGCTTGCTTTCGCATTTGGCCGACCCGGCCTTCCGGCGCCGCATCGAAGCGCTTCCCGGCTATGCCATGGCCGAGCCCGATGGCATCCTGACGCCGCAGGAGGCACTCCCCTGGTACGGTCCCGACGGCAAGGAAGGCGGCTGACGCCGTCCACCGGGGAGGGGGGAACCCGGCTGTTTGAGCGCGCGCGTATTACACTGGTTGCATAGGCGGGGCTGCATGCCCGCCAGACAGACCCAGCAAGGAGCGCCATGCTAGAAACGGCCGCGTTGGCCGCGGGCTTGTCCTGGACCAGCGGATTCCGCCTTTACCTCGCCGTGTTCACGGCTGGCGCACTGGGCCGCCTGGGCTGGCTGCACCTGCCGCCCGGCCTGCAGGCGCTGGAATCGTGGTGGGTGATCGCGCTGGCCGCGGTGCTGGCCCTGGCCGAGTTCGTGGCCGACAAGGTGCCGGGCTTCGATTCCTTCTGGGACAGCATCCAGACCTTTATCCGCATTCCCGCCGGGGCGATCCTGGCCGCCGCCGCCTTCGGGCAGCTCGATCCGCAATGGATGGTCGCCGCCGGGCTGGTCGGGGGCACGCTGGCCGGCACCGCCCATGCCGCCAAGGCCGGCACCCGCGCCCTGATCAACGTCTCGCCGGAACCGTTTTCGAATTGGGCTGCCTCACTGAGCGAGGACGTTGCCGCCAGCAGCGGGCTGCTGCTGGCTTTTTTCCTGCCCGTGGTGTTCCTGGTGGTGCTGGCCGTGCTGCTGCTGGTGGCGGCGTGGCTGCTGCCCAAGCTGTGGCGCGGCTTGCGCCATTTGCGCGACGCGTTGGCCAAGCGTGCTCCGGCGGCCTCGCCGGCGGGGCGTCAGCCCCGGCGCTGAGTGGCGGGTTCGACCCTCGCTTTGCCCAATCCGGCCATAATCTGGCCCTGGTCCGGCGGATGCGCGCCGGGATCCTCCCGCTGGTGTCCTGTCGTCGCGCCAATCCTGGCCTGCGGCTGGCCCGGCTGGCCGCCACCATGCATGTGCACGGACAAGAGATTAGAGATTAGAGATAAGAGATCAATGTCTTCAGAACCCGCCTCCCAGCACGTTCCCGCAGCCGCCACCGCAGCCGCAGCCAGCGCGGCAACCACTACCGTCGCGGCATCGTGCGGCGCCCGCCCGACGCGCTTCTCGCCCTGGCGCCAGGCGTTGCGCATGGCGCGGCGCGATTGGCGCGCCGGCGAGCTGAGCCTGTTGCTGTTCGCGCTGGTGCTGGCCGTGGCGGCGCTCAGCAGCGTGGGCTTTCTGGCCGACCGCATGCGCCTGGGGCTAGAGCGCGACGCGCGCCAGATGATCGCCTCCGATGTGCTGATCGTGTCCGACCAGCCGTTCGATGCCGTCTTCGCCAGCCACGCCGCGCAAGCGGGCCTGGCTACCACGCAGACGGTCACCTTTCCGAGCATGGCGAGCGCGCGCGTGCCGGGCAAGGCCGCCACGACGCAAGGGCAAGGGGCGGCTAGCGGGGCTCAGGCCGATGCCCCTTCGCAACTGGCTGCGCTCAAGGCGGTCGCCCCCGGCTATCCGCTGCGCGGGCAGCTCAAGGTGGCGGCCGGGCCCGGGGCGCCGGAAGCCGCCGCCACCGGCATTCCCGCCGAGGGCACCGTCTGGGTGGACGAGGCCTTGCTGGACTCGCTCGGCGTTGCCATGGGCGACACCATCCAGCTGGGCAGCCGCGCCTTTCGCATCGACCGCATCCTCACGCAGGAACTGGATCGCGGCGCTGGTTTCATGAATTTCGCGCCGCGCGTGATGTTGCCGCTGTCTGACCTGGCCGCCACGGGGCTGGTGGGCTGGGGCAGCCGGGTCTCCTACCGCCTGCTGGTGGCCGGCCCCGATGCCGCCGCACAGGCCTACCAGAAGTGGGCCGAGGCCGAGATCGACAAGCGCGCGCTGCGCAACACCCGGGTCGAGTCGCTGGAATCCGGCCAGCCGCAGATGCGCGCCACGCTGGACCGCGCCGAGCGTTTCCTGTCGCTGGTGGCGGTGCTGTCGTCGATGATTGCCGCGGTGGCCATCGCCATGTCGGCGCGCCGCTATATGCAGCGCCACACCGATGCCTGCGCGGTCTACAAGTGCATGGGCCTGTCGCGCCGCGAGATCCTGCTGGCTTTCGGGCTGGAGTTCCTGCTGCTGGGCGTGGGCGGCGCCGTGGCCGGCGTGGCGCTCGGCTACCTGGCGCACTATGGCCTGCTGCTCTCGCTGGGTAACCTGCTGACTGTGACGCTGCCGCAGCCTTCCGTCCTGCCGGCCGTGGTTGGTGTGCTGGCGGGTGTCGTCCTGCTGGCGGGCTTTGCCTTGCCGCCGCTGCTGGCGCTGACCCGGGTGCCGCCGCTGCGCGTGCTGCGGCGTGACGTCGGCGCGCCGCCGGTCTCGACCTGGATCGCCTACGGGCTCGGCCTGGGCGCCTTCGTGGCGCTGCTGCTGGTGGCCGCGCGTGATCTCAAGCTGGGGCTGACCACCGCGGGCGGCTTTGTCGCCGCCGGCGTCGTGTTCGCGCTGCTGGCCCTGGGCCTGCTGAGCCTGCTGTCGCGGCTGATGCGCGGCCGGCGCCTGGCGCGCGGCAGCGTGGGCTGGCGCTTTGCGCTGGCGGTGCTGGAGCGCCGCCGCGGCGTGACGGTGCTGCAGACGGTGGCGCTGGCGGTGGGCCTGATGGCGCTGCTGCTGCTCGGCATGACCCGCAACGACCTGATCGCCTCCTGGCGCAACGCCACGCCGGCGGACGCGCCCAACCGCTTCGTCATCAATATCCAGCCGGACCAGCGCGCGCCGCTGACCGGCATGCTGCAGCACGCCGGCATCGCCGACCTGCTGTACCCGATGGTGCGCGGCCGCCTGACGCATATCGCCGGCCAGCAGGTACGCGCCGAGCGCTTTGCCGATGGCCGCGCCCGCAACCTGGTCGAGCGCGAGTTCAACCTGTCCTATACCGACGCGCTGCCGGCCGGCAACCGCGTGGTGGCGGGCAACTGGTTGGGCGCCGGGAAGGGCGGGGCCGGGGCCTCGGTGGAGGAGGGCATCGCCAAGACGCTGGGGATCCGGCTCGGGGACACCTTGCGCTTCGATGTGGCGGGGCAGTCGGTGGAGGCGCCGGTCACCTCGCTGCGCAAGCTGGACTGGGGCTCGATGCGGGTCAATTTCTTCGTCATCCTGCCGCCCTCTGCCATGCAAGGCTTGCCACAGACCTATATCACCGCCTTCCACCTGCCGCCCGCGCAAGCCGCGCTGGGCAACCGCATGGTGGCGGCCTTCCCGAACATCACGGTGGTCAACACCGACATGATCCTGCGCCAGATCCAGGACGTGCTCGACCAGGTCATAGCCGCCGTCGAGTTCCTGTTCGTGTTCACGCTCGCAGCCGGCGTCACCGTGCTCTATGCGGCGCTGTCCGGCGCGCGCGACGAGCGCAAGCGCGATGCCGGGCTGCTCAAGGCGCTGGGCGCATCCGCCGCGCTGGTGCGGCAGACCCAGTACGCGGAATTCCTGGTGGTGGGCGGGCTGGCGGGCCTGCTGGCCAGCCTGGGCGCGATCGCGGTGGGCTGGGGCTTGTCTCAGTTCGTGTTCGATTTCCCCTACCGCTTCAATGGCTGGATCGTGCCGGCCGGTGTGCTTTCTGGCATGCTGTGCGCTTTCGCGGGCGGCTGGCTGGGTTTGCGCGAGGTGCTGCGGCAGCCCGCGCTGGCTACGCTGCGTGATGCGTGATACCTGAAGCCTGAACCACTGAAGCCCGAACCATCCCTGAGTGTTTATGAGTACCGATTCCAAGCCTGAAAATGCGGCATCCACGGCATCCGATGCCGCCCCCGAAGTCACCGCCTATGAGCTGATCGGCGGCGAGGCGCGCGTGCGCGAACTGGTCGACCGTTTTTACGACCTGATGGATCTGGAGGACGAGTTCAAGGGGCTGCGCGCGCTGCATCCCGCCTCGCTCGACGGCTCGCGCGACAAGCTGTTCTGGTTCCTGTGCGGCTGGCTGGGCGGCCCCAACCACTTCATCGAGCGCTTTGGCCACCCGCGCCTGCGCGCGCGCCACATGCCGTTCGAGATCGGCACCAGCGAGCGCGACCAGTGGATGCGCTGCATGGCGCTGGCCATGCAGGACGTCGGCCTGCCCGAAGACCTGCAGCTGCGCCTGATGCAGGCCTTTTTCGGCACCGCCGACTGGATGCGCAATGTGCCGCGTTGATGGCCAAGGCCACCCGACCTGCCACGGATCCCGACACCATGGCTGACACGCATCCCAACCCCGCCACGGACCTGCCTGCCGACGCCCGGCGCGTGCTCGATTTCTGGTTCGGCGCGCCTGGCTCGCCGGCATGGAACACAACACGCTCGGTATGGTTCACCAAGTCCGCTGACTTCGACGCCACGGTCCATGCTGCCTTCCTGCCACTGTGGGAAGCCACGCACGCGGGCGCGAATGCGGGCTGGGCGCAAAGCCCCGAATCCGCTTGCGCACGCATCGTGCTGCTCGACCAGGTGCCGCGCAACGTCTTTCGCGACGACCCGCGCAGCTTCGCCTCCGATGCGCAGGCGCTGGCAACAGCCCGGCAGATGGTGGCGAGCGGCGCTGATCGTCTGCTGCCCACGGCATTCCACCGCATGTTCTGCTACATGCCGTTCGAGCATTCCGAAGCGCTTGCCGACCAGGACACGGCCGTGCAGTTGATGACGGCGCTGCGCGACCAAAGCCAGGGCAAGGTGGACGTGGTGGACTGGGCGCTCAAGCACCGCGCGGTGATCGAGCGTTTCGGGCGCTTCCCGCATCGCAACGCCATGCTGGGGCGCAGGGATACGGTGCAGGAGAGCGCCTTCCTGCGGGAACCCGGCTCGTCGTTCTGAGCGGGCCCCGCGTAGCGCAGCCGCTATCGCGGGGTGGTGGCGGTGTGGTGGCGGGGCTGGGGCGCAAGCCGATGTGGCTGGCCCTCGGCATCCGGGCCTCGGGCCTCGGGGCGCGTGGAGCACCATCAGGTCTGCTCGCGCTTCTCCTGCCACTTGTCCACCAGCAAGCGCGGCGCGTTGGCGAGCTTGTCGAGGATGCCTTCGGGCGTAGGCGCCACATGCAGCAGGTCGTTGTGGACCTGCTTCAGGAAGCCTTCGTCCACGGCGTGCTGCATGAAGCCCAGCATGCTGTCGTAGAAGCCTTCCACATTGAGCAGTCCCACCGGCTTGGCGTGATAGCCCAGCTGCAGCCAGGTGAAGGTCTCGAACAGTTCCTCGAAGGTGCCGACGCCGCCCGGCATGGCGATGAATGCATCGGCGCGATCGGCCATCATCTGCTTGCGCTCGTGCATGTTGCGCACCACGTGCAGCTCGGTCAGGCCGCGATGGCCGACTTCCTTTTGCATCAGCGCATCGGGAATGATGCCGATGGCGGTGCCGCCGTTGGCCAGCACGGCGTCGGCCACGGTGCCCATCAGCCCGACCTTGCCCCCGCCGTACACCAGCGCAAGGCCGCGCTCGGCCAGGGTCTTGCCCATGGCACGCGCCGCGGCGGCGTACTCGGGGCGATTGCCGGGGCTGGAGCCGCAATAGATGCAAACGGACTTCACTTTTTTTCCTTTTCTGTTTGCGCCGCCTTGGCGGCGGCGTATTCCTGGGCTTGCTTGTCGAACGCCTGGCGGGCCTTGCCGCGCAGGTAAGGGGCCAGGATCGAGAAGATATGGTAGCTGGCGCCGTGCAGGTAGCCGCGGATCAGCTCGGGGTCGTTGTACTGGCGCGGATGCTGCACGAACTGGAACGACAGCCAGTAGGTGGCGATCACCACGATATTGGTGCAGATGGCCTCGACCTGCTCGGGCGTGGCCTCCATCTCGCCGTCTTCCTGGAACTGCCGGCAGATCTCCATCGCAAAGCGCTTCTTCTGCTCGACGATGCGCTTGAAATTGGTCTCAAGCATGCGGTTGCGCGCCAGCAGGTCGTTGATGTCGCGGTACAGGAAGCGGTAGTTCCACAGGAACTCCGCCATGTACTGCAGGTAGCCCCAGCTTTCGTCCAGCGTGGCCTTGTGATCGTCGGGCAACTTCAAGCGGCGCTCCATCTCCTGCTCGAACAGCACGAAGATGGAGCTGATGATGTCGTCCTTGTTGCGGAAATGATAGTAGAGATTGCCGGGGCTGATCTCCATGGCTTCCGCAATGGTGGTGGTGGTGACGTTGGGCTCGCCCACCTCGTTGAACAGGCGGAGCGAGACGTCCAGGATGCGGTCCCGGGTGCGGCGGGGACCGGCTTGCTGTTTGGGTTCCATAGGCGACCGGGCGAGCGGCAATTCGGTAAGTTGAAGGCGATTATAAGCAATCGCCGTTTGCCGCAATGCCGCAAGCGCCTTTGGCCCCGTCCGCGCGCCGCCGTGCCGGGCCTGCGCCGTGCTTGCGCCGCTAGCCTGTCAGGCCGCCAGCGCGCGCAGCCAGTCCATCACGATCGGCCCGGCAATGGCCAGCCAGGTGCCGCCGCATAGCACCAGCGCCAGCATGACCGCTGCGCTGCCGAAGTCCTTGGCGCGCTTGGACAGGCTGTGCCGCTCCAGCGAGATCCGGTCGACCGCGGCTTCCACGCTGGAGTTGAGCAATTCCACGATCAGCACCAGCAGCAGGGTGCCCAGCAGCAGGATGCGCTCGACAATGCCGACCGGCAGCAGCAACGCGCAGGGCGTGAGGATCACCACCAGTGTCAGCTCCTGGCGAAACGCGCTTTCTTCCAGCACCGCGTAGCGCAGGCCGGACACCGAGTTGATGCCGGCATGCCAGGCCCGCGCCAGGCCGCGGTTGCCCTTGTGGGGGTTTTGCTCAATCGTGTAGTCGCTGTTCGGCGAGTCCGGGGGCGGTGCCGGGGCTGACGTGACGGTCTGTGGCGCCGGCGGGCGGTGCGGTTCGGACGGTGGGCGATGCGGAGTCGGCATGTTCGGAGGAGGGGCGGGCAGTGGTGCCGTTCGCGCCGTTGGGGGTCGCGCGTACGGCCGGCAGCGGCTGCAGGTGAGTCAGGAACTGCTCGGAGGCGGCGCGCCACGAGAACCGTTCGGCATGGGCGCGAGCGGTGGCGCGGTCGATGCGCAGCGCTTCCAGGCAAGCTTCACGCAAATCTTCGTGCATCACCCCGGCGTCGCTGTGGCCGAGCACATCGATTGGCCCGGTTACCGGATAGGCCGCCACCGGCAGCCCGCTGGCCAGGGCTTCGAGCAGCACCAGCCCGAACGTATCGGTGCGGCTGGGGAATACGAAGACGTCGGCCGAAGCATACACCTTGGCCAGCTCCGGCTGGGTCAGTACGCCCAGGTAGTTGGCCGCCGGATAGCGTGCGCGCAGCGACGCCAGCGCCGGGCCGTCGCCCACCACCCACTTGGAGCCGGGCAGGTCCAGCGCGAGGAAGGCCTCCACGTTTTTTTCCACGGCGACACGCCCTACGTAGAGAAAGATCGGGTGCGCTGTGTTGAGCACGTTAGCCTGCTGGGTGGTGAAGACATCGAGGTCGACGCCGCGGGTCCACAGCACGCCGTGGGTGATGCCAAAGCGATGCAGGTCTTGCAGCACCACCGGTGTCGGCGCCATCACGGCGCGCGCCGGGCCGTGGAACCAGCGCAGGAAGCGGTAGGTCCAGGCAAGCGGAATGCCGAAGCGCGCCTGCACGTACTCCGGAAAGCGCGTGTGGTAGGCGGTGGTGAATGGCAACTGCTCGCGGATCGCATAGCGGCGCGCAGCCAGCCCGAGCGGGCCTTCCGTGGCGATATGCAGCGCGTCCGGCGCAAAGGCGCGGATGCGCTCGCGGACCTTGGCGCCGGCGAACAGGGACAGCGCGATCTCCGGATAGGTCGGGCAGGGAATGGTGGTGAATTCCTGCGGCGTGATCAGTTCCACCGTGTGCCCCATCGCGATCAGCTCGCGGCGGGTGGACTTGAGCGTGCGCACCACGCCGTTGACCTGCGGCTCCCAGGCATCGGTGACGATCAGGATCTTCATAGCTGCTCCTTGCGGCCAGGCCGCGTGGGTGGCCGGCCTCGGCGAGGCCACGGCCATACCGTTGTACGGATGGCGGCGTGTGGGACGGGTGCCGCGCTCAAGTCTCGTCAGGCCGTGGCGACGGCGCGGCGCCCGGCCGTGGCCGGCGCGTCGAGCAGGGTGGTCCAGTAGACGATCTGCAATTCGCCGTCCTGCGTCTCCACCAGGGCGGAGAGGCTCTCTACCCAGTCGCCGTCGTTGCAGTAGAGCTGGCCGTCGACCTCGCGGATCTCCGCCTTGTGGATATGGCCGCAGATCACGCCATCGCAGCCGCGCCGGCGCGCCTCATCCACCATCGCCTGCTCGAACGAATTGATGTAGTTGACCGCGTTCTTGACCTGGTGCTTCAGGTATTGCGACAGCGACCAGTAGGGAAAGCCCAGGCGCGCGCGGATGCGGTTGAAGTGCCGGTTGATGGCCAGGATCAGGGTGTAGAGCGAGTCGCCCAGGTAAGCCAGCCAGCGCGCGTGCTGCACCACGCCGTCGAACAGGTCGCCGTGCACCACCCACAGGCGCTTGCCCGCGGCGGTGACGTGGACGGCATCTTCGCGCACCGTGATATCGCCGAAGGCCAGGCCGTCGAACTGGCGCGCCACCTCATCGTGGTTGCCCGGCACGTAGATTACCTCGGTGCCCTTGCGCGCCTTGCGCAGCAGCTTCTGCACCACATCGTTGTGGCTCTGCGGCCAGTACCAGCCGCGGCGCAACTGCCAGCCATCGATGATGTCGCCAACCAGGTAGAGCTGGTCCGATTCATTGTGCTTGAGGAAGTCGAGCAGGTAGTCGGCCTGGCAGCCGGCCGTGCCGAGGTGGATGTCGGACAGCCAGATGGCGCGGTAGTGGCGGGTGGGATGGGACGGATGCGGGGGCTGGGTGGTGGCTTCAGGGGGCGGGACGCTGGCCGGAGAGGTGGCGCAACGCCCGGGAGGCCGTTGCTGCAAGTCGCTGGCCGGTGGCATGAAGGCGGCCAGCGCGGCAGGCAATGACATGGGCCGCGGCAGGGATTGCGACTCGGCGGTGCGGCTGCGCAGCAGTTGCGTGGCCTTGGCCAGATGTCCGCGGGCAGAACGAAGAGCTTGAACCATGGCGGCCTCGGTAGCGACGATGGCTGCATTGGGCCAGTGGCGCGTGACGAAGCTGTTAAGGAAACATGAACGTCATATGACTGTCGTGGGGGAGGTGGTTATTGCGTGGCTATTGCGTGGCTTGCGTGGCTTGCGCGGCTGGCGGGGGCTTCCAGTTGCTGCCGCCGTCGTCTCATCAGGCCGCTGGCGCCACCGCTGACAACTGCGCCAGCGCCCGCAATACAGCCTGCGTGGCCACCGGATGTCGCAGCAGGCTGACATGCCCGACGCCGCTGAGCGCCACATGATGCGCGCCCTCCATCCAGGAGGTCCCCAGCGGCCCGGCAATCGAATCATGCCAACTGAAGATCGACACCAGGGCAGCGCGCTGGCGTGACGTTTCGCGCGCTGCCAGCGCGCGCAGCCAGGCGCTGGCGCAGCGCATCTGGCGGGAATTGAAGCCCCTGCCGTAGCGGGCCAGCACGCAGCCGTGATGCGGTGTGCCCAGCGTGACGATGCCGCGGCAGGGAGGCGGCTTGCCGCGGCCCGCCAGCGCGGCGCGCGCGGCCAGGCCGCCCATGCTATGGCAGAGCAGCAGCGGCGGCTGGCCGGTGGTGGCGGCGATACGCGCGATGGCGGCGCGCACTTCGAGGGCGTATTGGTCGATGTCGCCAAACACCGGGTCCAGATCGATCGCCTCGCAGTGGTAGCCGGCCGCCGCCAGGGCGGGCTGCATGTCGAGCCAGACGGCGTGGTTGCAGCCATAGCCGTGCACCAGCAGCAGCGGCGGGCACGAGCCCGGGGCTTTGGCCGGGCGCAAGCGGCGGTGCGAGCAGAAGGGCTGCAGCCAGTTGAACATCCGGAACACGGCGGCGTATTCGCGCAGGTAGCAGCCCAGCGCCTGCCATGGCGTCAACCGGGCTGGCCGCAAGGCCTGCAGGGCGGGTGGGATGGGGGGGCGCGTCGCCTCGGGCTCGCCCAGGCCGAACAGGGTAAAGACAAAGGCGCTGGCAACAGACAGCCCAAAGATCGCCAGCACCACGCCAATGCCGGCTAGCAGGCCGATGGCGAGGGGCCACCCATGCAGGGCGTTGAGTTCGGCAGCGCAGCCTAGTGCCACGGCGGCCTGCAATGCCACCGCGATGCGGCGCAAGGCGGCAGCCGACAGGTTCATGGCTTGGGCGGGCGCAGGTCGGCCAGGCGGGTGCGGGCCAGGCGGTCATGCAGGAACTGCCGCCTGGGGTCGAGCAGGGCCAGCATGACCCAAGCCAGCAGGCCAGCGCACAGCACGCCGACGAACGGGCCCTTGACCAGGCCGAGCACGTGCCCGAGCGCCGCTGAAGGCGGCAGCCAGAGCCATGCCAGCAGGTAGCGCAGCGCGGCCTGCGGCCAGCGCGGGGGCACGCCCGCGGCCGTCTCAACCCGCATGCGCCAGGTCTGCATGGCGAGCGTCTGTCCGTTGCGCTGCCAGAACCAGACGAAGTAGCAGCCCAGCACCAGGAAGCTCCAGCACTGCATCGTGAACGGGCCGTCCAGCCCGAGCTGCTGCAGCGCCGGGCGCGCCAGCAGATAGACCCCCGTCGAGGCGCTTAGCACGCCGAACAGCAATACGCCTTCGTACAGCATGCAGGCGATGCGGCGGCGGATCGTCGGTGCATCGGCCGGGCGCGAGGGACTGGCCGGCGCGCCCGATGCGGCCGGCTTGGCGTTGGGTTTGGGCGTGGTCACGGCGGGCATGGCGGGTATGGCGATAGGGCGGTAGGGCCGTCAGGCCGGAGGAGGGCAAGGCCGGGCAGCGAGGGCCGGGCAGCGAGGCTGCAAGCGAGCACGGCCGGGCCGGCGCAAGCGGCATTATGCCAAAGCGCGGGTGGGGCGGGTAGCTTGCGTGGGAGGGCGCGGGTGCGAGCCGGCCGCACAACCGCGTAGCGGTTCAGCGGCGCACCGGCTCGTCGGGCGTGGCGGTAGCGCTGGTGCTGCTGGCCGTGGCCTCGGTGGCCGCTTCGCGCGGCGTGTCCACGGTCGGCACCGGTGCGCCGGCAGCGGTGCCTGGCAGGGCAGCTTGGGACTCCGCCGCCGGCGTGCCGGCAGCGGGCGGGCGGGCGCGCGCGGCGGCCGATGTGGCGCCGGCGGGTGCCTTCTTTTCCAGGTGCAGCTGCCGCGTGGTCTCGGCTGGCAGGCGCTTGCCGGAGGGCAGGGCGCTGACCGCGCCGGGGCGGCGCGGCACTTTCTCGGCAGCCGCCAGGTTCTTTTTTTGCTCTTCCGGCAGTTGCTGGTACTTGTTCCAGGCCTCGGCCTTCTTCTGGGCGGGCAGCGAACGCGTGATCTGGTAGTTTTCGCGCGCCAGGCGACGCTGCTGAGGCGTCATCTTGACCCATTCGGTCATGCGGGTCTGAAGCCGCGCCTGTTCCGCGGGCGAGAATTTCTCGTATCGTTCCGCGATCTGCAGCCATTTGCGCCGGTTGAGCTCGGGGAAATTGTTCCACTCGCCTGCCAGCGGCGCGAGCACGCGCTGCTGGACGGCATTGAGCTCGTTCCAGTTCGGGTGCGCATTGGCGATGCTGGCCGCGGGTGCACCACCGGGGTGGCCGCCCTGAGCCTGGCAAGTGGCCGGAACCAGGGACCAGATCGTGACGGCGGCGGCCAGGCCGGCCAGCAGCAAGGCCGCCAGCCGCCGGCGCGGTGCGTCGGGGATGATGTCAGCGCCGGCCATGCCTACTGACCGCGCTTGAGGAACACGTGGAAGCCCTGATCCGCGTATGCCGTCGGTGGGAGGTCGTCGAGCAGCATCGCTGCGTCCACATCCGCCAGCTCATCGACGCGCTTTTGCTGCTGCCAGTGGTAGATGCCCGCCAGCCCGGCGGCCAGCGCCACCAGCGTCCATACCAGCCCAAGGCGGCGCAGCCAGGAACCTGCGCGGTGGAGTGCCGAGTCGTCCTCGTCGAAAGAGAGCGTGGGCATCCCAGCCGAGGCCAGCTGCGGCACGGCGACGGCGGCATGCGCTTTCTTGCGAGACAGCGCAATCCGCCGCGCGGCGGCAAGCCGATCGGTCACATTGTCCGGCAACGCATTCGCAGAGGCATCGAGTGCCGTGCGGATATCGTGTGCCAGGCGGCGTTCGTTGATTTCTTTTTCGTTTCTGGTGCTCATAGTCGGACCCCCCGCGCTCGCAATGCCTGCGCCAGTGTGTGCGTGGCACGGGAACAGTGCGTCTTGACGCTGCCTTCGGAGCATCCCATGACGGCAGCCGTTTCCGCGACGTCCATATCCTCCCAGTAACGCATCAGGAAGGCTTCGCGTTGACGTGTCGGCAGGCGCTGGATCTCCTGTTCGATGATGTGCATGGTCTGGGCGCGTTCCACCTTGTCGGCGCTGCTTTCCGCAGATTCGGAGCCGATTTCGGCCTCGAAAGTGTCGAGCAGGTCATTATCCTCGCCTTCGCGATCGTCGCGCAGGTTGGAAAACAGGGTGACCCAGGTATTGCGTACTTTCTGGCGGCGGAACCAGTCGTGAATTGTGTTCTGCAGTATGCGCTGGAACAGCGGTGCGAGCTCTGCGGCGCTCTTGTCGCCGTATTTTTCGGCGAGCTTGATCATCGCGTCCTGGACGATGTCCAGGGCGGCTTCGTCGTCGCGCACCGCAAACACGGCCTGTTTGAAGGCGCGCCGCTCGACGCTGGCGAGAAAGTCGGATAGTTCCTGATCGGTTGCCATGCAGGCGGGGTACAGACGGTGGGGCCTTGGCCGGTGGAAGTGCAGGGTAGGGCTTCTTGCACGTCCAAAATGGTGGGATGCTAGCAAATAACCCCCCCGGTGACCATCCTTGTTCTCTTTTGTGGTCATTCAGGCTCAGCGCGTGGCGGGGGAGTCTGAAGGATGGCGGGATGCCCCCTCGCGCAAAAAAGCCCGTAGACAAGCCCGAATCAATCCAGTATCGTCGCGGGTTCACACGACATCAGTGGTTGTCTCATTCGGCCGCTTATGAGGCGGTCTATCATGCAGACGCGCACCGCTTGAACCCGTGCCACAAGCCCGGCAGAGAGCATCCGAACAATTTTTTGCCGAAAATTGCAAAGGACTAAAATGAACATGCCCAGCGCGGAATTCCACGCAGACAGCAATTCATCCGCCGCACCCGAAATGATCGGGGCGGAGATTCTCGTTCACGCACTTGCCGAAGAAGGCGTCGAGTACGTCTGGGGCTACCCCGGCGGCGCAGTGCTGTATATCTACGACGAGTTTTACAAGCAAAAGAAGATCGAGCACATCCTGGTGCGCCACGAGCAGGCCGCGGTTCATGCCGCAGACGGCTATGCGCGTGCGACCGGCAAGGTGGGCTGCGCCCTGGTGACCTCTGGTCCCGGCGTCACCAATGCGGTGACGGGCATTGCCACGGCCTACCTGGACTCGATCCCGATGGTGATCATCACCGGTAACGTGCCGACGCACGCTATCGGCCAGGACGCTTTCCAGGAATGCGACACGGTCGGCATCACCCGCCCCATCGTCAAGCACAACTTCCTGGTCAAGGACGTCCGCGATCTCGCCGCGACCATCAAGAAGGCGTTCTATATTGCCGCAACCGGCCGTCCCGGCCCCGTTGTCGTCGATATTCCCAAGGACGTCTCGCGCAATGCCTGCAAGTACGAGTATCCCAAGTCGATCGACATGCGCTCGTACAACCCGGTGAACAAGGGCCATTCGGGCCAGATCCGCAAGGCGCTCGCGCTGTTGCAGGGCGCCGAACGGCCGTTCATCTATGCGGGTGGCGGTGTGGTGCTGGCCAATGCCAGCGAAGAGCTGCGCCAGCTTGCCGCGCTGACCGGCCATCCGGTCACCAACACGCTGATGGGCCTCGGCTCGTTCCCCGGCACCAGCAAGCAGTTCGTCGGCATGCTCGGCATGCACGGCACGTATGAAGCCAACATGGCCATGCAGAACTGCGACGTGCTGATCGCCATCGGGGCGCGTTTCGACGATCGCGTGATCGGCAATCCGGCGCACTTCACCTCGCAGCCGCGCAAGATCATCCATATCGACATCGATCCGTCTTCCATCTCGAAGCGGGTCAAGGTCGACATTCCCATCGTGGGCCACGTCAAGGATGTGCTGCAGGAGCTGATCTCCCAGCTGCAGGCCAGCGACGTCAAGCCCAAGCGCGAGGCCCTGGCCAAGTGGTGGGAACAGATCGAGCAATGGCGTTCGGTGGACTGCCTCAAGTACGACCGCAACTCCGAGATCATCAAGCCGCAGTACGTGGTGGAAAAGATCTGGGAACTGACGCACGGCGATGCCTTCGTCTGCTCGGACGTGGGCCAGCACCAGATGTGGGCCGCGCAGTTCTACAAGTTCAACGAACCGCGCCGCTGGATCAATTCCGGTGGCCTGGGCACGATGGGCGTGGGCCTGCCGTACGCGATGGGCATCAAGAAAGCCTTCCCCGAGAAGGAAGTGGTGACCATCACCGGCGAAGGCTCGATCCAGATGAACATCCAGGAACTGTCGACCTGCCTGCAGTACGACACCCCGGTGAAGATCTGCGCGCTCAACAACCGCTACCTCGGCATGGTGCGCCAGTGGCAGGAAATCGAGTACGACAACCGCTACTCGCATTCCTACATGGACGCGCTGCCCGACTTCGTCAAGCTGGCCGAGGCCTATGGCCATATCGGCATGCGCATCGAAAAGACGGCTGACGTCGAGCCCGCCCTGCGCGAAGCCTTCCGCCTGAAAGACCGTACCGTGTTCCTCGATTTCCAGACCGACCCGACTGAAAACGTGTGGCCGATGGTCCAGGCCGGCAAGGGCATCTCCGAGATGCTGCTCGGCGCGGAGGACCTGTAATGCGACATATCATTTCGGTCCTGCTGGAAAATGAACCGGGCGCGCTGTCGCGCGTGGTGGGCCTGTTCTCGGCGCGCGGCTACAACATCGAGACGCTGACGGTGGCCCCCACCGAAGACGCCTCGCTGTCGCGCATGACGATCGTCACCAGCGGTTCGGACGACATCATCGAGCAGATCACCAAGCACCTGAACCGCCTGGTGGAAGTGGTCAAGGTGGTGGACCTGACCGAGGGCGCGCACATCGAGCGCGAGCTGATGCTGGTCAAGGTGCGCGCGGTCGGCAAGGAGCGCGAGGAAATGAAGCGCACCGCCGACATCTTCCGCGGCCGCATCATCGACGTCACCGAGAAGACCTACACCATCGAGCTGACCGGCAACGGCGGCAAGCTGGATGCCTTCCTGGACGCCATCGACCGCGCCGCCATCCTCGAGACCGTCCGTACCGGCGGCTCGGGCATTGGCCGCGGCGAGCGCATCCTGAAGGTCTGAGCCTGATTGCAGTATCCAAGGGCGGCGCCGGTGCCGGCATTAGCCGGGCGGTGGCCGCCAACCCGACACACGAAAACGAAAGACTGAAGGAACCATCATGAAAGTGTTTTACGACAAGGACGCCGACCTCTCCCTGATCAAGGGCAAGAACGTCACCATCATCGGCTACGGCTCGCAAGGCCACGCCCACGCGCAAAACCTGAACGACTCCGGCGTCAAGGTCACCGTTGGCCTGCGCAAGAGCGGCGCATCGTGGAACAAGGCAGTCAATGCCGGCCTGCAGGTCAAGGAAGTGGCTGACGCCGTCAAGGACGCCGACGTGGTCATGATCCTGCTGCCGGACGAGCAGATCGCCGACGTGTACAAGAACGAAGTGCACGACAACATCAAGCAAGGCGCCGCACTGGCCTTCGCCCACGGCTTCAACGTGCACTACGGTGCCGTGATCCCGCGCGCCGACCTCGACGTCATCATGATCGCCCCGAAGGCGCCGGGCCACACCGTGCGCTCGACCTACGCCCAAGGCGGCGGCGTGCCCCACCTGATCGCCGTGCACCAGGACAAGTCCGGCGCCGCCCGTGACATCGCCCTGTCGTACGCTACCGCCAACGGCGGCGGCCGCGCCGGCATCATCGAAACCAACTTCCGCGAAGAAACCGAAACCGACCTGTTCGGCGAGCAAGCCGTGCTGTGCGGCGGTACCGTCGAGCTGATCAAGGCTGGCTTCGAAACGCTGGTGGAAGCTGGCTACGCGCCGGAAATGGCTTACTTCGAATGCCTGCACGAACTCAAGCTGATCGTCGACCTGATCTATGAAGGCGGCATCGCCAACATGAACTACTCGATCTCCAACAACGCCGAATACGGCGAATACGTCACCGGCCCGCGCGTCGTGACCGAGGAGACCAAGAAGGCCATGAAGCAATGCCTGACCGACATCCAGACCGGCGAGTACGCCAAGAGCTTCCTGCTCGAGAACAAGGCCGGCGCCCCGACCCTGATCTCGCGCCGCCGCCTGACCGCTGAGCACCAGATCGAAGAAGTGGGTGCCAAGCTGCGCGCGATGATGCCCTGGATCGCAAAGAACAAGCTGGTCGACCAGTCGAAGAACTAAGCTGTACTACAGCCCGACGGCCCGCCGCTACTGACGGCGCGGGCCGCAGCCGTTCAGTCATCCGCACATTTCCCCCTCTCGAGGGGTTATTCAGGCGGGGACTGAACGGCTTTTTGTTATCCTTGTCAGACTTTATCCACCAAGTAAGCATTGCATGAACTATCCTCATCCGCTGATTGCCCGTGAAGGCTGGCCGTTCCTGGCTGGCGCCTTTGTCATCTCGCTGCTGGTGCAGGTCAGCGCCGGCTTCTGGTGGGCCTTGCCGCTGTGGATCATTACACTGTTCGTGCTGCAGTTTTTCCGTGATCCGCCGCGGTCCATTCCCGCCCAGCCGAACGCCGTCCTGGCGCCCGCCGATGGCCGCATCGTGGTGGTCGAGAAGACCATGGACCCGTACGCGGGCCGCGAGGCGCTGAAGATCAGCGTCTTCATGAACGTGTTCAACGTACACTCCAACCGGGTGTCCGTGGACGGCAAGGTCGAGAAGGTCGAGTATTTCCCCGGCAAGTTCGTCAACGCCGACCTCGACAAGGCTTCGCTCGAGAACGAACGCAACGCCGTGGTCATCCGCCGTGCCGCAGACGGCAAGGTGGTGACCTTGGTACAGGTGGCCGGCCTGGTGGCCCGCCGCATCCTCTGCTATACCCGCGTCGGCGAGACGCTGTCGCGCGGCCAGCGCTATGGCTTCATCCGCTTTGGCTCGCGCGTCGACGTCTACCTGCCGGTGGATGCGCGCCCGCGCGTGACCATTGGCGAGAAGGTGTCGGCCTCGTCGACCATCCTGGCTGAGCTGGATTAATCCGGCGACGCCGGAACAGATCAGACCCACTGGAGAACAGGCATGGGTGCTTTCAACCGACGCAATAAGCGCGTTACCAATAGCAACGTGACCAACTTGCGTCCTTTCCGCCACAACCAGCTGCGTGGCAACGAGTCCGACAATTTCGACGACGAGGCCGGGGACGATCACGACATCGAGTACGTGCGCCCGCGCCGTCGCGGCATTTACCTGCTGCCCAACGCGTTCACCACCGCGGCGCTGTTCGCCGGCTTCTTTGCCATCGTGCAGGCCATGAACATGCGCTTTGACAGCGCGGCCATCGCCATCTTCGCCGCGATGGTGCTGGACGGCATGGATGGGCGCGTCGCACGCATCACCAATACGCAGAGCGCGTTTGGCGAGCAATACGATTCGTTGTCGGACATGACCTCGTTCGGTGTGGCGCCGGCGCTGGTGATGTATGAGTGGATCCTGCACGACCTGGGCAAGTGGGGCTGGATTGCCGCCTTTGTCTATTGCACCTGTGCCGCGCTGCGCCTGGCGCGCTTCAATGCCAACATCGGCGTGGTCGACAAGCGCTTCTTCCAGGGGTTGCCCAGCCCGGCGGCGGCGGCGCTGGTGGCAGGCTTTGTCTGGCTGGTGATCGACAACAAGCTGCCGGTCAAGGACCTGTGGATGCCGTGGGTGGCGTTCGGAATCACGCTGTACGCCGGGCTGTCGATGGTCTCCAATGCGCCGTTCTATAGCGGCAAGGCGCTCGACGTGCGCTATCGCGTGCCCTTCGGCATGATGGTGCTGGTGCTGGTCTTGTTCGTGGTGGTCTCGACGGATCCGCCGGTGGCGTTGTTCGGCCTGTTCGTGGCCTACGCCATCTCCGGCTACCTGCTGTGGGGCTGGCATGCGCTGCACGGCAAGCCGGCCGAAATCCGCAAGGTGCGGGACGGCGGGAACGATCGTTCCTGATCGCAGGTTGGTAAAAAGGCGCTACGGCGCCTTTTTTTACATTTGTTTTCCAGGCTGTCGCATTGCCGCGGCGTTTGCCGTGGTTCACTGTAGCCTCGGTTGTACTGTAGTCCCCCTTGTTGTCCACTTATCACTGGAGGTTCTCATGGGCATGCTCGACTTCATCAAGGAAGCAGGAGAGAAACTGTTTGGCGGCAGCGCAGCGCAAGCCGCGCCCGCGGCGGCTCCGGCCGATGCGCCGGCGGCGGATGCCGATGCCGATGCGGCCAACCGCGCCGCCGGCGATGCCATCGAAGGCTACATCAAGCAGATGAACCTCGACGCCACCGGGCTGATGGTGCAGGTGGACGGCTCGCAGGGGCTGGTGACGGTGTTCGGCGTGGCGCCGGACCAGGCCACCCGCGAGAAGATCATCCTGTGCTGCGGCAATGTGCAAGGTGTGGACAAGGTCGACGACAAGATGTCGGTCAATGTCGACTCCACCGAATCGACCTGGCACACCGTGGTCAAGGGCGACACCCTGTGGGCGATCTCCCAGGCGGCCTACGGCAACGGCGCGCTGTACACCGCGATTTTCGAGGCCAACGAGCCGATGTTGACGAATCCGGACAAGATCTACCCCGGCCAGAAGCTGCGCATCCCGCCCAAGGCCTGACGCCCGCCGTCCAGGGGGCATGGCGCCCCCTGGCCCGTTTTTCGGCTATCGGCCTGATGCTGGCCTGATTGAGGCATCCATATTGCACACACCCGGCTTCTCGGCTATAGTCGCTCACATGATTTCGCGCCAAGCCCTACTCGCCCGCACCATTCTAGGTGGCCTACTAGGCCGTCAGGTCGGGACGCGTTCGCGCTGAGGGAAGCCAAGCCCCTCGCGTAAAGTCACACAGGATTTATAAACGCCCCGGCCTGCATCACTGCACGCCGGGGCGTTTTGCATTCAGCACGAACACAGCAGTACAGCAAAACGAACGGCGAATGCCGAGGCATCCACTCGATTCGCCAAATACAAAAGTCAGCCCAGGAGCCCCAACCATGTCCGACAAACTCATTATTTTCGACACCACCTTGCGCGACGGCGAACAGTCGCCCGGCGCCTCCATGACCCGCGAGGAAAAGATCCGCATCGCGCGCCAGCTGGAGCGCCTGAAGGTCGACGTGATCGAAGCGGGCTTTGCCGCCAGCTCCAACGGCGACTTCGAAGCGATCCGCTCCATCGCCCAGGTCGTCAAGGATTCGACCATCTGCTCGCTGGCCCGCGCCAACGATCGCGATATCGCCCGCGCCGCGGAGGCGCTCAAGCCGGCCAACTCCTTCCGCATCCATACCTTCATCGCCACCTCGGCGCTGCATATGGAAAAGAAGCTGCGCATGACGCCGGACCAGGTTTTCGAGCAAGCCATCCAGGCGGTGCGCTTTGCCCGCCAGTTCACCGACGATATCGAATTCTCGCCCGAAGATGGCAGCCGCTCGGACATGGATTTCCTGTGCCGCGTGCTGGAAGGCGTGATCAAGGAAGGCGCTACCACCATCAACCTGCCGGACACGGTGGGCTATGCCGTGCCGGAAGGCTACGCGGGCCTGATTCGCTCGGTGCGCGAACGCATCCCCAATTCCGACAAGGCCATCTGGTCCGTGCACTGCCACAACGACCTCGGCATGGCCGTGGCCAATTCGCTGGCGGCGGTCAAGCTCGGCGGTGCGCGCCAGGTCGAGTGCACCATCAACGGCCTCGGTGAGCGTGCCGGCAATACCAGCCTGGAAGAAGTCGTGATGGCGGTCAAGACGCGCCGCGACTACTTCGACATGGACGTCGGCGTGGATACCACGCAGATCGTGCCGGCTTCCAAGCTGGTGTCGCAGATCACCGGCTTCGTGGTGCAGCCCAACAAGGCCGTGGTGGGCGCCAACGCCTTCGCACATGCTTCGGGCATCCACCAGGATGGCGTGCTGAAGGCGCGCGATACCTACGAGATCATGCGCGCGGAAGACGTGGGCTGGACCGCCAACAAGATCGTGCTGGGCAAGCTCTCGGGCCGCAACGCCTTCAAGCAACGCCTGCAGGAACTCGGCATCGAGCTGGAGAGCGAGGGTGAGGTCAATGCCGCGTTCACCCGCTTCAAGGAACTGGCCGACCAGAAGTCCGAGATCTTCGACGAAGACATCATGGCCATCGTTTCCGACGAGGCGCACGACGTCAACGAGCACTTCCGCTTTATCTCGCTGTCGCAGCACTCCGAGACCGGCGAGCGCCCGCATGCGCGCGTGGTGTTCAATATGGACGGCAATGAGGTGACGGGCGAAGGCGAGGGCAATGGCCCGGTCGATGCCACGCTCCACGCCATCGAAGGCAAGGTCGCCAGCGGCGCCGAGCTGGTGCTGTATTCGGTCAATGCCATCACTGCCGGCACGCAGGCACAGGGCGAAGTCACGGTGCGGTTGTCCAAGGGCGGGCGCATCGTCAACGGCGTGGGCACCGATCCCGATATCGTGGCCGCCTCGGCCAAGGCCTACCTGGCCGCGCTGAATAAACTGCACGACAAGGCCGTGCAGAAGATCAACCCGCAGATCTGATCCCGATCTGACCGGTAAGCCCGCGGCCTACCCGGCCGCGGGGCTTGAATCGGCCCGCCGCATTCCCATGAGGATGATGGCGGGCTTTTTGCATTTTCCCGCTCTCAGCGGCGTCGGCCGGGCCCATCCGCGAGCGGGTCTGGCGTGATCTGGGTCTGGCGCAGCACGCCGCCGTCGTCGAAATAGAAATTGAACATCGATGGCCAGTTGTCTTCATGCTTGAAGCGGTAGGACCACACTTCGCGCTTCATCAGCGGGTAGTACTGCTTGGGCTCGCGCGGCTTGCCAAAGTGTTGCTCCACGTCCAGCTTGGTCCACACATCGACTTTCGCCTTGTAGAGCTCGTTGGTCTGCAGCATCTGCCGGAACATGGTCAGATGGCCGCTGCTGTCGAAGTCTGCTGCGTAGGATTGTTGCCCGAAGGGTTGCTTGGAGTAGATCCAGCGCTGTGTGCCGTCGGCTAGCTGGTAGGTATCGGTTGGCATGCCGAACTGGGCTTGTACGGCGGCTTCTGGCGCGCCCACCATGTCCTGGCCGGCTTTGACCGGTTGCAGCACCGAGCAGGCCGGCAGGACGGCTGCCGCTGCTGCTAGCACGAGCCACTGGGCGGCACGGCGCGACGATGAGGCGTTCATGGCAGTCCTCTTATTAAAATTCGTGACGATATGGACTAAGAGTGTAGCGGCGCGCAAAAGTTGTGTGCGCCTCATGTGGCACGTGCCGGCTTTTTGAGGGTAAGCGCCGCCATGGCGCCGCCATCCTCGCCCAAATTCCCGTTTTGCCGCGAATGCGATCCGATTTGCCTAGGCTGGGCCACTGGCTTACCATGCAGCGCTTTGGCGGGAGATCACTCGATGTGGGCTAAACGATGGCTGGCGGGCTGTTTGCTGGCGGTGGCGGCGAGCGCCGGCGCGCAGGAGCCGATCCGTCTCGGCATGATCGAAGGGTTGTCCGGCCCCTTTGCCAACGCGGGCGACGCGGTGGTGCGCAACCTGCGGATCGCCATCGACCGCGTCAATGCGCGCGGTGGCGTCAAGACCGCGGAAGGCGCGCGGCCCCTCGAGCTGGTTACCTTCGATAGCAAGGGCAATGTCGACGAGAGCCTGATCCAGTTGCGCGGGCTGGTGGACAAGCGGATTCCCTTTGTCCTGCAAGGCAACAGCTCAGCGGTGGCTGGCGCGCTGGTCAGCGCGATCAACCGCCATAACAGCCGGCAGCCCGATGCCCGCGTGCTCTTCCTGAATTACTCGGCGGTCGATCCCACACTGACTAATGAGGGGTGCAGCTTCTGGCACTTCCGCTTCGATGCCAGCGCCGACATGCGCATGCAGGCCCTGACCGAAGTCATCCGTGCCGATGCCGGCGTGCGGCGCGTCTACCTGATCGATCAGGACTACAGTTTCGGGCATCAGGTGTCGCGTTCGGCACGGGAGATGCTGGCGGCCAAACGGCCCGAGCTGCGCATCGTGGGCGATGAGTTCCACCCGATCGGCAAGATCAAGGACTTCGCCCCGTATATCGCCAAGATCAAGGCCAGCGGCGCGGATGCGGTGATCACGGGCAACTGGGGCAACGACCTTACCCTGATGATCAAGGCCGCGCGCGAGGGCGGGCTGAATGCCAAGTTCTACACCTTCTACGGCAACGGGCTGGGCGCGCCGGCGGCCATGGGAGACGCCGGGGTAGGGCGCGTGCTTGCGGTGGCGGAGTGGCACCCCAACGTGGGCGGCGCGGCTTCCGACGCATTCTACCAGGCGTTCCGCGCCCGTTACCCTGAGCCCAAGGACGACTACGTTCACCTGCGCATGCAGATGATGGTGGAGATGCTCGCCCGGGCCATCGAGCAGGCGGGTTCGACCGACGCCGTCAAGGTGGCGCGTGCGCTGGAGGGCATGCGCTACGTCAACAACTTCCATGATGCGACGATCCGCGCCGACGACCACCAGGTGCTGCAGCCGCTCTACGTGTCGGTGATGGAGAAGCAGGGTGGCGATGTGCGCTTTGACAATGAGGGGTCGGGATATGGCTTTCGCACGGTGAGGAAGCTAAAGTCGGCGCAGACCATGTTGCCCACGACCTGCAAGATGGAACGGTTCTAGCGGTTCCAGGCCTGCGTTGCCGCAAACGCCATCGCTAGCCCGTTTTCCGTTATAATCGCCCGCTGTCATAGTCAGCCGGTTGTCAAAAACCGGTCCGGCGAGACAGTTGCCTGTATGTAGGACACGCACAAGGCACGACGCATGCGGCACATTTCGTGCTGTAGCGTTCGCAAGTGAAAAGGAAATCACCATGGCAGAAGCCCAAATCAGCAGCAAAACCGAAGTCATCAAGCAGTTCGCACGTGCCGCCAACGACACGGGTAGCCCCGAAGTCCAGGTCGCTTTGCTGACCACCCGCATCAACGAACTGACCCCCCACTTCAAGGCCAACATGAAGGATCACCACAGCCGCCGCGGTCTGCTGCGCATGGTGAGCCGTCGTCGTCGCCTGCTGGACTACCTCAAGGCCAACGATGCCGACCGTTATCGTTCGCTGATCGAGAAGCTCGGCCTGCGTAAGTAAGCAGCCAGGATCGTCCGGATGGCAGCACGAATGGATGCACTGCACGCCTTCGCGTGAGCCACTAATGCCTGCGTCAGCCTCGCTGATGCAGGCATTTTGTTTTTGCGGATGAAATGCCGCAGGTCCGGCCCTTGTTCGGTCGCTGTCCTGTCGATGTCCAGCATTGCTGCAAGTGATTTTTGCTCTACTTGATGGTGCCATGGCCCCGGGGGCTGGCACACGTTGCGCCAAGACGTGCAACGGAGTAAGTTACTGTGTTCTTTAGCTTTTTTTAGCTTTTTTACTGTTAATCCATACCGGAGTCGGGCAAGGAAGCGGGGCTTTGTGTCATTCCAGCGCGGTATCTGCCCAGGCAGATGCCACGTACCAGCTACCAGCTATCAGGTATCGCGCTGGAATGGCATAGCACTTCCCTGTGACTGAGGCCGACGCTGATCCGGCAGTTCGCCCGCGGCTGCTAACGCGGGCGTTGCACAAGCGTGCAAGCACGAACAAAAGGAACGCTCATGACCATGTTCAACAAGATCGTCAAGGAATTCCAGTGGGGCCAGCACAAGGTGCGCCTGGAAACCGGCGAGGTTGCCCGCCAGGCTGGCGGTGCCGTGATCGTCGACATTGAGGACACCGTGGTGCTCGCCACCGTTGTCGCTGCCAAGTCGCCCAAGGCCGGCCAGGATTTCTTCCCGCTGACCGTCGACTACATCGAGAAGACCTACGCTGCCGGCAAGATCCCCGGTGGCTTCTTCAAGCGTGAAGGCCGTCCGTCGGAAAACGAGACGCTGACCTCGCGCCTGATCGACCGCCCGCTGCGCCCGCTGTTCCCGGAAGGCTTCTACAACGAAGTGCAAGTGGTCATCCACGTGCTGTCGCTGAATCCGGAAGTCCCGGCTGACATCCCCGCCCTGATCGGCGCCTCGGCTGCCCTGGCAGTGTCGGGCATTCCGTTCAGCGGCCCGGTCGGCGCAGCGCGCGTTGGCTACAAGGACGGCCAGTACCTGCTGAACCCGACCCGTTCGCAGATCGCCGCTTCGGAACTGGACCTGGTGGTTGCCGGTACCGAGCGCGCTGTGCTGATGGTGGAGTCGGAAGCCCGCCAACTGTCGGAAGAGGTGATGCTGGGCGCCGTGGTCTACGGCCACGAGCAGATGCAGACGGCCATCAATGCCATCCATGACCTGGTGCGCGACGGCGGCAAGCCGGAGTGGGACTGGACCGCGGCACCGAAGAACGAAGCGCTGATCGCCAAGGTCGGCGAGATTGCCCTGCCGCTGCTGCAGGACGTCTACCAGCTGCGCCAGAAGTCGGCTCGCAGCCAAAAGCTCAAGGAAGTCTACGCCACTGTTGCGGCCAAGCTGGCCGAAGCCGGCGTGGAAGCCGACAAGGTCGAAGTGGGCAACGTGCTGTTCGACATCGAAGCCAAGATTGTGCGCAGCCAGGTGCTGTCGGGCGAGCCGCGCATCGATGGCCGCGACACCCGCACCGTGCGCCCGATCGAGATCCGCTCGTCGGTGCTGCCGCGCGCTCACGGCTCGGCCATCTTCACCCGTGGCGAAACCCAGGCGCTGGTGGTTGCCACGCTGGGCACCAAGGGCGATGAGCAGATCATCGACGCGCTCGCCGGCGAATACCGCGACCGCTTCATGCTCCACTACAACATGCCTCCGTTCGCCACCGGCGAAACCGGCCGCGTGGGCAGCCCCAAGCGCCGCGAAATCGGTCACGGCCGCCTGGCCAAGCGCGCGCTGATCCCGGTCCTGCCGAAGGATGACGAATTCGCCTACACCATCCGCCTGGTGTCCGAAATCACCGAATCCAACGGCTCGTCGTCGATGGCATCGGTGTGCGGTGGCTGCCTGGCACTGATGGACGCAGGCGTTCCGATCAAGGCGCACGTGGCCGGCGTGGCCATGGGCCTGATCCTGGAAGGCAACAAGTTCGCCGTGCTGACCGACATCCTGGGCGACGAGGACCACCTCGGCGACATGGACTTCAAGGTCGCGGGTACCGACACCGGCATCACCGCGCTGCAGATGGACATCAAGGTCCAGGGCATCACCAAGGAAATCATGCAGGTCGCGCTGGCGCAAGCCAAGGAAGGCCGCCTGCATATCCTGGGCAAGATGCAGGACGCGATGGGCCATGCGCGCACCGAGCTGTCGGAGCACGCACCGCGCATGATCACCATGAAGATTCATCCGGACAAGATCCGCGAAGTGATCGGCAAGGGCGGCTCGACCATCCAGGCCCTGACGAAGGAAACCGGCACCACCATCGACATCCAGGAAGACGGCACCATCACCATCGCCTCGACCTCGACCGAAGGCATGGCCGAAGCCAAGCGCCGCATCGAAGGCATCACCGCGGAAGCCGAAGTAGGCAAGATCTACGCCGGCACCGTGCTCAAGCTGTTGGACTTTGGCGCCATCGTCAACATCCTGCCGGGCAAGGATGGCCTGCTGCATATCTCCGAGATCGTCAACGAACGCGTCAAGGACATCAAGGACTGGCTCAAGGAAGGCCAACACGTGCGCGTCAAGCTGATCCAGGCTGACGAGAAGGGCCGCCTGCGCCTGTCCCTGAAGGCCGCGCTGGCCGAAGAGGGCGGCAGCATCAGCCCGATCGCCAACACCAGCGAGGCACCGGCTGCTCCGGCTGCTCCGGCTGCCCCGGCAGCGCCGACGACGCCTTCGGCTGATCAGCAGCAGCAGTAAGCGTTTTACGGTGCCGGTAGAACGACGGTACCCGTAGCAGAAAAAGCGGCTGGCGATGTCCAGCCGCTTTTTTGTTTACACTCCCGCCAGTCCCACCCCATGCGGCCCGGCTGTTCGGCCCGCTGCATGGCGGGTGCCCAGATTGATTCCCCCGCCCTGCGTGCGCGAGCCCGCCGCATGCGCGAGGTCCCTAACCGCAAGGAGCAGCAATGCAAGCCATCGAAATCCGCGAGTACGGCGCCCCCGAAGTCCTGCAACTGGCGCAACGCCCAGACCCGGTGCCCAAGGCCGGCGAGATCCTGATCCGCGTGGCCGCGGCCGGCATCAACCGTCCCGACGTATTCCAGCGTACCGGCAACTACCCGGTGCCACCCGGCGCGTCCGACCTGCCGGGGCTGGAAGTGGCCGGCGTGGTGGCCGGCGGTGACCTGGCGCACTCCGACAACCGCTTCGGCCTGAAGCTGGGCGATCGCGTGTGCGCGCTGGTGCAGGGCGGCGGTTACGCCGAGTTGTGCGTGGCCCCCGCGGCGCAATGCCTGCCGGTGCCGGCGGGCCTGTCGGATGTCGAGGCGGCCGCATTGCCGGAGACGTTCTTCACCGTGTGGAGTAACGTATTCGATCGCGGCTACCTGGGCCGCGGCCCGCTGGGCAAGGACGAGACCCTGCTGATCCAGGGCGGCTCGAGCGGCATCGGCACGACCGCCATCCAGATCGCCAAGGCCCTGGGCCACAAAGTCTTCGTCACCGCCGGCAGCGCCGACAAGTGCCGTGCCTGCGAGGAGCTGGGCGCCGACCGTGCCATCAACTACAAGACCGAGGACTTTGTCGCCGAAGTTAAGGCCCTGACCGGTGGCCGTGGCGCAGATGTCATCCTCGACATGGTGGCCGGCCCGTATCTGGCGCGCGAGCTGTCCTGCGTCGCGGACGATGGCCGCATTGTGATCATCGCGCTGCTGGGCGGCGCCAAGGCCGAGATCCCGCTGGGCGATATCCTGCGCCGCCGTATCACCGTGACGGGCTCCACGCTGCGTCCCCGCCCGGTGGCGTTCAAGGGCGAGATCGCGCAGGCGTTGCACCAGCACGTGTGGCCGCTGCTGGCCGCGGGCAAGATCAAGCCGGTGATCCACCAGACCTTCCCGGCCGCCCAGGCCGCCGATGCGCATCGGCTGATGGAGTCCAGCGAGCACATCGGCAAGATCGTCCTGACCTGGTAATGCTGCTGGTAGCGGGCTGATGGCCGAATGCGGCCGGGTGCGGCCGGCGCCTCGCGCCCCAGGCCGATTTCGGGGCCCTTCTGTGGCGTAGGGCCCTGGCCCGCGCTACAATAGCCGGTTTGATTGAGAGGGGCGCCCTGTGAGACAAAAGCTCGTTATCGGCAACTGGAAGATGCACGGCAGCCTGGCTGCCAATGTGACCTTGCTGGAAGCGATCAAGGCAGCGCCCGCAAGCGCGCGCCTGGCAGTATGCGCGCCGTTCCCGTATCTTGCGCAGTGCCAGGCGTTGCTGGCCGGGTCCGCGGTGGCCTGGGGCGCGCAGGACGTGTCCGCCGAGGCGCGCGGTGCCTTCACGGGCGAAGTCGCGGCCTCCATGCTGGCTGAGTTCGGTGTTTCGTATGCCCTGGTGGGGCATTCGGAGCGGCGCAGCTACCATGGCGAGACGGATGCCACGGTAGCGGCCAAGGCGGTGCGCGCGCTGGAGTTCGGCATTGTGCCAGTGGTGTGTGTGGGCGAGAGTCTGGCGCAGCGCGAGGCAGGCGAGACCGAGGCCGTGGTAGGCCGTCAGCTCGGCGCCGTGCTCGAGACCCTGTCGCTTGAGCAGCTCGGCCGCATCGTGCTGGCCTATGAGCCGGTGTGGGCGATCGGCACGGGCAAGACCGCAAGCAGCGAGCAGGCTCAGGCCGTGCACGCTTTCCTGCGCGCCCAGGTGGCGGCGCGCGACGCAGGCGTGGCCGCTCGCATGGCCATGTTGTACGGCGGCAGCGTGAAGCCGGACAATGCGGCAGAACTATTTTCCATGCCCGACATCGACGGGGGCCTTATCGGAGGCGCCTCGCTGAAGTCGGACGATTTCCTCGCGATCGGCAACGCCTGAATGCCGGCCGCTCATAGGGTCTGATCAGGCAAGCGAATCGAACCAAATGGCAATTTTCAAAACTTTGTTGGTAGTGGCGCAGGTACTGTCCGCGCTTGGCGTGATTGGCCTGGTGCTGCTGCAGCACGGCAAGGGCGCCGATGTCGGTGCGGCGTTCGGCTCGGGGGCCTCGGGCAGCCTGTTCGGCGCCACCGGCTCGGCCAACTTCCTGTCGCGTACCACCGCCGTGCTGGCGACGCTGTTCTTCATCTGCACGCTGAGCCTGACGCTGATGGGCAACTATCGGCCGGCAGCTTCGCTGGGCGTGATGGGCTCCGCGCCCGCGGTGGCACCGGCGGTGGCGGGGGCTTCGGCGCCTGCTGCTGCATCGGCTGCCGCGGCCTCGAATCCTTCTGCGCCTGCTGTACCGAAATAATCAACGAGCCTTGTGACTTATTCTTGAAGATTTTTGCTGTTGTGCATTGAACAAAACAAGAATCCTAGGTTAGAATACAAGGCTTGAAACGATCCCCCAGCGACGGGGCTCCAGCCAGGATAAGGTAGTATCCCAGCCAGAGTTCCGAAGGGTGTAAAAACCCAGGGCCCTGAAAAGCCCGGCGCGAGGCAATATTGTTTCTCCCCCAGCCGACGTGGTGAAATTGGTAGACACGCTATCTTGAGGGGGTAGTGGCGAAAGCTGTGCGAGTTCGAGTCTCGCCGTCGGCACCAAACAACTTGATCGGGGCATACATCCGGAGACCATCCCGGATGTATGCCCCGGCCAGTCCGCAAGGCGGCGTCGTAATTTCTACGGAATGGCGCTTGGGGTGGGCAACAGGACGCCGCTTACCGCTGGTGCTGTTGACAACATTCCAGATAAGGCTGGCCGTACCTTGAATCTCGAAGCCTACTTCCCCGTCCTCATCTTCATCATCTTCGGTGTCGTGCTCGGCATTGCACTGATGTCGATTGGCCGAATTCTCGGTCCAAACAAACCTGATCCCGCGAAGCTCTCTCCGTACGAGTGCGGCTTCGAAGCGTTCGAGGACGCGCGCATGAAGTTCGACGTGCGCTACTACCTCATCGCTATTCTTTTTATCCTGTTCGATCTCGAGACCGCCTTCCTGTTTCCCTGGGGTGTAGCCCTGCGGGATATCGGCTGGCCGGGTTTCTTCGCCATGGGCGTGTTTCTGCTGGAATTCATCGTGGGCTTCGTCTACATCTGGAAAAAGGGCGCGCTCGATTGGGAGTGATGTGATATGGCAATCGAAGGCGTTCTCAATGAAGGCTTCGTCACGACTACCGCTGACAAGCTGATCAACTGGACCCGCACCGGGTCGCTCTGGCCGATGACCTTTGGCCTGGCGTGCTGCGCTGTGGAAATGATGCATGCTGGCGCCGCGCGCTACGACATGGACCGCTTCGGCGTGATTTTCCGCCCGTCGCCGCGCCAGTCGGACGTGATGATCGTGGCCGGCACGCTGTGCAACAAGATGGCCCCCGCACTGCGCAAGGTCTATGACCAGATGGCAGAGCCGCGTTGGGTGATCTCGATGGGTTCCTGCGCGAATGGCGGTGGCTACTATCACTACTCGTATTCAGTGGTGCGTGGTTGCGATCGGATCGTGCCGGTGGATATCTACGTGCCTGGCTGCCCCCCGACGGCGGAAGCGCTGATCTACGGCATCATCCAGCTGCAGAACAAGATCCGTCGCACCAACACCATCGCGCGCAAGGGCTGACATGTCGAACCTCGATACTCTGAAGGCCGCGCTCGAAAAGGTACTGGGCAAGCGTATCCAGAAACTGGTGGAGGCGCTAGGCGAGATTACCCTTATCGTCAAGGCCGATGACTACCTGGAAAGCGCGCTGATGCTGCGCGACGATCCCTCACTGCATTTTGAGCAGCTGCTCGATGTGTGCGGCGTCGACTATTCCACCTATGGCGACGGCGCCTGGGACGGTCCCCGTTTCGCGGCCGTGACGCACCTGATCTCGATCAAGCATAACTGGCGCCTGCGCGTACGCGTGTTCGCGCCGGACGACGACGTGCCCGTGGTGCCCTCGCTGACCGACGTCTGGAACTCGGCGAACTGGTTCGAGCGCGAAGCGTTCGACTTCTACGGCATCGTGTTCGAAGGCCACAACGACCTGCGCCGCCTGCTGACCGACTACGGTTTCGTCGGCCACCCGTTCCGCAAGGATTTCCCGGTCTCGGGCTATGTCGAGATGCGCTACGACCCCGAGCAAAAGCGGGTGATCTATCAGCCCGTCACGATCGAGCCGCGCGAGGTCACGCCCCGCGTGATCCGCGAAGAGAATTACGGCGGCTTGCAGCACTGAGAACGCGCAATGGCAGACATCAAGAATTACACCCTTAACTTCGGCCCGCAGCACCCTGCGGCACACGGCGTGCTGCGCCTTGTGCTGGAGCTGGACGGCGAAGTCATCCAGCGCGCCGACCCCCATATCGGCCTGCTGCACCGTGCCACCGAAAAGCTGGCCGAGCAGAAGACCTGGATCCAGAGCGTGCCGTACATGGACCGCCTCGACTACGTGTCGATGATGGTCAACGAGCATGCCTACGTGATGGCCATCGAGAAGATGCTGGGTCTCGAGGTGCCAATCCGCGCGCAGTACATCCGCGTGATGTTCGACGAAATCACGCGCTTGCTGAACCACCTGATGTGGATCGGCTCGCACGCGCTCGACGTGGGCGCGATGGCGGTGTTCCTGTACGCCTTCCGCGAACGCGAAGACATGTTCGACATGTACGAGGCGGTGTCGGGCGCGCGCATGCACGCGGCCTACTACCGTCCGGGCGGCGTATACCGCGACCTGCCGGACACGATGCCGCAATACAAGGCGTCGAAGATCCACAACGAGCGCGCCATCAAGGCCATGAACGAAGCGCGTTCGGGCTCGTTGCTGGACTTCATCGAGGACTTCACCAACCGCTTCCCGAAGTACGTCGACGAATACGAAACGCTGCTGACGGACAACCGGATCTGGAAGCAGCGCCTGGTCGGCATCGGCGTGGTGAGCCCCGAACGTGCACTGCAGATGGGCTTTACCGGCCCGATGCTGCGCGGCTCCGGCATCGAGTGGGACCTGCGCAAGAAGCAGCCCTACGAAGTGTATGACCGCATGGACTTCCAGGTGCCGGTGGGCGTGGGCGGCGATTGCTACTCCCGCTACCTGGTGCGCGTGGAAGAAATGCGCCAGTCCAACAACATCATCAAGCAGTGCATCGACTGGCTGCGCCGCAATCCGGGCCCGGTGATGAGCGACAACCATAAGGTTGCGCCGCCGTCGCGCGTGGACATGAAGTCGAACATGGAAGAGCTGATCCACCACTTCAAGCTCTTCACCGAAGGCATTCACGTGCCCGAAGGCGAGACTTATGCGGCAGTGGAGCACCCGAAGGGCGAGTTCGGCATCTATGCCATCTCCGACGGTGCGAACAAGCCGTATCGCCTGAAGATCCGTGCCCCGGGCTTTGCCCATCTGGCCGCACTGGATGAAATGGCCAAGGGCCACATGATTGCGGATGCGGTAACGATCATCGGTACGCAAGACATCGTCTTCGGCGAAATCGACCGTTGACGAGCTAACAAGAGCCGCCGGCCCCGGACGACGATCCGGGCGCCCCTGGCACGGACCCACAGAAGATCGTGTCCGGTCACGGGAAACCCGCGGTGAGCCCGGCATGCCTTTGACATGCGGGCTGCAACGGCAGCGACGGCTGCAAACCTGCGGGATGCGCGCCATGTGGCGGCGCAGATCCGCAAATGACACGGCGTATTACAGCAACGACCATGCTATCAGCAGAAGCTCTCAAGGAAATCGATCGCGCGATCGCCAAGTATCCGGCTGACCAGAAGCAGTCGGCCGTGATGGCGGCGTTGGCCGTGGCGCAGGGCGAAGTGGGCTGGGTCTCCCCGGAAGTCATGCAGTTTGTTGCCAGCTACCTCGACATGCCGCCGGTATGGGTCGAGGAGGTTGCAACCTTCTACAACATGTACGACACCAAGCCGGTCGGCAAGTACAAGCTGACCGTCTGCACCAACCTGCCGTGCGCACTCTCCGGCGGCGAACGTGCCGGCGACTACCTCAAGCAAAAGCTGGGGATCGGCTACAACGAAACCACCCCGTGCGGCACCTTCACCCTCAAGGAAGGCGAGTGCATGGGTGCCTGCGGCGACGCACCGGTGATGATCGTCAACAATACCCGCATGTGCAGCCATATGAGCGACGCCAAGCTGGACGCGCTCGTCGACGAGCTCAAGGCCGCCGGCAGCACTGCAGCCAAGGGAGATAAGTAACATGACCTCTCTGCACGACCGCCATATCAAGCCGCTGATCCTGGCTGGCCTCGATGGCAGCAACTGGCACCTCGACGACTACGTCAAGCGCGGTGGCTACCAGCAGCTCAAGCGCATCCTGACCGAGAAGATCACGCCCGAGCAGGTGATCGCGGACGTCAAGGCCTCCGGCCTGCGCGGCCGTGGCGGCGCGGGCTTTCCCACCGGCCTGAAGTGGAGCTTCATGCCGCGTCAGTTCCCCGGCCAGAAATACCTGGTCTGCAACACCGACGAGGGCGAGCCCGGTACCTTCAAGGACCGCGACATCATCCGCTACAACCCGCATGCGCTGATCGAAGGCATGGCCATCGGTGCGTACGCGATGGGCATCACCGTGGGCTACAACTACATCCACGGCGAGATCTGGAACGAGTACAAGATTTTCGAGCAAGCCCTCGAAGAGGCACGTGCCGCCGGTTTCCTGGGTGACAACATCCTGGGCTCGGGCTTCGACTTCCAGCTGCACGCCCACCACGGCTACGGCGCTTACATCTGTGGCGAGGAAACCGCGCTGCTCGAATCGCTGGAAGGCAAGAAAGGCCAGCCGCGCTTCAAGCCGCCGTTCCCGGCCAGCTTCGGCCTGTACGGCAAGCCGACCACCATCAACAACACGGAAACGTTTGCCGCGGTGCCGTTCCTGTTGTCGATCGGGCCGGAAAACTACCTGAAGATGGGCAAGCCGAACAACGGCGGCTCCAAGATCTTCTCGATCTCCGGCGACGTCGAGCGCCCCGGCAACTACGAGATCCCGCTGGGCACGCCGTTCGCGACCCTGCTGGAACTCGCCGGCGGCATGCGCGGCGGCAAGCGGATCAAGGCAGTGATCCCGGGCGGCTCGTCCGCCCCGGTGGTGCCGGGCGACATGATGATGGCGTCCGACATGGACTATGACTCGATCGCCAAGGCCGGCTCGATGCTGGGCTCGGGCGCGGTGATCGTGATGGACGAGACGCGCTGCATGGTTCGCTCGCTGCTGCGTCTGTCGTATTTCTACTTTGAAGAATCGTGCGGCCAGTGCACGCCGTGCCGCGAAGGCACCGGCTGGCTCTATCGCATGGTGAATCGTATCGAACACGGAGAAGGGCGCCAGGAAGATCTGGACCTGCTCAATAACGTCGCTGAAAACATCATGGGCCGCACTATCTGCGCGCTTGGTGATGCGGCAGCGATGCCGGTCCGCGGCATGCTCAAGCACTACTGGAAAGAGTTCGAATATCACGTCGAACACAAGCAGTGCATGGTTCCGGCCTACTCTTAAGCGTGGCAGAACATGGTTGAACTCGAGATCGACGGCAAGAAGGTTGAGGTTGCTGAAGGCAGCCTGGTGATGGAAGCCGCCCGCCAGCTGGGCACCTACATCCCGCACTTCTGCTACCACCGTAAATTGTCCATCGCGGCGAACTGCCGCATGTGCCTGGTTGAGGTTGAGAAAGCGCCCAAGGCGCTGCCCGCCTGCGCCACGCCGGTCACCCCTGGCATGAAGGTCTTCACCAATTCGGAGAAGGCAGTCAAGGCCCAGAAGTCGGTGATGGAATTCCTGCTGATCAACCACCCGCTGGATTGCCCGATCTGCGATCAGGGCGGCGAGTGCCAGCTGCAGGATCTGGCCGTGGGCTACGGCGCATCGGAGTCGCGCTATAAGGAAGAAAAGCGCGTCGTATTCCACAAGAACGTGGGCCCGCTGATCTCCATGGAAGAGATGAGCCGCTGCATCCACTGCACCCGCTGCGTGCGCTTTGGCCAGGAAGTGGCCGGCGTGATGGAGCTGGGCATGCTGGGCCGTGGCGAGCACTCCGAGATCACGACCTTCGTTGGCCAGACCGTGGATTCGGAACTGTCCGGCAACATGATCGACCTCTGCCCGGTCGGCGCGCTGACCAGCAAGCCGTTCCGCTACTCGGCACGTACCTGGGAACTGGCACGCCGCAAATCGGTGTCGCCGCATGATGGCCTGGGCGCGAACCTGGTGGTGCAGACCAAGAACCAGCGCGTCATGCGCGTGCTGCCGCTGGACAACGAAGCCGTCAACGAATGCTGGCTGTCCGACAAGGACCGCTTCTCGTACGAAGGCCTCAACAGCCCCGACCGTCTCACCAAGCCGCTCGTCAAGCAGGGCGGCGAGTGGATGGAAACCGACTGGCAGACCGCGCTGGAATACGTGGCCAATGGCCTCGCGAGCATCAAGCGTGATCATGGCGCAGACCAGATCGCCGCGCTGGCCAGCCCGCACAGCACGCTGGAAGAACTCCACCTGCTGGGCAAGCTGGTGCGTGGCCTGGGCAGCGACAACGTCGACTTCCGCCAGCGCCAGACCGATTTCTCGGCCGCCATCAAGGGCGCGCCGTGGCTCGGCCTGCCGATCGCCGACGTCTCCACGCTGCAACGCGTGCTGGTGATCGGTTCCGCCCTGCGCAAGGATCATCCGCTGCTGGCCGCGCGTCTGCGCCAGGCTGGCAAGAAGGGAGCCCGCGTGGCCGTCCTCGGCGCCAGCGCCGAGGACCTGCTGATGCCGCTGGCCGCACGCATTGACGTGGCGCCATCCGGCTGGACCGCAGCCCTGGCCGGCGTGGCCCGTGCCGTTGCCGCCGCCAAGGGCGTGGCCGCTCCGGCGGGCACCGATGGCTTCGATGGCGACGACGAGGCCAAGCTGGTGGCCGATGCGCTGCTGTCGGGCGAGCGCCGCGCCGTGTTCCTCGGCAACGAGGCCGTGCGTCATCCGCAATTCGCCGCGCTGCATGCGCTGGCACAGTGGATCGCCACGGAAACCGGCGCCACGCTGGGCTTCCTGACCGAAGCCGCGAACACCGTCGGTGGCCATATCGCCGGCGCGCTGCCGCAAAATGGCGGCGCCAATGCGCAGGCCATGTTTGACACGCCGCGCCGTGCTTACGTGCTGTTGAACACGGAACCCGAGTTCGATGCCGCCAACCCGACCCAGGCGCTGGCTGCGCTGGCCCAGGCCGGCACCGTGGTGGTGCTGTCCGCGTTCCGCTCGGACGCCGCGCTGCAATATGCTGACGTGATCCTGCCGGTGACGCCGTTCACCGAAACCGCAGGCACGTTCGTGAACTGCGAAGGCCTGCCGCAAAGCTTCAACGGCGTCGTCCGCGCGCTGGGCGATTCGCGTCCGGGCTGGAAGGTGCTGCGCGTGCTGGGCAACCTGCTGGACGTGCCTGGCTTCGACTTCGAGACCGCCGAAAGCGTGCGCGACGAAGTGCTGGCCAAGCCGGTCGCACCGCAACTGAACAACGGCACCGACGCGGCCATCCGCGTCACCGCCCAGGCGGCCGGTGGAATCGAACGCATCGCCGATGTGCCGATCTACCACGCCGACCCGATCGTGCGCCGTGCCGATTCGCTGCAACTGTCCGCAGCCGCGCGCCGCGCCATGCAAGCCGGACTGTCGGCAGACCTGTTCGCCTCGCTGGGCGTGCAGGCTGGCGACCCGGTGCGCGTGACGCAAGGGCAGGGCAGCGTGGTGCTGCCAGCCGCCCTCGAAGCCGCGTTGCCTGCCGGCACCGTGCGCGTGTCCGCCGGCACCGTTGCCGCGACCACGCTAGGCGCACCGTTCGGCACCGTCACCGTAGAGAAAGCCATCGACCTGGCCGCCACCGCGAAGGGCGCGGCCGAGCCGGCGGCCACGGCATAAGAAGAGCGAGAAAGAAACATGATCGATTGGATTACCTCGCAAGGACAGAATCTCTTCGGCGGCGCATGGACGCCGCTGTGGATCCTGATTCGCGCCGTGGTCATTGTGGTGCCGCTGCTGTTGTGCGTGGCCTACCTGATCCTGTGGGAGCGCAAGCTGATTGGCTGGATGCACGTGCGTATCGGCCCGAACCGGGTCGGGCCGCTGGGCCTGCTGCAGCCGATCGCCGACGTGCTCAAGCTGCTGCTCAAGGAAGTGATGATGCCCACGCAGGTCAGCCGGGGCATGTACCTGGTTGCCCCGCTGATGGTGCTGATGCCCGCCGTGGCGATCTGGGCGGTGATTCCGTTCCAGGCCGAAGTGGTGATGGCCAACGTCAACGCCGGCCTGCTCTACGTGATGGCGATCAGCTCGGTTGGCGTCTACGGCGTGATCCTGGCCGGTTGGGCCTCCAACTCCAAGTACGCCTTCATCGGCGCCATGCGCGCCGCGGCGCAGATGGTCTCGTATGAAATCGCCATGGGCTTTGCCCTGGTGACCGTGCTGATGGTGTCTGGCAGCCTGAACCTGTCGGCCATCGTCAACTCGCAGAACACCGGCTATTTCGCCAACATGGGGATCAACGTACTGTCGTGGAACTGGCTGCCGCTGCTGCCCATGTTCGGCGTGTACTTCATCTCCGGCGTGGCCGAAACCAACCGCCACCCGTTCGACGTGGTGGAAGGCGAGTCGGAAATCGTTGCCGGCCACATGATCGAGTACTCGGGCATGGGCTTCGCGCTGTTCTTCCTGGCTGAGTACATCAACATGATCGTCATCTCGACGATGACCGCGTTGATGTTCCTGGGAGGCTGGGCGCCGCCGTTCGAGAGCTTCATCACCAATGCGGTCCCGGGCTTCTTCTGGCTGGTGATCAAGGTATTTTTGCTGCTGTCGGTGTTTATCTGGATTCGTGCTTCGTTCCCGCGCTACCGCTATGACCAGATCATGCGCCTGGGCTGGAAGATCTTCATCCCGCTGACGGTGGGCTGGCTGGTCATCGTGGCGATCTGGATCCGGTCGCCCTGGAATATCTGGCATTGAACGGCCAAAGCAGGGGCGCAGCCACAACAGGCGGCACCCTGCGGAATCATTAGGAAGCAATCGTCATGCTGCTCGCCATCAAGGACTTCTTCAACAGCCTGCTCCTGAAGGAACTCTTCAAGGGCATGGCTCTGACCGGGCGTTATCTCTTCGCCCGCAAGATCACGGTCCAGTTCCCCGAAGAGAAAACGCCGATGTCGCCGCGTTTTCGCGGCCTGCACGCGCTGCGCCGCTACCCCAACGGGGAAGAGCGCTGCATCGCCTGCAAGCTGTGCGAAGCGGTTTGCCCGGCTGTGGCCATCACCATCGAGTCCGATGCCCGCGCCGACGGCACCCGCCGCACCACGCGCTATGACATCGACCTGACCAAGTGCATTTTCTGCGGCTTCTGCGAAGAAGCCTGCCCGGTCGACGCCATCGTCGAGACGCATATCCTCGAGTACCACGGCGAGAAGCGCGGCGACCTGTACTTCACCAAGGACATGCTGCTGGCAGTGGGCGACCGCTACGAGCCGCAGATCGCCGCGGCCAAGGCTGCGGACGCCAAGTACCGCTGATAAGCGCATTACAGGGCGTGCCCGCCGAACCTGGCGGGCGTTGCCAATGCATTGTGAATCGGGCCCCGTGTGGGGCTAACGAAAAGGATGCCGCAAGGGCAGGCCACCAGGGGTGGCTTGTGCCGGAAGGCTCGACGAGGACCATGGAACTCACGACCACCATCTTCTATGTCTTTGCGCTGGTGCTGGTGCTCTCCGCACTGAAAGTCATCACCGCGAAGAACCCGGTGCACTCCGCACTGTTCCTCGTGCTGTCGTTTTTTACGGCAGCCGCGATCTGGATGCTGCTGAAGGCCGAATTCCTCGCCATCCTGCTGGTGCTGGTGTACGTGGGCGCCGTGATGGTGCTGTTCCTGTTCGTGGTGATGATGATCGATATCGACATCGAGCACCTGCGACGGGACTTCTGGACCTACGTGCCGCTGGCCTCGGTGATCGGTGCGCTGATCATCGGCGAGATGGCCACCGTGCTGGTGCGTAACTTCATCGGCACCACGGTGCCGCTGAACAACGTGACGCAGGGCCCGGACTACTCCAACACGGCAGCGCTCGGCAAGCTGATCTACACCGACTACATCTACGCCTTTGAAGTGGCGGGCATCATCCTGCTGGTGGCGATCATCGCCGCTGTCGCGCTGACGCTGCGCCGCCGCAAGGACAACAAGTCGCAAGACGTGGGCGAGCAGTTGCGTACCCGCCGCCAGGACCGCGTGCGCCTGGTCTCGATGCCCAGCGAAGCCCGTGCCGGCACCCAAGCCAGCCCGGATGCCGCGGCTGCCGCTAACAAGAACTAAAGCCCGGAGAAACGCTGTGCTCTCTCTCGCCCATTTCCTCGTGCTCGGTGCGATCCTGTTCGCCATCAGCATCGTTGGTATTTTCCTGAACCGCAAGAACGTGATCGTGCTGCTGATGGCGATCGAGTTGATGCTGCTTGCGGTCAATATGAACTTCGTCGCCTTCTCGCACTATCTGGGCGACCTGGCAGGACAGGTTTTCGTTTTCTTTATCCTCACGGTGGCTGCGGCCGAATCGGCAATCGGCCTTGCAATCCTGGTCGTGCTGTTCCGCAACCTGGACACGATCAACGTGGACGACATGGACACCCTCAAGGGTTGATCCGCGCCGCTACGTTATGAATCAAGACCGTTCTCCGACCGCACACCACTAAGCGTCCTATGGCAACCACGCTCGACCCCAACCTGCTACTGGCGATTCCGCTCGCACCGCTCGCCGGTGCAGCCATCGCCGGCCTGTTCGGCACCAAGTTCTTCAGCACGTTCTCCTCGGAGACACGCGCCGGCCGCACGCTGGCCCACACCGTGACGATTCTCGGTGTGGCGATTTCCTGCCTGCTGTCGATCATCGTGCTGATGGACGTCATGAACGGCGCGAGCTTCAACGCCACCGTGTACGAGTGGATGAAGATCGGCGACCTGAAGATGGAAGTGGGCTTCCTGGTCGACTCGCTGACCGCGATGATGATGGTGGTGGTGACCTTCGTCTCGCTGATGGTGCACATCTACACCGTCGGCTACATGAGCGAAGATCCCGGCTACAACCGCTTTTTCGCCTACATCTCGCTGTTCACCTTCTCGATGCTGATGCTGGTGATGAGCAACAACTTCCTGCAGCTGTTCTTCGGCTGGGAAGCTGTGGGCCTGGTGTCGTACCTGCTGATCGGCTTCTGGTACACCCGCCCGACGGCCATCTTCGCCAACCTGAAGGCGTTCCTGGTCAACCGCGTGGGTGACTTCGGCTTCATTCTCGGCATCGGCCTGCTGCTGGCCTACAGCGGCAGCATGAACTACACCGAAGTCTTCGCCGCGCGCGACCAGCTCGCCACGGTGATCTTCCCAGGCACCGACTGGCTGATGATCACGGTCGCCTGCATCTGCCTGTTCATCGGCGCCATGGGCAAGTCGGCGCAGTTCCCGCTGCACGTGTGGCTGCCTGACTCGATGGAAGGCCCGACCCCGATCTCCGCGCTGATTCACGCCGCCACCATGGTGACGGCCGGCATCTTCATGGTCGCGCGCATGTCGCCGCTGTTCGAGCTGTCGGACACCGCGCTGTCGTTCGTGCTGGTGATCGGCGCCATTACCGCGCTGTTCATGGGCTTCCTGGGCATCATCCAGAACGACATCAAGCGCGTGGTGGCTTACTCCACGCTGTCGCAGCTGGGCTACATGACCGTCGCCCTGGGCGCCTCGGCATACTCGGTGGCCGTGTTCCACCTGATGACCCACGCATTCTTCAAGGCACTGCTGTTCCTTGCCGCGGGCTCAGTCATCATCGGCATGCACCACGATCAGGACATCCGCAACATGGGCGGCCTGCGCAAGTACATGCCGATTACGTGGATCACCTCGCTGGTGGGCTCGCTGGCCCTGATCGGCACGCCGTTCTTTGCTGGTTTCTACTCCAAGGACTCGATTATCGAGGCCGTGGCCGAGTCGCATATCCCGGGCTCGGGCTTTGCTTACTTCGCGGTGCTGGCCGGCGTGTTCGTCACGGCGTTCTACTCGTTCCGCATGTACTTCCTGGTGTTCCACGGCGAAGAGCGTTTCGGCAAGGAAGACCACCACGCGCATCACGCGGGCAACCATGACGATGAGGAGGCAACGGCCGACCATCATCACGGCCTGGCCCCGGGCGAGAAGCCGCACGAGTCGCCGTGGGTCGTCACGCTGCCGCTGGTGCTGCTGGCCATCCCGTCGGTGGTGATCGGCGCGATCGCGATCGGCCCGATGCTGTTCGGCGACTTCTTCAAGAATGGCGTGGCCTTCAAGAACGTGATCTACGTAGGCGAGAACCACCACGCGATGGCGGAGCTGACCGAAGCCTTCCACGGCTGGGTGGCGATGGGCCTGCATTCGCTGACCACGCCGGTGCTGTGGCTGGCCATCTCGGGCGTGGTGCTGTCCTGGTTCTTCTACATGAAGCGCCCGGACATCCCGGCTGCCATCAAGCAACGTTTTTCGGGCCTGTACACGCTGCTCGACAACAAGTACTACATGGACGCGATCAACCAGGCCGTGTTTGCCCGCGGGGCCCGTCTGCTTGGCACCGGCCTGTGGAAGGGCGGTGACCAGGGGCTGATCGATGGCCTGGTGGTCAACGGTGCCGCGCGTGTGGTCGGCTGGTTCGCTTCGGTGAGCCGCTACCTGCAGTCCGGCTATATCTACCATTACGCATTCGCCATGATCCTGGGCATGCTGGTACTGCTGACGATGACGGTGTTCGGCACCTCGTTCGCCACAGTGGGCACCAAGTAAGGAAAACAAGAAAATGGTTCTGTCTTTCGCTATCTGGCTGCCGATCTTTTTTGGCCTGCTGATACTAGCCTCGGGTTCCGACCGCAGTCGCTGCTACGTGCGCTGGATGTCGCTGTTCGGCTCCATCGTCAGCTTCATCGTCACGCTGCCGCTGGTGTTTCACTTCGACCGCTCCACGGCGGCCATGCAGTTCGTCGAGAAGTCGAACTGGATCGAGCGCTTCAACATCAACTACCACCTGGGTGTCGACGGCATCTCGATGTGGTTCGTGGTGCTGACCGCCTTCATCACTGTGATCGTGGTGATCTCCGCCTGGGAAGTGATCACCGAGCGCGTGGCCGAGTACATGGCCTCGTTCCTGATTTTGTCGGGCCTGATGGTCGGCGTGTTTTGCGCGCTCAACGGCATGCTGTTCTACGTGTTCTTCGAAGCCACGCTGATCCCGATGTACATCATCATCGGTGTCTGGGGCGGCCCGAACCGTGTGTACGCGGCTTTCAAGTTCTTCCTGTACACGCTGCTCGGCTCGCTGCTGACGCTGGTTGCGCTGCTGTACCTGTACAGCAAGACCGGTACTTTCGAGATCCTCGAATGGCACCAGGCCAAGCTGTCGATGAACGAGCAGATCGCGCTGTTTGTCGCCTTCTTCCTGGCCTTCGCGGTCAAGGTGCCGATGTGGCCCGTCCATACCTGGCTGCCTGACGCCCACGTCGAGGCGCCGACCGGCGGCTCGGTGGTGCTGGCTGCCATCATGCTGAAGCTGGGCGCCTACGGTTTCCTGCGTTTCTCGTTGCCGATCGCGCCAGACGCCAGCCATAGCATGGCCGCTTTCATCATCACCATCTCGCTGATCGCGGTGATCTACATTGGCCTGGTCGCGCTGGTGCAGGCCGACATGAAGAAGCTGGTGGCGTACTCGTCGATCGCCCACATGGGCTTCGTCACGCTGGGCTTCTTCATCTTCAACGAGATCGGCATCGAGGGCGGCATCATCCAGATGATCTCCCACGGCTTTATCTCGGGCGCCATGTTCCTTTGCATCGGCGTGCTGTATGACCGGGTGCACTCGCGCCAGATCGCCGATTACGGCGGTGTGGTGAACACCATGCCGAAGTTCGCGGCGCTGTCGGTGTTCTTCGCCATGGCTAACTGCGGCCTGCCGGCTACCTCGGGTTTCGTCGGTGAATTCATGGTCATCCTGGGCGCGGTCAAGTTCAACTTCTGGATCGGCCTGCTGGCAGCCACGGCACTGATCCTGGGCGCCGCCTATTCGCTGTGGATGGTCAAGCGCGTGATCTTTGGCGACGTGGTGCACAAGCACGTAGCCGAGCTGGTCGACCTGAACAAGCGCGAGTTCCTGATGCTCGGCCTGCTGGCGATCATGACCCTGTATATGGGCCTGTATCCGAAACCCTTCACCGATGTGATGCACGCTTCCGTGGTGAACCTGCTGTCGCACGTGGCGCAGTCGAAGCTGTAATCGGGGAGAGAAACAAACATGCAACCGTCCTCGACATTGGCACCTGTGGCGCCAATCATTTTCCTGGCGATCGCGATCGCCGCGGTCAACTGGATCGACCTTGCCCGTGGCAAGAACCGCACCAGCGTGGCCTATCCGCTGTCGCTGCTGACCACGCTGGTGCTGACCGTGTGGTTCGGCATCAACGGCGTCGCCGGCGAGACCCACTACGCATTCGCCAACCTGGTGGTCGTGGACCCGATGGCTAACCTGCTGTCGGCTTTCGCTTCCGCGGCGCTGTTCGTCACGCTGGTCTACACCCGTAGCTACCTGGCCGACCGCGACATGTTCAGCGGCGAGTTCTACATGCTCGCGCTGTTTACGCTCGGCGGCCAGATCGTGATGATCACCGGTAACAACTTCCTGACCCTGTACCTGGGCCTGGAGCTGCTGTCGCTGGCATCCTATGCGCTGGTGGCCTTGCGCCGCGACAACCGCGTGACCTCCGAATCCGCCATCAAGTACTTCGTGCTGGGCGCACTGGCTTCGGGCTTCCTGCTGTATGGCATGTCCATGCTGTACGGCGCCACCGGCTCGCTGAACCTCGCGGAAGTGTTCCGCGTGGTGGAATCGGGCCGCGTCAACACCACCATGCTGGCCTTCGGCGTGGTCTTCATCGTGGCCGGCATTGCGTTCAAGATGGGCGCCGCACCGTTCCACATGTGGATCCCGGACATCTACCAGGGCTCGCCGACCGCGGTGACGCTGCTGATCGCTGGCGCGCCCAAGCTGGCTGCGTTCGCCATGGCGCTGCGCCTGCTGGTGGAAGGCCTGCTGCCGCTGGCGGTGGACTGGCAAGTCATGCTGATGGTGCTGGCCGTGGCGTCTCTCGCCATCGGCAACCTGACCGCCATCGTGCAGACCAACCTGAAGCGGATGCTGGCTTACTCCACCATCTCGCACATGGGCTTCCTGCTGCTGGGCCTGCTGTCCGGCGTGGCCGACGGCAAGGCCGACGGCGCCGCCAGCGCCTACGGTTCGTCGATGTTCTATGCCGTGACCTACGTGCTGACCACGCTGGGCACCTTCGGCATCGTGCTGCTGCGCGCCGGCAAGGATTTCGAAGCCGAGACCCTGGACGACCTCAAGGGCCTGTCGCGCAAGAACCCCTGGTACGCGCTGCTGATGCTGGTGATGATGTTCTCGCTGGCCGGCATCCCGCCGACCATGGGCTTCTACGCCAAGCTGGCGGTGCTCGAAGCCGTGGTCAAGAGCGGCATGACCTGGCTGGCCGTGGTGGCCGTGCTGTTCTCGCTGATCGGCGCGTTCTACTACCTGCGCATCGTCAAGCTGATGTACTTCGATGCGCCGGCTGACGAGCGCAAGCTGGAATCCAGCTTCGGGCTGCGTTCGATGCTGACGCTGAACGGCGCGGTCATCATTGCCCTGGGCCTGTTCCCCGCGGCGCTGATGAACCTGTGCTACCAGGCGATCCGCGCCACGCTGGCGTCCTGATGCACCACGGCGGCGTAGCGATATGAGTTCATCTGCGGCGGGCTGGTTTGTCATCTTGCTGGCATTGGTCTGTGCCAACCTGCCGTTCATCAACCAGCGGCTGTTCGCGCTGATTCCGCTGCGCTTCGCCAGGAAGCCGCTGTGGATGAGGCTGGCTGAGTTGATCACCTGGTATGTGGTGGCAGGCCTGGCGGGCTTCGCCGTGGAGGCGGGGCTGGGCAACGCCTTCCCGCAGGGCTGGCAGTTCTACGCCATTACCGCCTGCATGATGCTGGTGTTCGCCTTCCCGGGCTTCACCTGGCAGTACCTCGTCAAACATCGCGCGGCTTGACAGCCGGGTAGCGAAGGCGCCCGGGCCGGCCGCGTCCGGACCCGGAGCTTTCATGAGCGACAAGATTGACACGCTGGACGCTAGCGAGATCGCCGCTGGCGGCGATCAAGGCCTGAAGGAAGTGTGCGTGGCGTCCGCCACGCTGCACACAGGCAAATTCCTCACTCTCAAGCAAGATATCGTCAAGCTGCCCGACGGCAAGCATGCCGGGCGGGAATACGTGCTGCATCCGGGCGCGGTGATGATGATCCCGCTGTTCGACGATGGCACCGTGCTGCTGGAGCGGCAGTACCGCTATCCGGTTGGCGAAGTGATGCTGGAGTTTCCTGCCGGCAAGCTGGATCCCCAGGAAGGCGCGCAGCGCTGCGGCGAGCGCGAGCTGCGGGAGGAAACCGGCTACAGCGCGCGGCGTTGGGATTACCTCACGCGCATCCATCCCGTCATTTCTTATTCCACCGAGTTTATCGATATCTTCCTGGCGCGGGATCTGACCGCCGGGCCGGCGCAGCTCGATGAAGGCGAATTCCTCGAGACGTTCATCGTGCCGGCGGGGCAGGTGATCGATTGGGTGCGCTCGGGGCGGATTACCGATGTGAAGACGATTATTGGGGCGTTTTGGCTGGAGAAGGTGGTGTCGGGGGTTTGGGGGGCGGGGGAGCAGGTGTTACCGGGATAAAGGGGGGTGTGGGGAAGGGCAGAACCGTTGGCGCTTGTTCGCGCTTCGGATTTGATTTTTCGGTGTTGGTTTTTGGACCCAAAAGCCGTACGACATCGGTCTTTGGGGTTGGTCGCTGCTTGTTTGAGCGGCGATGGCGTTTGCACCCAAAAGCCATACGACATCCCCCTGCGGGGGCTGCCGGTCACTCTTCTTTGCGTCGGCAAAGAAGACTAAC
>NZ_JBWKVH010000053.1:0-45150 GCF_059421605.1 Cupriavidus sp. GW821-FHT02F09
CGAGATTTCACGGGCGCCGTTGAAACGATCCTGTCGCCGGGAGAACCGCATCCCGCTTCCGGGGCAATCGCCCGGCGTGACCCCGCGCAGTATCAGGGACGGCTATGGGCCACCCGCCGCCATCTTTGGGTCGACCGGGTGACTTGCGCCTGGCTGATCCAGCGCTTTATTGACCCCCACGCCCGATTCCTGTGGCTCGAAAGCCCCAGCGATTGCCCCGCAGACGCGTTGGGCTTTGACTACGACGGGGCGACCTTCACCCACGTCGGCGAGAAGGTGTCCTTCGAAGTGCTGCTAGCGAGCTTTGGCCTTGACGCGAACCCTGGATTGCAGCGTCTGGCGGGAATGGTCCACGCGTTGGATGTCGGCGGCCCGACCGTCCCCGAAGCGAGCGGGTTCGAGGCGATTCTGGCCGGCGCCCGCGAGCGGCTAGCCGACGACGATGCGCTGCTGGCCGAAATCGGCTTGGTGCTGGATTCCCTGCATGCCCACTTTTTGAATAACCAGAAACGCTAGCCGTCACCGAACCCATCTCAAGGAGGATCAATGAGCAACCTGCAGCAAACCGAAATTCCGCAGGCCCCGGCGGCCGAACGGCCGAGCTATACGCTCTGGCAACTTGTGCTCTATATGTTGCGCCTGGGTACGCTGGGCTTCGGCGGCCCCGTGGCCCTCGCAGGTTACATGCACCGGGACCTGGTGGATACGCGCAAGTGGATCAACGATGCCGACTACAAGGAAGGCCTAGCGCTGGCGCAGTTGGCTCCCGGTCCGCTGGCCGCGCAGCTCGCCATCTATTTCGGCTATGTGCACTATCGCCTCGTCGGAGCGACCTTGGTCGGCATTGCGTTCGTCATCCCGTCGTTCCTGATGGTGGTGGCGCTGGGTTGGGCCTACGTGCGATTTGGCGGGCTAACCTGGATGCAGTCGGTGTTCTATGGGGTCGGTGCCGCGGTCATCGGGATCATTGCCATCAGCGCCTACAAGCTCACGAACAAGAGCGTGGGCAAGGACAAGCTGCTGTGGGTGATCTACCTGGTATTGGCAACAGTGACCGTGGTGACCGAATCCGAGATCGCCTGGCTGTTCCTGGCGGCCGGCATCGTGGTGTGGTTTTGGCGCGCGCCACCGAAGTCGCTGCGACAAGGCGGCCTCAATGCCTTCGCGGCGACGCAAGTGCCCTCGGTGGGCGGGATCGTCAGCACCGTGGACTGGCCGCTGCTGACGCAAATCGGCGTGTTCTTCGCCAAGGCCGGCGCCTTCGTCTTCGGGTCCGGACTTGCCATCGTGCCGTTCCTGTACGGCGGCGTAGTGACCGAGCACCATTGGTTGAACGACAAGCAGTTCGTCGACGCAGTGGCAGTGGCCATGATCACGCCGGGCCCCGTGGTGATCACGGTCGGGTTCATCGGCTATCTGGTTGCCGGCCTGCCAGGGGCGTCCGTGGCCGCGCTGGGCACCTTCCTGCCTTGCTACCTGTTCACCGTGATCCCGGCACCCTACTTCAAGAAGTACGGGAAGCGCCCCGGCATCATCGCCTTCGTCGATGGCGTGACGGCGGCGGCTGTCGGGGCCATCACGGGCGCCGTGATCGTCCTGGCCAAACGCTCAATTATCGATCTGCCCACTGTCTTGCTTGCGCTTGTCACGGTCGCATTGCTCTGGAAATTCAAGAAGTTGCCTGAGCCAGTCATCGTCGTCGGCGCCGCACTAATCGGCCTGGTCGCCTACCCATTCCTCCACGCATGAGCCACACGAACAAGGAATTCATCATGACCTATCAAATGAAGCCGCTGGGCGTCGATCCAGGCAAGCTCACTGGCCTCTCGGAGAAGCTGATCGTCAGTCATTACGAGAACAACTACACCGGCGCTGTGAAACGTCTGAACGCCATTCGCGGCGAACTCGCCGAACTGGATTGGAGCACGACGCAGGGCTTTCTGATCAATGGGCTCAAGCGCGAGGAGCTGGTCGCTGCGAACTCTGCTGTCCTGCACGAGCTGTACTTCGATGCGCTCGGCGGTGATGGGGTGCTGCCCTCGTGCGGGCTCTCGGTGGCGTTGGCGCGCGACTTCGGCTCCGTCGAGCAATGGCGATCCGAGTTCACCACACTGGCCAAGGCAATGGGCGGTGGATCGGGCTGGGCGATCCTGGCATGGTCCGCGCGCGAGGGTCGGCTGGTAAACCACTGGGCCGCAGACCACACGAACCTGCTCGCCGGTGCAACTCCGGTGCTTGCCCTGGATATGTACGAACACGCGTATCACATGGACTTCGGTGCAAAGGCGGCGGCCTACGTCGATGCCTTCATGCAAAACATCCGCTGGGATGCCGTCTACCGGCGCTATGGCGCAGCCGTGGCGGGCGACGCTGCGCCGCTCGGCGTGGGCATCAGCGCCCTCGATGGTGGGGCGCCGCATGTCATCGACGTGCGACGCGCGGAAGACTTCGCGGTCGCTCCGGACATGGTGGCCGGTGCTACCTGGCATGACCCAACGACCGTCGATCAGTGGAGCGACAAGATCGATGCCACGCAGCCGCTCTTCGTGTACTGCATGAAGGGGCTGGACATCGGTCGCTCCACGGCGCTGTGGCTGCGAGGGCGTGGCTTCGATGTTCGCTACCTCAACGGCGGCATCGATGCCTGGCGGGAAGCAGGCAAGCCGCTTCAGCCCAAAGAGGTGGTGTCATGAAATGGATCACTCGCGAACGCCCGAAGATCGACCGCATTGCCTGCCCTTGGCTGATCGCCCGCTTTATCGACAAGGAACCAGAGTTTCTGTACGTGCCCACCGGTGACGTCGTGAAAGTCGCCGGCGAGACCGGTGCTGTTCCCTATGACATCCCCGGCGTGGAGCTATCGCATGTCGGCGAACTGTGCAGCTTCGACGCGTTCCTGGATAAGTACCATCTGAACGATCCTGCCTTGCGCCAACTCGCTGGCATTGTGCGGGGCGCGGACACGTCAAAGCTGGATCTCACCCCGCAATCCGGCGGGCTCTACGCTATCTCACTGGGTCTCTCGCAAGTGTTCGCCGACGATCACGAGATGCTCCGACACGGCATGGTGATGTACGACGCCTTGTATGCCTGGTGCCAGCATTGCCAGGCGGAAACGCATCGATGGCCGCCGAAGATGCCGGCGTAAATCGTTCCGTTACCGCATCGCCCAGGAGGTGCTCCGTGAAACCGATCCTGCTCATGGTATCGATGCTTCTGACAGCCATGCCGGCAACTGGAGAGACGCTGATGTTCAACCAGGACCAACAAGGTGCATTGCCGGCGGGATGGGTGGCGGGTGTCACCGGCCGCGGCAAGCCGAAATGGACCGTCGAGACAGACCCGACCGCGCAGGACGGCGCCAACGTGCTCAAGCAATCGGGCTCCGGAGATTTCCTCTGGTGCGTGAAGCAAGACGTCTCTATCGCCGATGGCTTCGTGGAGGCGAAGTTCAAGCCCGTTTCAGGCCGCGAAGATCAAGCTGGCGGCGTTGTCTGGCGTTGGAAGGACGGCGATAACTACTATGTCGCGCGGGCAAACGCACTGGAAAACAACGTCTCCCTGTACTACACGACGGGGGGCCGCCGGCACACGATCCAGTACCAGGAAGCCCCTGTCGCTGCCCGGGTCTGGCATACGCTGCACGTGGACTTCGTGGGCAACCGCATCCAGGTAGCGCTGGACGGCAAGCGCTATATCGATGTCGCGGACAATCACATCAGCGGCGCCGGCAGGGTCGGCGTATGGACCAAGGCGGATAGCGTGACCTTGTTCGACACCGTCTCATTCGGAAACGCCAGCACGAAGTGACAACAAGGAAGCGCTAAACCAATGATCACATCAGAACAAGGGTGGGACAGCGCCGCCAACCCGGAATGCCAGACGACGGCTGGCGTGCCACGGCTGGCAGCGGCCGAAGCCGGTCCCGCTCGGACGCCGATGTCGCGCGCCAGCCTATGGATCGGCGTCACAATTCTCTGCTCTGCTACCACGACCCAGGCCGAGGGCGCCTTCAAGCGCCCATCTGCTGTTGAAATCAAGAAGGGGATTGTTGGCAAAGTCGTCACTGACGGTGCCCATTGGTCAGATAAGTTCAAGGCCGACGGCACCCTTGAATCCATCATGCACGGCCAAATCCAGAAGGAGCATTGGAGGCTGCGGAACAACGACCTGTGTATGACCTTTTCGACAAGCAATGCGAACGCCGAGGAGTGCTATCAGGTCTGGCGGCGTCAACAACGGATCGAATATCGAAGGGATGACGTCACCATCGCCGAGGGCGAGTTGGCGGACAAATGAAGTTGCGGAGCGTGTCATGTCGAATCCCATCCTTAAGCTCGCTGCAGCCGTTCTAGTTTCCTTAGGACTCATCGTGGCTGGTTGCGGGAAAAATCCATTCGGTGAGCGCAGTCATCAGGCCATTGATATTGCGCAAGTACCTGCTCCGGTCAAAGCGGCAATCGAGAAGCAAGCGCAGGGCCGTACGGTCGGCGAGATCGAGAAGCAGACAGCAAACGGCAAGACCCGCTATGAGGTTACGCTCGGCACCGGTAGCGAGAAACAAACCGTTCTCATTGGCGAAGACGGCAAACAGCTCGCCGCCCGTGCCGACGATGATGATGACGAAGATGATTGACGCAAGTTGGCCACAGGGGAACGGCTCAAGCTGCCAATCGGGAGAGCCTCATGGATCTTATTGCTCGAGAACCCACCTGAATTGACCGGATCCACTTCGGTACGGCGGCTATGCCACGTCACATAGACGGCACCTTCGCAATGCATACCCTTAAAGACCCAGTTGCACCCAGCAGCCGAGGCTGGCTTGCGCGCCAGGTATTGCCGGCAGGCGTCCACGCCGGCGCCTTGGCGCTTCTCGTCGGCCGCGCGTTACGCGGCTTCTGTGACGGGTTCATCGCTGTCCTGCTGCCAGCGTACTTGCTGGCGCTCGGCTTCGCGCAATTGGCAGTGGGGTTGATCAGCAGTGCAACCCTGATCGGCTCCGCACTGGCGACGATACTGGTGGGCATTCTCGGCCATCGCTACCCGCAGCGCCGCCTGCTGGTGTTGGCGGCTGCATTGATGGTCGCAACCGGCATCGGCTTCGCCGGACTGTCCTCCCTATGGCCCCTGTTGCTCGTCGCATTCGTCGGCACGCTCAACCCGAGTTCCGGTGACGTTAGTGTTTTCCTGCCGCTGGAGCAGGCTCGTCTCGCCGACTCGTCCACCTCTGATGCTCGCACTGCGCTATTCGCCCGCTATAGCCTGACTGGCGCCTTCTCCGCCGCCATCGGCGCGCTGGCGGCAGCGCTGCCGGGCTGGCTTGCCCCGCAGTTGGGGATATCGTTCCTCAGCGCCATGCGCGTGATGTTCATGATCTATGCATTGACGGGTGTCGCACTCTGGTTCCTCTATGCGCGCATCCCCGAGCCACACCCGCACGCGACATCGGTGCGAGTACCGCTTGGTCCGTCTCGCCGGATCGTTACCCGCCTTGCACTGCTCTTTAGCGTCGACGCCTTTGCCGGCGGGCTGGTGGTGAACTCGCTGCTGGCGCTGTGGTTGATGCAGCGCTTCGGTCTTTCCCTTGGCGCCGCTGGCCAGTTCTTTTTCTGGGCGGGGATGCTCACGGCCGGCTCCCAACTCGTTGCTGTGCCGCTGTCCCGCAAGTTCGGCTTGCTGAACACGATGGTGTTTACCCATATTCCATCCAGCCTCTGCCTGATCGCGGCCGCCTTCTCCCACTCCCTGGTGGCGGCCCTGGCCTTGTTGCTCGTGCGCAGCGCGCTGTCCCAGATGGACGTACCGACCCGGACTGCCTATGTGATGGCGGTGGTCACGCCGCCGGAGCGACCGGCGGCCGCAAGCCTGACCGCGGTCCCCAGAAGCCTGGCTTCCGCACTCGGTCCGACCCTAGCAGGCGCGCTGTTGGCCTTGGGCTGGGTCGGTGCACCGCTGGTCGCCTGCGGCCTGCTCAAAATCACCTATGACCTGGCGCTCCTGGGCGCCTTTCGACGTATCAAACCGGTCGATTGACTGGAAGTCGACTTTGATCCGTGCATGGTATGAACACCTACAACCCAAGCCGCTTGAGCTTCGCCCCGACACACGCACTGCGGCCAACCTGCTCATCCAGCCCTTCCAGAAACTCCGACCCAAGCTTGGACCATCACCGAAAAGGACCCTCAAATGCTACTGTTGAAACGGCTTTCCCAGATTCTCACGGCCACACTTGGTGCTTTTGCTATTGCCGGCACAGTGCAAGCGCAACAACGGCCCGCAGTGGACACGCCTCGCATTGAGCAGATCACCGGCTTGAAGGGTACCTTCTCCAAGGAAGAAAACGTCTTCAAGGTATCGAAGCCGCGCACCGACATCAAGGTGCAGGTGGACTCTTGGAGCATGCCCCCGTTTATGGGCTTGACCTCGTGGGCTGCCTTCACGCCGGCCCACGGCTCGCAAGTTATGCTGATGGGCGACACGGTCCTTTTGGAAGACGAAGTCAATCCGGTCATGAGTGCTGCGCTCGACGCCGGTCTCGAAGTCACCGCGCTACACAACCATTTCTTCTTCGACCAGCCCAAAGTCTACTTCATGCACATTGGCGGGATGGGTGACGTCAATCATCTTGCCGGCGGCGTGAAGAGAGTCTACGACACAGTCGCTGAAATCCGAGCTGCGCATCCGACATCCTCCACCGGGTTTCCGTCGACGATCGCCGCGGACAGCAAAATCAGCCCCGCCCCGTTGGAGGCCATCTTTGGCATGAAGGGGCAGTCGAGCAACGGAATGTTCAAAGTCGTCATCGGCCGTCAGGCCAAGATGCACGGCATTACGGTCGGCAATGAGATGGGTATCAACACCTGGGCGGCATTTGCCGGCTCCGACAGCGAAGCGGTCGTGGATGGGGATTTCGCAATGCTCGAGGAAGAGCTACAACCGATACTGAAGACCATGCGAGCAGATGGCATCAATATCGTGGCGATTCACCAGCATATGACTCAAGAGCAGCCTCACTACCTATTTCTCCACTACTGGGGCAAGGGAAATGCCGTGGATCTGGCGAAAGCGGTAAGGAAGGCCTTGGACGTCCAATCCAGCCTACGCAAGTAACGCAGGGAGGGTGCTCACCTCGAGGGCATTCTCGATCAGCACTACCGCACGGAGACGTTTACCGAGCTTGGCGGGAGATTGATTCTTCCAAGCACTGGTACTCAGTGTATGCGTGGTGAGGCGATACGCACGTCAATCATCACGGATGACGGCAATTTATGAACGCAACCTCCCGACGATCCATCACTCGTTGGCTTCTCATGCTCCCGTGCATTGCCGCGGTGGCACTTGGGGGGATAGCGTTCCATGCATTGGGCGCGGATGACGAATGGGCTCCAGGCAGCCTGCCGCTCAAGCAAGTGGCCGACGTTCCGCTAGGCGGGCGGCCGAGCCGGCTGGACTATGCAAGCTTCGACCCAGATCGACACTTGCTGTTCATCGCCCATCTGGGAGACGGCGAAGTGATCGCTTTCGACACGCGCGTTGCACGCGTGATCGCCCGGATTCCTGGTATCGCCTCGGTCCACGGCGTACTCGCAATACCCGAACTGTCACGGGTGTATGCGTCTGCTACCGGCTCAAATGAAATCGTCGAGCTTGACGAATCCACGCTTAGGATCACAGCGCGCATGCCGGGCGGAATTTACCCGGATGGCATGGCCTACGCGCCCCACACACATAAGCTCTATGTCTCCGACGAAAGGGGGGCGGCTGAGACAGTGATCGACGTGCTCTCGAACACTCGGATTACGACTATCCCGCTCGGTGGGGAGGTCGGCAATACCGCATACGATCCGGTTTCCCGGCACATTTTTGTAAACGTGCAATCACGGCGACAACTAGTCGAGATCGACCCCGTCACTGATCGGATCATCGCGCGGATCGACCTACCGGGCGCGCAAGGCAATCATGGGCTGCTGATCGAACCGCTGCAACGACTCGCGTTCATTGCCTGCGAAGGCAATGACAAGCTGCTGGTGCTCGACATGCGTACGATGCGAGTCACATCATCCTTCGACGTCGGTCAAGACCCGGACGTCCTTGCCTTCGACCCGCAGCTGCATCTGCTCTATGTCGCCGGCGAAGCTGGCACAGTCTCGATGTTCAAAGCCGAGGCCGGCAAAGTGTCGAAGATCGGCGAAGGCCGCATCGGCTCCAATGCGCACGTCGTCGCGGTCGATGGTTCGACGCACCGTGCATTCTTTCCGCTCAAGAATGTTCAGGGACAAGCGATGTTGCGCATCATGGAACCCAAAGGCTAGACATGGGGGACGTTCAGGCTGTACCTCAATGGTCCTCCGGCCACTTCGGGTGGTAATCGTCGATGGTGAACGCGTGCCGGTGACTACGATCCCCGATACGGTGACCCTCTGCGAGGTGCTCGTTCAGACGCGGGTCGCCTGCGTGCTCGTGGGCGAGCTCGTCCAGGTCAGAGGCCGGCCACGCGCGCCATGCGATAACGAGTCCAATCAACATCACCGCGGCGAGTACGCCGAAGGTCGATGCCATGCCGATTCGTGCGCCGAGTTGCCCGGCAGCGGATAGGTGATGAGCCAGCACGCGTGCGACAGCGAAAACTGCGCCGCGAAGACCGCCGGGCGATTGGATGACGCGGCTGATCTTTTCAGCAGGCGCCCGCTCGGCGTCAGGGTCATTGAATAGCCTACCCCGATGCCAAACCAGGTAAGAAGGAATGCTGGCCACTCGAATATGCCGCCCGAGCTGGCCACAGCCATCCCGGCAAGCAACCCGATCGCCATGATCGATGCCCCCGCCAGCATCGCGGGCCGGTCCGGGCGCTTGTCGAGCAGCCAAGGCAGCAGCAACGCGACGAGCATCGAGCCAAAACCGAAGGCCGCCAGCGCAAAGGGCACGTCGGTGCTCGGTCGGTGAAGCTTACCCTGGACGTAGACCACCGTATTCCCGATGACCATCGAACTGGCCGCTGCTGCTGCAAGGTTGAGGGCCAACAAGCCGCGCAGGCGCGGTGTACGCAAGTAGATGGAAATGCCGCGGAACGTCTTTGCGTAGATGCTGCCACTACGCTCGACCGCGTGTGACTGCGGCAGGCGAACGGAAACGACGAGCGCTGCGGAGAACAGGAAGCCCACAACGGTGCCGGCGAAGAGCCCGTGGAAGGTGATGACGGTCAACAGGGCTGCAGCCAACATGGGACTCACCAGGCTTTCCATGTCGTAGGCGAGGCGCGACAGAGTCCTTCTCGTCCGGCAGCACATCCGGAATCGTGGCCTGAAATGTTGGCGTAAATGCTGCCGAAGCCGATTGCAGAACGAAGATCAGGATGTAGATCTGCCAGATATCGCTGACGAACGGCAATGACACGGCAACCGCCGCCCGGATCAGATTCCATCGTGACAAGGAACGCACGCCTTGGCAGCCGGTTTGCGAAAGCGCCGACCACTGGCGCGACGCCGACGTAGGCCACCATCTTGATCGCGAGGGCCGTGCCCAGGACGCTGCCGGCGTTGGGGCCGGCGATATCATAGGCAAGAAGGCCCAGCGCGACCGTGGCGAGCCCGGTTCCAACCAGCGCGATGATCTGCGCCAGAAACAGATGCCGGTAAGTTCGATTTGCTAGTACATCTAGCATCCATATCTCCTGTTACGTTCACATGCCAGCGGACGACGGGAGCTTGCTTCCGTCCTCGCCGACTGCCGACAGATTGCCGAGGGACTAGACTTCCGCCAGCTTGCCAGCACCCCGCCCGGCGGCTTCACGCCGCCTCAGCACCATGCCGCAAACGGCTGGCAACACGAACAAGGTGAGCACCGTGGCCGTGATCAGGCCGCCGATCACCACCGTTGCCAGGGGCCGCTGCACCTCGGCACCGGTACCGGTCCCAATCGCCATCGGGACAAAGCCCAGCGATGCGACTAGTGCCGTCATCAGCACCGGACGAACACGCTCCATTGCGCCTTCGATGATGGCCGCATTGGCAACCATCCCGTCTTCCAGCCGCTTGCGTATGGCCGAGATCAGCACCAGCCCATTGAGGACGGCCACGCCGGACACCGCAATGAACCCAACCGCGGCGGAGATCGAGAACGGAATGCCGCGCAGCGCTAGTGCGAAGACGCCTCCGGCCAGGGCGAGCGGCACGGCGGTCAGCACCGTGGCAGTCAGCGCGGCATTGCCGATCGCCATGTACAGTGCCGCAGCGATAAGCACAAAGCAGATCGGCACGATGATGGCCAGCCGCTTGGTTGCCGCCTGCAAGTTCTGGAACTGGCCGCCCCATTCGATCCAGGATCCCGTCGGCAGTTTGACCGCGGCTTCAATGCGCGCGGCTGCGTCGTCGACGAAACCGCCAAGGTCTCGGCCCACCACATTGGCCTCGACATAGATGCGCCGCTTGCCGTTGTCTCGACTGACCTCATTCAAGCCCTGCGTGAAACGGAACTGCACAAGTTGCCGAAGCGGGACCGATGCGCGGGGTCTTCCTTCGGTCATAGGCAGCATCACCGGCAAGGCGCCCAGCACGTCGAGGTTGTTACGCTGTTCCCCGGCCAAGCGCACCACGATGTCAAAGCGGCGGTCGCCATCGAAAACCTGCCCGGCGGGCTTGCCTGCCAACGCCGTGGAAACGGTATCCGCTACCTCTTTCACCGTCAGTCCGAAGCGAGCGATCGCCGCGCGGTCGAAAGCGATATCGAAGGTGGGGAAGCCCGTCGTTTGTGCCACGCGCACGTCAGACGATCCGGGTGTCTTGCGCAGCACAGCGGCGATGCGTTGCGCGGTGAAAGCCAGTTCGTCCAGGTCTTCACCATAGATCTTGACGGCCACGTCGCTACGAACGCCGCCGATCAGCTCATTGAAGCGCATCTCGATCGGTTGCGTCACATCGAAATTGTTGCCCACCATCGGCGCGGTCTTTTCCCGGATCCGCTGGATGACCTGCTCCTTGGTTGTGACCCCCGCCGGCCATTGCTCTTTCGGCTTGAGAATGATGTAGTTGTCGGAAGCATTCGGCGGCATCGGGTCGGCGGCCAGGCTCGCCGTACCCGCTTTCGAGTACACCGTCTTCACCTCGGGCAGACTCAATACCGCCCGCTCGAGAGGCAAGTCGATGGCGACAGACTGGTCGATCGAGGTCGACGGGATACGCACCGAAGAAAGGTTGAGGTTCTGTTCATCCAACGTGGGCATGAACTCGCGGCCGACGAAGGTGAAGGCAACCACGGCTAGCAGCAGCACGCCAACGCCCGCGCCAATGAAGGGAAGCGGCTGCGTTACCGCACGCGTCAGCCAAGGCTTGTATCGCGCCTTGGTGGCGACGATCACGCGCACTTCTTTCTCCGAGATTTCCTTGCGCAGCAGCACCGCGATCATGGCCGGCACGAACGTCAGCGAGAACACGAATGCCGAGGCCAGTGCGAGCATCAGCGTGATCACCATCGGTGAGAACATCTTGCCCTCCACACCCTGAAACGTCAGGCATGGGAGGAAGACGAGGAGGATGACCATTTGCCCGTAGATGGTCGGGCGGACCATCTCGCGGGAAGACGCGACAACCTCCTCCAGCCGCTCGTTGAGGGTTAGCAGCCGCCCCTCATGGGCCTGCCGCTCCGCAAGACTGCGCAACGCGTTCTCGACAATGATCACGGCGCCGTCGATGATGAGGCCGAAGTCGAGTGCCCCTAGGCTCATCAGGTTGCCCGAGATGTTCAACGCGTTCATGCCGATGGCGCTGATCAGCAGCGACAGCGGGATGACCAGGGCTGCAATCACTGCCGCGCGCCAGTTCCCCAGAAGGGCGAACAGGATCGCAACGACCAGCACGGCGCCCTCGGCCAGGTTTTTCGCAACGGTCTTGATGGTCGCCACCACCAGTTGTGAGCGATCCAGAGTCGGTACGATGACGACCCCGGCCGGCATCGTCTTTTCGATCTCCTTGAGCTTGTCGCCGACCGCCTGTGCCACGGTTCGGCTATTTGCGCCAACCAGCATGAGCGCGCTGCCGACAACTGTCTCATAGCCGTTGCGGCTGGCAGCCCCCGAACGCAACTCCCCGCCGACATTCACCGTTGCGACCTGGCCAACCGTCACAGGAACGCCCTGGCGCTGTGCGACGACGGCCCGCGCGATCTCGTCAACGGTACGGATGCGCGCATCCGCACGCACCAGATAGGACTCGCCGGAGCGGCGGATATAGTTCGCACCCACGGACAGGTTCGCATCCTCCAGTGCCTTGCTGAGATCTGCGTAGGAGATGCCGTACGCGGCCAGCTTCGCCGTATCCGGCTCGACAACGAACTCCTTTACATAGCCGCCGAGCGAATCCACGTCGGCAACACCCGGCGTGGTTCGCAATTGCGGCCGGACAATCCAGTCCTGCACGGTGCGCAGATAGGCAAGCTTCGACACCCTATCCGCAAGACGCTCGCCGCGATCCGTCAGGAAACCACCGTCGCTCTGCCAACCCGGCTGGCCGTCCTTTACTGTCGCGCCTTTGCCATCGGGGTGCGCATACTCGACGCTGTAGTGAAATACTTCGCCCAGCCCAGTGGACACAGGCCCCATCTGCGGCGCAGCCCCGTCAGGCAGATTGGGACGCGCCTGCGCCAGCCGCTCCGTCACCTGCTGGCGCATGAAGTAGAGGTTGGCGTCCTCCTTGAAGATCGCCGTGACCTGGCTGAAGCCGTTGCGGGAGAACGAGCGCGTGCGTTCGACCCCGTTCAGCCCGGCCAGGGCCGTCTCGATCGGATAGGTCACACGCTTCTCGACCTCGACCGGACTTAGGGTCGGCACGACCGTATTGATCTGGACCTGCTTGTTGGTGATGTCAGGCGTGACGTCGATAGGGAGGACGTTGAGCTGCCACGCCCCGACCGCCGCCACTACGGCAGTCAGGAACAGGACCAGCCAGCGCAGCCGGACGGCGCCGTAGAGAATGCCATTGATCATTCGTCGTCCCCGGCGCTCTTCTTCGCTTCAGCCTTGACGAGGAACGCATTGCGCGTGGCCACGCGTTCGCCGGCGCGGACTCCCGAAACGATCTGGGCGATACCGCCACTGCGTGCACCGATCAACACCGGTTGGGGACGGAATCCTTGGGCCGTCCGCACGAAGAGTACATCCCGGCCATCCAGGTTCTGTACGGCATCCTCGGGCACTGTCAGGCCTCCCTCGCTGCTGGCTCGGGCGTGCAGGCGTACCTGCACCCCTTCGCCGACAACGAGTGCAGGCGAAGGGTCTTTTGGCGCCAGCACGACCGTTGCCGCACGCGAGCTTCCGCTCACCGTGGGGGTCACGGAGCGCACCGTTGCCGCGACCGGAGAACCGGTTCCGAGCAAGATGGTCGCTCGGTCGCCTGCCGCGATGCGGCTCATTTCGACCGCCGTCACCGATGCCTCGACCTGCACCGCGCCGGAGGCTGCGACGCGGAAGAGCTCGGCGTCCGGCGCGACATAGGCGCCGATGGTGGCGCTCTGGTTGGTGATCCTGCCCGCGATCGGGCTGACCAACGCGACAGCGCGGCCGTCATCGGAGACATGCGCGGCACGCGCCACGGCCGCCGCCCGCTGGGCCTCGGCTTCAGCTACATCCAAGCCGGCCTTCGCTGCTTCCATCTCCTGCCTTGGCGTCACGCCTTGCTGATACAGGCTCGATTCCCGCGCGTACGTCTTGCGGGCCAGGTCCGCCTTGGCCTGCGCCACGCGGCGCTCGGCAGCCATGGTGGCCGCGTCAAGGCTGTCTACGGTCGCCAGCACCTCCCCGGCTCGCACGGAATCCCCGAGTCGTCGATTCACGCGCTGGACGGTACCGGATGCTCTCGCCACGACGACCGCCTCCCCGCCGGGGATGGCGGCGACCGTGGCCGGTGCCAGGATCTCATTGCCCACATCGCCGGAGGCGACCGGCTCCACGGCGATATTGGCAGCCGAGAGGTAGTCATTCGGAATCTTGACTTCATCCAGCGCATCGCTAGCTGCGGCGGCGGGCGCGGAGGCTGCGGGCGCCTGGCTGGGGGCCCGGCCGCTGGCCGGTGCAAGTCCACGGGCAGCGCCAAATCCGATCACGGCGGCGACACCCGCAATCCCCGCGATCATCGGCCAGTTTGCCGATCGGCGGTTCTCGGTCATTTTCGTCATTCTCCAAAAGCTAGGCGGCCATCGGCCTGCGCAAGCGCGGCGAGCGCGCGCACGCGCGCCAGGCCCGCGTCAATGGTCAATCCCTTCGCATCCGACAACGCGCGTCGGATGGCGAGCTGTTCCAACAGGGATGTCTTTCCGGCGTCGTAGCCAATACGCCCGAGACGGTATGCCTCCGATGCGGCGCGTTCACCCTCCGTGGCAGCACTCAGCCGTTGTTCCGCAGCTATCACCTGTGCTTCTGCGGAGCGGCGCGTCGCAGCGGCTTGGAGTCGTGCCGATGCAAGCCGGGCCTCCGCTGCAATGACACGTTGCTTCGCGGCCGCAACCGCATTGCTGTTCCGGTCGAGAATCGGAATCGTCGCGGATACGCCAACCACGTATCCGCTCTCATTGGTCCAGCCATAGCGCCGAACCCCCGCGCTTAGGCCAACATCCGGGATCCACTTTTTCTCTTCGACCTGGACCTGGGCATCCAAGGCGTCGCGTTCGGCCTGCGCCGTCACGACTGCGGGTGTTTCTCCCAGCGCTTCACCACCCATCGCCCTGCTCTTGGTCGTGGTCAGCAACGAGCCAGTGACACCCGAATAGGGGGTACTCGCTCCGGCCAGTGCGGATAAGCGCTCGAGTGCCTGGGTGCCATCCGCCTTGGCGGCCTGTTCGCCCGCTTGAGCCGCGGCGACGCTGGCCTGCGCCTGGGCTAGCCGCAAATCAGCTTCCTTCCCTGCTTGAACCTGGGCGCGCGCGGCGCGCAGGTCGTCGTTGGCGCGGGCCAGATCATCTTGCGCGAGTATCATGCGGGCTCGCGTCGTTTCGACGGTGGCGTAAGCGACAGCGAGTTCTGCCGCGAATGCGATCTGCGCCTGGCGGCGGCGCGCTTCGACCGCAACAAGGTTGCGCTCGCCCGCTTCGATGCGAGCGCCGCGCTTGCCCAAGATTTCAAATGGCTGAGTAATCGAATAGGTGTTTTGACGTTGACTTGCACTGCCGCTTGACGGTGCCCCGAGGTTCTCAATGACCGTATCCACGCGGGGATTCGGCCAGGCCCGGGTCTGTGCTGCATCCGCAGTCGCCGCACTGACATTGGCCTGTTGCTCAAGAAGCGTCGGCGCTTCTGCAAGGGCTTGCTGCAAGAGCACACCATAGGGTGGCGCATCGGCCGCGTAGGCGAGGGAAGCGCTAGAGATGACCAGCGCCACGGCCATTGTGGAGCTAGCGTTAAAAAATGCGGGAACGATGACGAGCCTCCTTTCGGGCAGTCGGCAGTCCAATTGCGGGTGCCTTCCTTCTCTACGGCGCTGCGCTAGTCGTCCCCTCGCATGGAAGCGAAATTTATTCTGTCCCGTCGCGCTCGATGAGCTCGTTCAGCTTGAAACGTGCGCGCGCAATTCGTCCTTCCAGAGCTTTGGGGGTGACGCCGAGGGCGGAGGCGGCCTCGGGTTGCGACAATCCGACGATAGCGGTCAATACAATCGCTTCGCGCTGGTCTCGGTCCAGCCGCTTCAGCGTTTTGGTGACGCGCGCGAGATCGCGCTTTGCAGCGGTCTGCCGCTCCGGCCCGGGGCGGGGGTCCTCCAGTGGGGGCGCATCGGGACTGTCGATATCGAACGCGCCAAACAGGAAATGCCGTACTTTCCGGAAGCGGTACAGATCCCGCATCTTGTTGAGCGCGACACTGAACAGCCAAGCGCGGAACGGACGCGAGTCGTCGTAGTCACCCAGCGCCCGCCAAGCGGAAACAAAGGTGTCTTGAACCACATCGTCGATGTCCGTCTCCGGGATTCCAAAGCTGCGGGCTGCCTGGGCCACGGCAGCAGCATGGCGCCGCACCAGCGTCGCGAAAGCGCGATGATCGCCCCGCGCGGAGCGCACGGCAAGTGCGCTGTCCGATTCGTGCACGGTCACTGCGACCCACGTTTTAGTGCATCTATAAGCACTTTGTCATAGGCTGGACGATGTTCCGGCTTGAGTCCGGCACGCATCTCGAATACGTGTATCAACGTCGCGCGCTGCAGGTCACCCGCCGCCCGCTCAACCTGTTGAATCGCGCTTTCGACCTCCGGCGACCATGAGGGATTTTTCGAGATGGCATCCGCAAGTTGGCCATTGGCGACGCGCAGTCTCCCCTCGATTTCCGCTCTACGCGCATCGAACGCGCGCTCCTTGGCGTCCAATATCTGTTTCTCGTTGGTATCGAGCGGCACCGCCTGGTGGAGCATCTCATGTAGGTCTGTTTCCGGCCTCGGCGAGGTGTGTCGGACCATCACGATGGCCCCCGCGATGAGTACGCCAGCGAGGGCACCTGCCAGCGTCGAAATGGATAGCCTTCGAATGCGAGGCGTCATCATTCACCCACCAGGAGGCCGAACGGCGACGCGGCAGGCGGCATAGACAGCCAAGTTGCGCTGGGCTTCTCCCAGGTGCTCGTTGCGATGGTTTCGATTCCCGCGAACGCGATCATGGCAGCGGCGGCCGCGCACAGCATGGTGAGGCGCGCATCGTGCCTGGCAAGGGCCAGCGCCGGCGAGGGCTCCGTGGCAAGCCGCCGCAAGATTCGTCCAGCATCGACGCGATGGTGATCATTTCGGGTGACTTCAGCTGCACCCGTGAGCCACTTGTCTACATCTGCCATAACGTTTCTCCTTTGGTGGTTACCTATATACGGCGCTGGATTGGCATTCCCCTCGATCGGGGCGACATCTTCAATCGCCTCATCCACGCTGTCGTAGCACAGCACCGCTAACACCGGACCAAACACCTCCACTTGGGCCAGCCTGCTGTCGGGGGCGACGTTGCCGTAGATGGTCGGCGCGACGAAATAGCCCGTCGCTGGCACTGGCGCATCGGCACCGCCTGCGATCCTGTCAAAGCCTGCCTGCTCAGCTTCGGCGATATGCGCCCGCACACGCTGACGCTGCTGCGCCGACAGCAAGGGGCCAATCCGGGTTTCACCATCGGCGGGATCGCCGAGTTTCATCGCTGCGGCCGCCTCGGCCAGCAGTTGCCGGCACTGCGGGTAATCCTCGCGGGCTACGATTAGCCGGGTGGTCGCGCTGCAGGTCTGCCCCGAATTGAGAAAACATGAGCTGACCGTCGCCTTGATCGCCCCGGCGAGATCCGCGCCCGGCAGCACGACAGCCGCCGACTTCCCGCCCAGCTCCATCGACACACGCTTCATGTCGCCGGCCGCCTGCGCGGCGACCTTGCGACCGACCGCCGTAGAACCGGTGAACGACACCATCTGAATTTCGGGATGCGATACCAGCGCGTCGCCGACCGCCGCGCCACCCAGCACGAGATTGAGGACGCCAGGCGGCAGCTTCGCCTGCTCGCAGGCGGCCGTCAACCGTTCAGTGACGGCGGGGGCAAGCTCTGACGGCTTCAGCACCACGGTGCAGCCGGCCAGCAGCGCCGGCGCCAGTTTGGCCGTGATCTGGTGCAACGGGTAGTTCCACGGCGTAATGGCGGCTACCACCCCGACCGGTGCCAGCGTCACGCGGGAATTACCGATCGTGCGGACGAAATCGAACGCGTCGGCCAGCGCCGCCATGGCGCGCCACGCCGCGATCGGTGCGTCGACCTGGATGCGGCGCAACAGCTTCAGCGGCATGCCGACTTCGTGCGAGATCTCATTGGCGAGCTCCCCTGCGCAGCCTTCCAGCGCGCGCAGGTACGGCGCCCGTCCGGCTGCGCCCAGCGCCTGCCAGCCAGGCCGTGCCCGCACGGCTGCGGCCACATCGTCTGCGGTGCCGAGACAGACCTGGGCTAACGGGGCTTCGGTCGCCGAATCGTAGACGCGGATCGACTCGCCGCCTCGCATCGGGCAGGATGTGCTTAGCCAGCGCCAGGCTGCTGCTGGGTTCGATGAGACCGGCAGTATGTCCCGATCGACGATGCTCTTGCGCATCGCCTTGGTGCTGTCGGCCATTCGGGCCTCGGCCCTGACGATCTGGTGGGCGATGCGTATATGAAGCGGCTTCGCCAGCGCGAACGTAGCGGGACCAAGTAGCGGCGCCGGACGCGGCAAAAAGGGGGCCTTGGCCCCCGAGGTTAGAGCAGTTCACGCTCGGCGAATGACGTTGTGGAATTGCCAGCGACAATGATGTGATCCAGTGTGCGTACATCCACCAACGCCAGTGCATTCGTGAGCCGCTGGGTCAGCAGCTTGTCGGCTTGGCTCGGCGCAGGGTTCCCACTTGGATGATTGTGCGAGAAGATCACCGCTGCCGCGTTGAACCGCAGCGCCTCTTTCACCACTTCGCGCGGGTACACCGATGCGCTGTCGATGGTGCCGCGGAACATCTCGACATACTCGATCAGCTGATGCTGCGAGTCCAAGAACAGTACCGCAAAGACTTCGTGCTCGAAGCCGGCCAACTTGGTGCTCAGGTACTCCTTGACCAGCATCGACGACGTAAAGGGCATGCCCCGCCGCATCCTCTGGTCGATGACCTGGCGCGCCGCCTCCAGAATCTGCTCCACTGACGCCGGCAGATAACGCCCCTGCGCGTCACGCACCAGCAGCGAGGAAGCGAATGAAGAAAAGGACAGTTGCGACATGATCGTGCTCCGGTTGCTCGGGCGGAATTGCCCGGAACCGCGTCCTGCACGGCGCAGCGCAGCGGTCACAGGGTCGAAGACGGCCACGGCCGCAAGCGCCCAAAGCGCGCAGCCCTTGACGGCGAGAACGCCGTGATACGGTGAAGGGACCAGCAAGACCGCCTATCCACCTCCAACGAAGGCAAGGATGGGCAAGCGGAGCGCGCAGGCCCACGGGGCCGGACGCGTCAGGGATCAAAGCCGAATGGCCGAGACTCGGCGCGGGGCGCAGCCCGCGAACCCGACGGTGGCACGCCCGGGGAGAACCGTTGAGATTGTTTGGAAGCGAACCGCGTTGGTGACTATCCTCGTGCTTGTCGGCTGGCTGTCAGGCTGCTGTCGTGTTGCCCTTGCCTCCGGCTCCCCATACTTCGCGACATCGGTCGAAGACGATGGAGCTATGAAATGAACGCGACTGAAAGCACCCAACAAGTTCGCCTGCTGACGCCCGCTGAGTTGGCCTTGTGCATCAAACTGTTCCGCGAGATGCGGCAATGGTCACAGGAACCATTGGCTGCGATCTCTGGCCTCAACGTGCGAGCGATCCAGCGCGTTGAGCAAGTCGTGTCGGCCAGCCTTGACACCCGTCGCGCCCTTGCCGGTGCATTCGAGTTCGAGGACATCGACGCACTCAACAAGCCGTTTTCCATTCCATCCGAAGAAGAACTCAAGGCGGCAAAGAACAAATTTGATAGGGAACACGTCACTTTGACGGCAATTTCACTGACCACGGATAAGCAGTTGGCCAAGCTGGCGGAGACCTGCACGATGGACCCGTCGGAGTCGGCCTTCGAGCTGACCTGAGAAGCGGACGAAACCTTCGCCGCGGTGGTGGACGATTTCCGGGACTACCGGGATTGCGCCGATGCCTACAGCGAAACGAAGAAATTCGAGGTGTACGACGAGATGCAATCCCACATCGACGCGCTCAAGACACTAGGCGTCTCGCTACGCCGAGCGCAAGTTGCAGGTGAATTGAGATGGACGAAATCCAGTGCGCTCCGCCGCTTTCTCTCCGTTTGATCTCCGCATCGAAGTACTAATGAAGCGACACCTCGAACGGCACGTAGACCGAGCGAAACAGCGCAAAGACACTGTTACGGGCTTCGTTCAACACGTCGGCAATGCGGGAGGTGAGCATGAAAGCTGGGCAATCTGACTGACCGCACCCGCAATGCTTTATCGCGCCTTCACGAAGGCGCTCGACAAACAAACGGCGCAGCGCATCGGCATGTTGGACAGTTTTCGCCAGCACCGTGCGAACACGTTGATCCCGGAGGTGATGGATCGAAGGGATGCGCCGGATTTCATGAGCATCGCGTGTTTTCCATACACCCGTATTGAGTGCACCGATGGTGTCTTCCATAGCCTGATGAGACGCAAGTAGAGGGCTTTCCTGCTGGAACGGTGTGCGGAAGGCTGGTCGATCGAATACGGCGGCCATCAACTGCAACGCTTCGGTGTCCGACATGTCGGGGAAGTCGTCCACGAACTTGCGGATTGCCACTTTGGCATCGGGAAACTCGACACCGTGGACGAAGCATTGCAGCAGGTACCCTGCACGGAGGCGCAAGTTTTCTGCTAACTCAACGCTCGACCAAATCGCCACATGGCCGATACCAAGCGCGGTAGCAGCTTCGCTGGACCGTGTTCTCATGATGTCCGATACGGCACCGCGACAAACAAGCGTGAAGGCATTCGCCTTCCCGCTAGCGGCCTTGATTGCCTTCGTCATGTCCGCCTTGGCTTTTGCAAGCGTCAGTGTGTCGCGGTTCGCGCACTGGATGATTGTCCTGCGCACCGGCCGATCACAGAACTCCTCGATACAGGCGATGTCCCGCCCTTGGTCACCTTCAGACTGGTCATGCCAGACCAGGTCGTGCCAGCCAGCGAGAACATGATAGGCAAAAACCAAACGTTCAAACTGGACACCGCTGTAATCCCCAAAATGAATTGGATGCACCGTCACCCGGCTTTGGCCCAAGACAAATGGCCGTGAAAAAGGGGAAGTGCATGGCGAGGCCGACAGGTACTTGGTCGTGATCAGTTCCTGCACCGTAGGCGCACGCGGATCGGTAAAGCCCGGCACCACGCCTGCAACGATCTGGGTTTTGTTCCCAACCACAAAGCGAGTGACCGCCATGCGCATCGTGGTGGCGTATTGCCCCCGCGCCGATGACCTGATTGTCTTCGATCTCGCGGATCACCTCGTGCCGCTTCATCATCGCAATGATCATCGCGGCAATGATGAGGTACAGCCCCATCTCGATCATCTGGAAGCCGCCATCGCGACACTGTCGGCGAGCGGGCCTACGGATTCGGAGCTTTGGCATGGATGGGCGCAAGATGGAAGTGGCATTGGTGGGGCTGAGGCGCTGCTCACGGCCGCGCCTCGGGGACCTACGCGCTTTCACCGGCACGAGCGATCGCGAAACGCGTGAGTTCCTGAAGGACGATGCATGCTGTCGCCCGGTAAGACGGCCAGCCGCCCGCCACGACGAGCGTAGCCTCAAGGCGAAGGCAGAAGTCGAAGTCAGAAGGAAGCGGGCGAAGCTGAACGCGACCTGGATAGGCTCGGTGGCCATTACAGTGGCTTCGCCCGTGTGGGCCTGCTCCAGTTGCCGGGTGCCCGGCCTGCAGCTCGCTTGGCTCGCCCCGACCTTCGGTATCACCCTTCCATGTCCTGCTGGAATACAGACGATGAAGACAAGCCGGTGAATCGGGGTTGCGAACCAGTGATGCTGGCCAGGGCGAGGCGCATCGATGGCACGCCAGTCACGCTCCGTCGTACCTACCTCAGCAAGGACGGCTACAAGGCGCCCTTCACCGATGTGGAAACGCGCAGATGGCTAGCCCTCAAAAGCTCGCCGGCGCTGCCATTCGCCTAAATTGCCCGACCACCGAGAACCGAAAGGTGATCGTCCGCGAGGGTATCGAAACCGGCCTTGCCCTGAGCCGCATCGAAGTCGAGCTTGGTGAGCGCCAGCAACCTTGCCGTTGCCAACATCCCACGAGACCGCTTCGACGAGGTAATCATCTGCGCAGACCAGAATCTCCTCGATCCGAAGCACGATTGGCGACCTGGCGAGCATTTTGCCCAGGTGCGGCAAGCGCGACTAGTCGGCGACGGCTTTCCCATAAGGCTGCATGTGCCAAAAAATGAAGGAGAGGACTATTCCGACCTTTGGCTCAGGGCTTCGCATCTACGGCTGGCGGCATAGCCCGCGCGACTCGAAAGAATCAGGCGCCGCCGGCGCCTCTCCTTGGTGCCGGCCTTTTGTCGCGTTACAGGGCAACCGCCACACCCTTGAGCGTGGGACGAAACGCTAGTCCTGGGGAGCCCGCACCCCGTTCAGGGAAAGGGCACCGGCCAAGGTGATATGGATTGGTGAAGTTCGTTGGCGACGTTAGTACCCACTTGCTCTATGGCGCCGACAAGCGGTCCAAGGTGTCATCGGTTGGTACAGATTCGCATGCTTCCAGGAGGTTCGTGGCAGCCTCCATGGCGCTATGGTGATATCCGTTGGTTGATTTCTGCCCTAGTCAACTCACATTTGTGAGTGGGCGCTACCGCTGCAACCGTTATTTTACCTATAAGCTCAATGTCGTTCGTGAGCTAAGGTGGTACTGTTTGGTGCATCTGACAACGGTCGCGAGCCTCCGAGCCCCCCCAACGCGCTGTTATCCCGACAAAGTGGTAATCGTTGGTGCATTGCCATGCTCTTCATTTAGTCAATTTACTTTTTAATATCAGTAATTTAGAGATGAAATCTCAGACTTCACACAACGTTGGCAGGCAGCACCAATCGATGACACCTTGGCGGTCTGATCGCACCAATGGATATCACTTTAGCGCAGGCCTTGCCAAAGCCAACACCAATGGTTACCACTTTAGCCAGCGGAAGACGTGAGTTTCGGCATGGGCATCGAGAAATTTTTTCATAATAATCAATAGGTTACATACGTTTCCTGCATTTTAATTGAATCGTTCTTGCGCCGCCGACATCAGACCCATCACTTATGCCGTAGTGAGCCCAGGAGTCGTTGCTGCCACCAATCGTTTCCACCTTCGCCCCGTGGGTACGGGGCGTGGAGAGCCAATCATCGAGGCCTTTAGCGCCATTGCTCAGCAGCGCAGCACCAACGGATACCACGTTGCTCCTGTGTTAAGAATGCATCACCCGTGAGCCACGGGCGAGCAAGTCACTCCAGTAAATGAGGTTCCATTGGTCTGTACGCACCAACAAATACCACCTTGAATTGTTGCCATAGGGGCCCAGGCGAACGGATAGCATCAGACTGAGCCAGGAGGTGTGTGGAGCGGCTCCCTGGACCACCAATCACTATCACCTTGCCCTGGCTTCGCAGCACCAATCGATTACACGTTACAAGGCGAACTAGGTGGTATTTCCCTGACCAGCTGGATCCTGGCCGTGACGACTGGAACCGCGGCAGTCCCTCGCCCCGAGGCAGGTGTTGCCTTCACGTAAGCCTTGTCGGCTCTCCGTTAGTCGGCTTTTGCGTCAACTAACGAGCCCTACTTCCTTCGATCGTAGCCAGTAAGGTCGAGCTCAAGAAGCGGGCCAACACGTCGGATGCGGCTCGTTCCTTGAGTCAAAGTGGTATTCATTGGTGTCGCGACTTCCAGAAGTGCTACTCGCAAGGTTCTCTGAACGTCTTGCGTGCTGGAATACAGGTCAAGGTGGTATTCGTTGGTGAATATTCGGCCTTGCGGGGGGAGGCTTGGGGGCGAGATCCATATCGATACCGCTTGGCGCTTTGTCCCGTGACGATCTTGAGTCACTTTTAGCCCGGTCGAGCCATGTTCGAGCCAATTTTGCACCAATCAGTTACACCTTAAGGGCTGGTCCTCGCCCGCCGAATGTTGCGCTGCACGAATACTTATCACCTTGTCTACCAACGACAGGAAACCGCACCAATCGATTACACCTTAGAAGGGGCTATCTTGCACAACGCGTGATGCCACAAGGGTTCGTGGGGTCCGGACTTACGGTAGGTCCCCGGGTATGCTCAGCGAAAACTGGTTCTACTAGCGACTGGGTAGGCCAAGATAGAGGAGCACTGCCTATGAAGCGAGCAATGGTGTGTCGAAGTTGCGTATCCCCTTTTCTTGCTAGCTAGCTTTCTTGCTTGTAAACAAACAGCTATTACAGGGCCAGTTTTTGTCTTTTAAATCAACTAGTTACGACGAGCAAAGCGTTAACCTTTGGTAAGGTGGTGATAGTGATTGGTCGATAGGTGTCATTGGTTGGTACGTTAACGTGTAAAGCTTTGGTGCTTCTTGGTGGCATTGGTTGGTGCCAAGGCGTTAACAGTTGGTTCAAGGTGTAGTTCATTGGTCTAGCCTGTGGATAAGTACCTGGAACCCTTGCTGCGGCTCGCTGAGCCGCCTGCCCGTGACTTCTATGGTGATATTGGTTGGTCGCGATGGTGTCATTGGTTGGTAAGGTGGGGTGGCAATGCGTGCGTACGGTAAGGCAATGGTGATAACACGCCCTCAAGAGCAGATTCGCACCAATGGATAACACCTTGGAAATTTCGCCCTGACGTGCCTGTCGCGTAAACCGACCAAGTGCTAGTCAAGGTGGCATTGTTAACTTGACCAATTACACCTTAACAACGATAGTAGCGTGCATTGATGCTGAGGGACGAGGGAAAAGCATGGCAAATATCGTGAGGAAAACGACGCCGGAGCAGCTCGGTTTCGACATCTTCACTGCCGTGCGAGAGCAGCTTGGGCCGGACAGTGCGATTACTGAATCGCCGCGCGACATCGGGTACCGCAAGACCAATGTTCTGATCGACGTGACCACGCTGAGCCTGTTGGCACGCCGAACGATCAACGCGCTTTGGCTCGAGGTGTCGGAGCGACCTGACCAGACCCACTATGATCTCGATCTAGGCTACTTTAAGTGGCTGGCCAAGTACGAGAAGTCGAACAACATCACTCACCTCAAGAAGGTGCTTCGAGAGTGCCAACAGTCGTCGGTGCAGGTGACTGTTGAGGGCACCAAAGGCGGCGATCCTCAGTGGGCCTCCATACCTTTGCTCGGACCCGTCGCGATTGCCGGCGGCAGGATCACGTTCAAGGTCGACGAGATGATCCACCGACAACTGAAAGATCCTCAGCGCTACACGTATCTATCGTTGCGAATGTCGGCGGCGCTCTTCAGCTATGCCTACATTCTCTATGAACGCTTGAGCTCACTGCGATTCATGGGAACCACCGAGTGGATCCCTCTGGACGAGATACGACGCTGGGTAAATGCGGACTCGGTCAAGTCGCTCACTGAATATAAAGAGTTCAAGCGCCAGGTTCTCGACAAGGGTATCAAGCAGATCAACGCGTTGACCGACCTGCACGTTGAATTTGAAACGAAGAACGAACAAGGCTCTCGCCGCGTTGCCGCGCTTCGGTTCAAGCTTCGGGATAACGCCTCTGGTAAGCTGGTTCTCGACTTCAATTCGCCTCACGAATTGAAGGACCTCTACGAGACGCTTGTCAAAGGCTTTGGTCTCAGTAAGAAGCATTTGGACGAGCTGGTGGAGAATCGGGACGAATTTACCGACGAGCGCATTAAAGCCGCAATCGAGCTGACGCGCTTCCGCGTGAAGAGTGGCAAGGTGAAGGCGCCGGCGATGTACCTGATGAAAGCGATCCGCGATAATTTGCGCCTGAGTGATATCGAGATGCAGATGGCAAATGCAGGCGCACCTAAGCTGACGGTAGCAGAGCCGATCGCCGAGACCACCGAAGCGCAACGGCAGCTGACAAGGACCGCCGAGAGCGAGGCCGAGGCGGGCATCACGGCTTACCTTGACCTGGGCGAGGATGCGCGTGTCCGAGTGCGTAAAGCCTTGCAGAAGGAAGCCACCTTCAAGATGGCCGCGAAGCGCGTGAAGGTCAAAGCCGTGCCCGACGAGTTGGAGATCCTTGGGCACTCTGCCCTGCGCCTGGAGCTTGGTTCTTTCATGAGCCGGGCATCTACTGCCGAACTGGTTAGCTAGGTCCGAGCGGATGCACCAATCAGTTACACCTAAGCTGCCTCGGCCCACGCCCTAGGCAAGCCCTGCTTGGGTGAGCCTCCTTTCAATGACCTTGAAATTCGCGGAGCCTGAGCAGTGCCGGACGGTTTCGAGAATCTCTCGCTTCGAGTCGGACTTCTGTGAGACCTGCTCAGGTCCCGGAAATACAATCTGCATGCAGGGCATCTTTGGAAACGGTGAATTTCGATAAACGTTCCCGTTTTTTTGCCGTGATTTCTTTCCGACCAGGTGTCTCGGTGTAGACATGACCGCGAACCGGGCAAGGGCCTGGCTTCAGGGTGCTGACTGCGGAGCCTTCACGGTCGGGGGTTCGACTGCTGTGACGTCAGTCCTTTGTGATGACTCCGAGCCTTTGAGTGCAGACTGATGCCGACCGGTGTGCCGTGCGCCGCGTCGTGATGAGTACTCCCACCGCCAAGGCATTTGGCTTGGCGGTGTTTTGGGGTTCAGTGACTCATGCACCGAGCAGTTACCCCCGGCGCCTCACTCGAATCTCCCCTGGCGTAGCGGTCTCTTCGAACCCCAGCTCCCGCTCTATCGTAGTTCTGAAGCGCATCTTCCTCTACTTGCCCTTGTCCGAAGGTCTCCCGGGAGGACCTGTACCACGCCCTGGTCGCCAATCACCTGGTTCGCATTGCGGTTCGCGTTGGCGCAGGAAGTCGGATCGTTGGCAGACAAATACGCCTTGCGACGGCCGGTTGTCCGGGCGGATGTGCCCCCATCGTTTTGTACGCGAACATGTGTATTGTTCATGCGACAGAGCCATATCGCAATGTGCTTTCATGCGTGAAAGCGGTTCCTCCCGTTCTTAAAATAATAAAAATTAATTCAAATATATTTGACCTCAGCCGTCTTTCATCCGTGTAAGACGGTCATCTCGCCGTGGCACTCGATACGTCCCGTGTGTATTTAAAACACTCCTTGGTTTGAGAGGCCGGTCTCTCTGCGGGCCATCGGTAGTTGTGCGGGCGGACTTTCATGCTTGAAAGTCTTACTGTGATGGCAGGTTTACGGATTCCATTTACAGACATCGTTGTTTATTTTTAATAGTCTCGTGGGCACACGAATTCATGGGTCGTCAGAAGCTCGCTTCGACGCATTTTCAAACATGAAATTCTGTTAGGGGAATTGCCAAAAATTTCGAGTGATCTCGAATAAAGCTTCTTAGCCGAGAGTTGTCCAGGTTAGAAGTTACATGTTTAGAGAGCATTCCCTGCGAAAACTTGTTCTTTGCGATGCTGAGTCAAAAGGGGATTGCTACTTCGTTCTTTGGGTGAAGTAGACGACTTTCACGCCTGAAACCGGATCGAGCCCCAAGGTAGTAGCTAGCGTTCTCATAGAGAATGGCGAGAGAGCGATGCCGCCTGCCATGGGACCATCGCGCGCTTTCACGCTTGAAAGCCGGGTTCGAATCCCCGCTGAGGGAGCTTTGGACGATGCCGCGGTTCTACATCATGCAGAGACGTGGACGTCCCCATCCACTTTCACGCATGAAAGTGGATGGGGACCTGCCAGAGGGTTAGACCTGGTCCGGGGATGCGCCGTATTTGAGGGGTGCTCGAATCGCTTACCGTCTTCTTGGTAGGTACTGCAGCGACGATTAAATCAGAACTGACGTGCCGTGGCCGGGATGTGGGCGACGTCCATCCTGCCCGCCGGCAACGTGGGCGCTTTCACGCTTGAAAGTCGGCCGCCTGCGTTTGTGCAGAGAGCATGCTGGATAGCTTGCAAATCTTCATTGCGTACGGGACCTCAGGCTTTGTGCTTGCATGTCTGGAAGATGATGTCTGAACTTCCGACCCGCTTTCATGCATGAAAGCGCGGGGAGGGACGGACAGTCGGGAGCTAGGCAAACCACGCACAACGGTTCTCCTGTTGTCGGCAGGCAACGCATTCTTCATAAATTCCTGGCTTTTATGCGTGAAAATGCCTATCACAGTTCGAGGCAAGTTAAAGTTCTGTGCATTGGTTATTTTTATTTTTATCAGATTTTTTGGGGGGCGTATGCCAGCAAAGATCGTGACCGTTTTCAACCAGAAGGGCGGCTGCGGCAAGACCATGGTGTCGATGCAGCTTGCCGCGAGTTTTGCCCTGCGTGGCCACCGGACGATGCTGGTCGACATGGACAAGCAAGGAACCAGTACGATTTGGGCGGGGCAGGCATCTCAGGACAAGCCATTTCCAGCGACGGTCATTAGCCTTGCACCACTGCGCGAAAAGCTGATCGGCGAAATTGCGAAGCACGCGGAGAATCACGAGATTATCCTGATCGACTGCCCTCCAGCCATTGAATCCTCGATCCCGTGGGCTGCGCTGAACATCTCCGATCTCGCGTTGATTCCAGTGATTCCACTTATGGACAACGTATGGGCGAGCCGAGAAGCCAAGGAACTCGCTAGGCGTGCCTTGGAAGAGAATCCGGATCTGCAGACCTTCTGCGTGCCGTCAATGGCTAGGCGGGGGAATGTCTTCAAGGCTTGCACGGAAATCTTGCAGGAGGATCAAGGTATTCCCCTACTCGATACCGGACTCCAGCAAAGAAATGCCTATGGAGAGTCCCAGATGTTTGGTCTCTCAGTGCACGGACTGTCTGGATCTTCCGCCGCCGCCAAAGAAGTTGAGGAACTGGCGAAGGTTGTGTTGGGCAAACTGGGTATTGAATCGACGCGCAAGCCAGTCAAAGGCAAGGGCAGCGTGAACAAGCAACGGGAGGTCGCATAATGGGAAAGAGCAGGCTCGAACTGATGCGTGAACAGGCTAACAAGGCGGTCGCAGCGGCACCGCCGGCAGACCGTTTCGCGCGTGCCCAGGCTCTTGTTGAACGGCAACCGAACGGATTTGCCGAGAAGCAACCCGAGACGCCCGTTGTCATCCCCCCCAATTCGGCCGAGGTATTGAAGCCAAACTTTAAACATGATGGCGCCGGGGAAATCGCAGCGAAAACTGTCGCAACCGTGACCAGAGCGGTGGAGGAACAGGGTGGACCGTATTATGAAGAAGCGGATCTTGAACTGATTGATGACAATCCATTCAATGCCCGTAGGCTCTACCGCCCTGAACGGGTCCATGAGTTGGCCGAGAGCATTCGGGCGGATGGTCAATTGGTCCCTGGGATCGCAACGATTCGGGACGGGCGCCGAGTCCTCGCCGGTGGGCACTATCGTTTCAAGGCGCTTAAGGTTGCTGGCATTCAGAGCATGCGCCTGCTGGTACACCCTAACTTGAGTGATCAGCAACTCTATCAACTCTCTTACAAGGAGAATGCAGAGCGGGAGGCCCAATCTCCCCTGGATAATGCGTTGGCTTGGAGGTCGTTGATTGACCAAGGCGTCTACCCAAACGAATCGGCGATCGCGGAAGTTACGGGGATGTCACTGCCGAATATCAATAAGACTCTGGCCATCATGAAGCTCTCGGAGCCTGTCCTCGAGATCGTGCGGGAGAAGCCGGAGACGTTTGCCCTTTCCACGCTGTATCAACTCACGCTTCTGGAGAAGGTCGCCGGCAGCACCGTCGCCGTTGCAATGGCGACGAGGATTGCTGACGAACAAGCCTTTTGCCGGGACGTAGAAGAGGCCCGCGCGCGTTATGAGTCCAAGCCTGTACGTAAGCAGAAGGAGACGTCCCGCCAGCATCGACTCATTGACGCCGACGGCAAGCCGCTTGGGGTGTTGAAAGATTGGGATTCCGGGAAGGTGTCATTCGAAATTACCTTGCTCGATCCGGCTCAACGGCGTGCACTTGTCGACGAATTGAAGGAGCGATTCGCGCCAGCCCGGTCCCCTAAGTGAGCATCAACCCGTCCACTTCGGCAAAAGCGCATTCATTCGTGCCGAGGTGGGCAGAAACCTATCAGGTTGTTCTCATTGGCCCTCTCGCAGTTTCAAGTGTGAAAGTGACTTATACATATCTTTCATTGGGCTCGCAGGGACGGGGCAACGCAAGCGAATTCCCTAGCTCTAAATGCGCTGATCTAACTCCTTGGTAGGACATCCGGCGAATTCTCTCCTGCGCGTTGCTTTTCGTTACTTGGGCCGGTGGCGAGGTACGGGGTACCTAATCAGGGCAAGCGTCAATGCGAAGATCGGGCGCGACCACGCTCGCGACGATTGCCAATCGCGCTGCATGGCATTCCTGAATGCGTGCCTCGACTCGCACAGTGTCTTCACCTTTCGACCTTGACGCGACGGGGGTGCGTGAACACTCATGCTGCAATCCTGCGACCGCGTGTGGCCTGCCACGTCGGATAGTCTGGTGCTCCTGCGGGCCTTGACCACTCCCCAGACAGCGACGTGGCGTGGCTTTGGAAACGAGTCAATCCAGCGCACAGGTCAGCGGCGAGCACGGCTAGCCTCATGCTCACATGTTGTCAGTTATTACCAAATCTCCTCTCGAGCGGACCGCCGGGTCGTTCTCGAATCCGCGCAGTAACATGGCCGCGGAACGGCGCCAAGTAATTGATTTTTAACATATATTGCCACTTTCAAATCCGAACCATGCGAAGTTGTGTACTTAAATGAAATGCCGATAATTCATGATAGGCATCAGCAACTTTGTCTGTTTCGCGACGGCGCCGGGGTCTTTGGCTGAGGGTAACGCAGCGCAGACCGCTCTGGAACGCCCGCGCGAGCCAGCCGGCTGGCACCCCGTTTTTTGGTGGGATAGCCGCACGTGGATATAATTTCACCTTCGTGAAACAATCGCAAAACCCGTGTTCTTGGGGGATTTTCCGATTTTCAAGGATCGGCCATGCCGCGTTCGTTACCTGATCCAACGATGCCTGCTAGGGTCGCAATCAAATCAAGTGACAATCTGGGTGATCGCGTCCCCGCCACTCGTGCCGTGCTGGGCCTACCCATCGATCAAGCGGCCCGTGGCTGTGGTGTGTCAGCCGGTATGCTATCGAAGCTGGAAAACGGGAAGAGCGTGAACTTTGACTACGTCCTTCGAGCGCTCGAAGGGTTAGGGCTGACTATGCTAGTCGTTCCCAGGGATCACGTACCGTTACTTGAGCAGGCGGCCGCTCACGCGGTCCGCGAGGCACGGGCAACTGCGAAGGGGGCCCTCAAGCATGACTGAGACTAGACCGGTGCCCCCTAATTGAGTTCAGTTCATCGACAAGGGCGAGGCTTCCGCGGCGCCAACGTCAGCGGATCCGCAACGTCGATCCGGACAAGCCAATCAAGGTGGCGCCAGCGCAGGCCAACGCTGCTGCGTGGCTACTCCCTTTACGAGAGGCGGGACGACTTGTATCAAGGCTTCTCACAATTTTTGAGAATTCTCACAATCCATGAGAATAGATGATGCAACGGTGGTGGACCCTTGGCACTTTGCGCGGCCGGAGCTGGCCAGCGCCTATCTGCATGCGTTCGATTTGAAGCTCTCTGCAGCCCGCGGGCTGTTCGCGCGCCGGCGGATGGGCAAGACTGAGTTCCTCCGTCGAGACCTGATGCCTGCTGCCGTGGAGCGCGGCTATCTGACGGCGTACACGAACCTCTGGGACAACCGTAATTCGCAGGAGACTGCGCTCGTCGCGGCGCTCACCGAAGCCCTTGAGCCCAAAGGGGCCGCGGCAGTACTGTTAAAGCTTCGCGCACCGGTTAAGAAGGTGAAAGCCACCGCGAAGATTCCAGGCGGCGTAGAGGGCTCATTGGAGGCTGGGCTGGGTAAGGCGGGAATGGATAGAACCGCGGCCCTGCACGAGGTACGCAAGCAGCTCGACCGCAAAAAGAAGCCGCTGCTGCTGGTCATCGACGAAGCTCAGGCACCTGGCGGGTGCGGACCACAGTGATTTTGCCCATGCACTACGCGCGGCGCTCGATATTCGCAAAGACCGCATCAAGGTCATCTTCGCGGGCAGCTCGGAAACGACATTGCGTGGGATGTTTGCCCGGGCATCGGAGCCATTCTTCAATTGGGCACCCCTCGAACCGTTTCCCTTGCTTGGCGACGAATTTGTCGCCTTCACGGTCAAGCTGCTGAACAGCATGGCCCGACAGAAACTGACCCTGGAGCAGGGCAAGCGTGCGTTCGACCAGTTACATCGAATCCCTCCGTCTCCGCCACTACATCGTATTGGCGGCGGAACCCCGGAAGATTGCGGTCTTCCGGGGTTTTGTTTTTTGTGGCGGGTTCCAGCGGTACACTATGCCGCGCAGGTGTTACACCCGTACCTGTAGAGAACCCGATGGCTACCAACATCCAGAAGCGCGGCAGCGTCTACTACTTCCGCCGCAAGATTCCCCTAGACCTCATTGAGCAGCACAACGGCAAGCGCGAGATTATCCGCAGCTTGGGCACGAAGGATCGTCCCGAGGCCGAACGTCTGGCACGCAAGGTATCTGTTGAGCTTGATGACGAATGGCAGGCCATGAGGGCAGAGCCATCCGGCCCGGCAGCATGGCCCGACGATACCGACTTCGTAGACGTTGCCGGCAAGCTGATCCCCATCTCGACTGGCCCGGCCCCTGCACCTCAGCAAGTCACGCAGGCAGAGATTGACGCGGCTGAACTGGCCGACCAAGAAGCAGCCGGGCTGTACATCGCGGACGAGTACGCCGAGGAAGCCGCCGAGGAAGAAGCGGACAAGCTGATGCGCGTTATTGGCATCGTAGAGCGCCGCAGAGCCGAGGCTGGTACTGGCCCCCTACCTCCGGCGATAAAGGCCGCCATAGCGCCTCAGAGGGCGTCGTCGGGCCAATCCAGCAAGGCCGCTGCCTCCGGTCAGAATCTTGAATCCCTCATCCCGACATGGGAGCTAGAACGCAAGCCGACGAGCAAGACCGTAGACGCTGTGCGCAGAGCCGTCCGCGAAGCAGGGGACCCGGACATACACGCAGTAACGAGAGCAAGCATCGTTGCCATCCGGGACAAGTGGCTGACCTCAGGGGCCAGTGTGGCGACCGTCAACAAGAAAATCGGATTCCTGCGGCTGCTGCTTGGTGTCGCCAAGGGCCGGGGCCTGATCGACGTGAATCCGGCAGAGGGTGCGGAACTGCCTCTCCCGAAGCGGGCCGTAGAACTGCGGAAGCCGTACAGCCCCGAGCAGATGAAGTCCGTCATGGCTGCCACCGATGGCGTGAAGGAATCCGACCCGGCTATGTACTGGCTGCCCCGGCTGGCACGCTGGACAGGTGCCCGGCTAAACGAACTGCATCAGCTACGGCGCGAGGATGTGCAAGAGCGGGAAGGCGTGCCGGGACTGATGATTACCGACGAGGGTGAGCACGGCGAGGGCGCGGCTATGCGCCTCAAGAACGAGGGCAGCCGCAGATGGGTTCCACTGGCCGAGCCGGTGCGGGACTTCGCAGAGTGGGCCAGCACGCGCTCTGCGGGGCCGCTATTCCCCGCCAAGGCGGGTGTGCATGGCATCGTGTCTGCTGCCTTCTCGAAGCGATACGGGCGGCTCCTGCGCAAGACGCTCAAGATCGCTGACACGCGTATCACCTTCCATTCCTGGCGGCACGGGTTCGCCGACATGTGTCGGGCCGCTGGCGTTGCACCGGACGTGCGCATGGTCCTCATGGGGCACGCCGAGGGTGGAGTGGCCGGGACTTATGGTGCCGGGGATGGTTTGCCCGCCAAGCGGCTTATTGAAGCTGTGGCGTTGCTTGCAGAGGCGGGACACGACTTTCCCTAACCCTTGGCCCCTGTAGTTCCACGGAGCAACGCATCTGCAAGCAGGTTTTTCTTCTCGGCGGTTGACAGCGGTTCCCCGGTTAAGATTGCCATAGCCTTGGGCGATGGCGGCACCATACCAAGCCCAGGAGCCGCCAACCCCAACCCCAATGACTGTGCTGAATGAGCTACCGCAAGCGCCTTTCGCGAAGATGCATGTGTATCAGCCACGACACGGTGAAGAACGCTTATCTCTTGCCGCATCTGCTTCAGTTCCCCAATAACCACGTCTTGGCCTTCGACGTACTTAGTCGGTATCTTGGCGACCTCAAATGTACCGAAGCTCTTTAGGTACGAGGTCGAATCTGCGTTTTCGCGTGACCGCTCGTACGTGGCTTTCACCTTCTCAGCCAACGCCCCTGTGAACACTTGAATTTGACTGTGCCTTAAGCTGGCGGGGTACTCGATGTGTTCCAGCGGGCCGGTATCAAAGATGTAGGGTGTCACATCGTCTTTAATGAGCACCGTCGGCTTATCAAAGGCGAGGCGCATCCCAAGCTCGAACATCACGTTGGCGTTCTTTGCGCTGACGTCACAGACAACAATGTCGTCGCTGTAGAGTCGCTGAACAATACGCCGCTGAATCACGCCGGCCACCTCTGATGAACTTACGAGGTCTACTTCAAACTGCAAATCAGTCAGTGAACGGACGGCAGCCGTGATGATTGACTTAACTTCCGCCCAATGTCCGGGTGGATACCCTTCGATGTCTGAGATCGGCATCACGAGGCCGCAACGTAGAGGCGCTACCATTTTTTCATCAGCCATTTATTGAACCCTCCAGTTGTGCCTCGTATTCTACCTGCTGCTGCATGTCGTTCATGGCGGTTGCAAGAATCTTGCATGGCCCTCCTGGGCCACGCCGAGGGTGGAGTGGTCGGTATTTATGGTGCTGATAGATGGAAGGTGGCGCGGCTGGCGTCGTCCTCCCGTCAAATCAGAAGGGCAGCCCGTCGGTTTGCGCAAGGCTTTCTAGCTTCTTGCTGAGATTATGTTCCAGTGCGCGCAAGCCCTCACCATTCGGGAGGTACTGCAGTACGCGATGGTGCTGCATGTCAGACGGCAGGTCGTACAGGGATTGTGTGATCGGAACAACATGCTTGCCGAGTGTATGGGCAATCCCTGTTTCATACATGACGTTGGGATTCTTGCCGGTGAAATCAACCACCACCACTGACGACAAATAGATCAACGAAAAGATGTCCTGTATGAACGTCGTGTGATTCCAGATGTCATCCGCGCGAACGCATTCGAAGTGGGGAAAAGCGGCATTCTTGATGGCGTCGTAGACCGGCGTGAAGTTCGGTGCAAACGGCATCATCACCGCAACTTGGTCTGATCTGATCGGCCCGCTAGGAATCTGAAACACGCTGGGTGCAAAGGTAATCTTCCGCTCCGCCGGGGCTGCGGAAATGAACTCGGCGTTCACGTCAACACCGAACTTCTTGTTGACGTAATTCTCCATCACCTCCAGCTTTCGCGGATCACGTGCAGTGATTTGGCGGAGGACTTGAATGACATTGCCCTCGTAGTCCTCGTCGCCAAAGCTCAAACTGCGCAGGAGGCGGTTGTGATTGTGAATTACGTCGGCGTGCCCAGACAGCAGCGCCAGTTCTTCCCAGTTGCCAGCGTTGAAGTGCTCGACAATCTGATCCTTCAGGCGTAGCAACCGGTATCCCGTTTGTTCTTCCATTGTTGTGTCCTAACTAGCTCTGGTGGCCTTTTATGCTATGCCTTCGGCGGGAAAGCGAATACCTGTGCGCCAGCATTCGAGCGAACCTGCCCGGCGCTAGGGGTTTCCCTCCTGAGGCGCACGACTTCCAGCGACGACACGCTTGATTGCTGGCTGAAGAAGCCCGAGGGCAAACTGCACAGAGGCTCAGTGGCAGCCGCCCCGAAGCCAATCGCGTCCAACAGTCCGTCTTTGGTCAGTCCGCCATCTGAGAGAAGCAAATTGATGGTGCGGGGAAGTAAGCGGATTTGCTCAAAGCCTACACGCTCATCCAGCGGCTCTCCTTTGCGCCAGCCGCGAGCACTGTAGTTCTTCCACAGACGCACAGCGTAGTCTTCGTCAATGATGTTAAGTTGCTTGCAACGCATAATCATTGCCCCTATCGACACTTTCCACCGGGCTTTCAGAGCGACGAAGGTGTCCAAGCTGGGGCGGATCAACTCGGCGGCAAACGTTTCTGCAGGGAGAAGAAACGCTGCGGCAAATAGATGCGCCTGCCGCTCTATCTCCGGGTAGCGAGTCTGAAATTCAAGATCGTCTATGTCTCGATGCAAGACCAGGTGGCCGAGTTCGTGCGCAGCATCGAATCGACTCCTGACTCCGTTCGCCTTGTCGGCTGCCAAGAAAACGTAGGGGCGTCCATCCGTGTCGAACCATTGGGAAGCACCATCCATGCGCGTGAACCCTAGCTCCTCGCGCACACAAATTACACCCGCGTTCTCCATCGCCAGCACGACATCCGAGATGGGGCCAAGGCCGAGATTCCACCTACGTCGGCACTCTGCCGCTGCCTGTTCGATGTCAGCGTCAGTGATCTTCAGATGATCGTTTGCACCGAGGCGGGGCACGTTCACTACCGGCCAATCCACCCAATCTTGCAACACGAGGCTGATTTCGTTGAGCCACTTCAGCCGTATGTCTGCAATCGTCTGCGCTTCTTTGGTGACTGAGGTGTTACTTCGATAGAAGCAAACCCTGTCGCCGTACTCTGGCACCTTCGCGAGGAACCACGAGCCGGGCATGCCTAGGTGCTCCGCTATCCGTTCCAGAGCGTCCGACTCTGGAACTTGGTCGCCTTTTTCCCACTTCGATACGGTGCCTGACGAACGCCCGACCTTTGCCGCTAGCGCAGTCTGCGTTAGTCCTTTGCAAAGGCGGGCCTGTGTCAGGCGCTCAGGCTGGAAGCCTGTAACTCCAGTACGCATTGTTAGCTTTCAGAGCCGCGCAAGCGGCGTTTCAGAGTTGCGAACGCCAAGTCCGGTACCTCGATCTGCTCTGCCGGGTGGTACGCGGCCATGACGTCGGAGACGGGCACGAACAAATGCCAATCACGCAGGTTGGTATAGGGCACGCCGACCATGACACTAAAGGGCACCGATTGTGAGTCCCTTCCGTGCTGACGGACAGCCACGATAAGGCATCCAAGGCCATCTGGGATCGGCGCGACCGGGCCGCTGAAAAGATCGGCATTGACCGGCTCAAGCGACTCGTTCACGGCCGCAATCGCCTCGCGGTGCTTCGCCAGCCGAGGGGTGCGGTTGTTGAAGGCGACACAAATCTGCCCGAAGCGAATCTCGCCGCATGCCACGAGGCTAAAGCGCTCCCCCTTCGGTTCAGTATGAGGAGCGGCGACCTCCATCCCGGCATCTAATGCTGCTTTTCGAAGCGCTTCATTGGAGCGGTAATGCTGAAGTTGCGGTTGAACGCGATACCGCTCAGGCTCTTCAAAGGTGCTGGCGTGCTGATGCGCGACAAAGTGCGCAGCTTCAATTTCTTCCACCACGCGTTGGAAGAACACGGCAGGCGTCCGCGACGCGATGTACTGGATAAGCTGGTCCTTCATCGGACGCTGAACAGCTTGCAGGCTCAAGTGATGCTCCCTCTACATGAAGACTCGGATTTGACCCTATTTTTTCTTCGTTTTGCAACTAAGTGCTGGATAGTATAGCCGTTATTGGAGTGCCGACCGAAAATTTGATCGGCATTTTTGCGAGGCCACACACCGCGCACGCGAGGCCGTGTTCCCCCCGTAGGCACCCTCCTGAACGCGCCCGCGAATCGACGCAGGCATCCGCAGTGGTCGGCAAGTCGGCAACGGCGTGCTCACCGTGTTCATGTTCCCGAAGGACGACACGAAGGCCGCTCTACAGGGGCCGACCATCGTGAATCTCATGCCGCAGCCGGTGGCTGATGAGATTACCCGACTGACCAAGGAGCGCGGCACACGCAAGGCCCCCGGGCCTGTGCAATCCCCGACCCTCGACCCAGCCGGGTTCGAGGCCAACCGAAAAGAAGCCATGCGCAAAGCCGGCATCGAGTAACTGAGCGGGCAGTGTGGGGCGGATTCAATCGAGTCCGCCCTGCAATGCTCGTTTCCTACAAGGAGAATCACATGGCGAAGTACATGCCGACTCAGGACCAGATCAACAAGGCCTACGCCCAAGACGAGGAGCTGGGCCTGCCGCGAGGATTGACCGCGAAGCAGATAACGAAGGAATCCGACTGGAACCCGAACGCTGTGTCCCCGAAGGGTGCGCTGGGCTACGTGCAACTCATGCCGAAGACCCTCGCCAACGTCCAGAAGCAGATGGGCCGCACCATTGACCCGACGAACTTCGACGACGCGCTGGCGGCCCACGGGCATGTCATGCGGCAGAACCTCACCAAGTTCGGCAACGTGCCGGATGCACTGCGGGCCTACAACTCGGGCTGGGAGCCTGAGAAGTGGGACAACGAAGAGACGAACGACTACGTGGACACGATCTACGGCCACGGCGCGGAGACGGGTGGTGTCGGGGGTGGCGCGGTTGGAATGTCCACCGTGGCGAAGACGTTGGACCGGAGCCGCCGCCTCCGGGGGAAGGTGCAGGCGATGTCCGATGCAGCCGCCGCGAGCGACGCAGGCCCCATCGGCAAGACGGACACCACGATCCTTGAAGACGCGTCTACGCAGACGATGCAGGTCGCCGCGGATTCGACGCACCAAGTGGGCGCGGTGGAGTCCTTCGCGCAAGCCGCAAGCTGGGACACCCTGGCCGGCGACATCAAGCGCGCCTTCACGCAGGACGCGGCCACGCCGAACTGGACCATCCGTGACGACCAGCAGCAGTCGATGCGCGAGGAGACGCCCGCAGTGTGGGCGAACGACGACCTCCGCAACTACGTGCTGGGCGCGGTATCCGACAAGGATTGGTCGCAGCGTATGGGCAACGCCATCGAGCGGGCCGACTTCCAGAAACGGTACGAGCAGACCGGCGGCATCGCCGACTTTACCGCTGGCGCGATGCAATTTGCCGCTGGCTGGGGCGACCCTGTAATGCTGGCCGCAACCATTGGCGCGGGCGCTGTGGTCAACGTGGCACGTGGCGCAGTAGCTGCCCGCTCCAGCGGACTGCTGTACGAAGCGGCTGCCGGTGCTGCTGGCAACGTGGCGCAGGAAATCACCATGCGCGAGGTTCGCAACCAAGACCTCGACGTGCCGGCCCTGATTCAGCAGGCCATCATGGGCGCGGCCCTCGGTGGTACGGGCCGCCTGTTTGTCCCGCGTGGAAACCACATGCCGGACGCCTCGGAGCGCGCTGCCGGTGCGAACCTGCAAGGCGTAGCCGAGCGCACCATGCGCGACCCGGTGGACCCGGCGCAGTGCGACCCGCTGGCTGGCGATGGCCTGATCGGCCACTCGCTGGACGACGTGTCCGCAAAGAATCCGTTGGCTGGCTTCGACCGCGAAAGCCCGATCAAGACCGGCCAGCCGATGCTGACCTCGGTGGTTGTCCTTGAGATGACATCCTGATGTCGCCGATGAATTCTTGGAATGGTTCTCTTCGCGCTGACCTCTCCGGGGCCAGGAACGGCCGTTCTGGTATAAACGCGTCGAGCGGAACATTTCCTCCAACCGACCCTCGCTGCGGCAGATCATGTCAGATCTACTTCCCCACTTTCGCTATCACCCGAATCCTGAAGCCACGGGCGCTATAGTAGCCAGTGACAGAATATGCGCATGCTGCGATCAACCGAGAGGCTACATTTACGTAGGCCCCGTTTATGGCATCAACGACCTGAATGAGTCGCTGTGCCCCTGGTGCATTTCCGACGGTTCAGCGGCGCGCAAGCTCGGCGTATCCTTTGCTGATAACTATCCACTGCGTCAGGCAAGTGTTCCCGACAACGTCGCCGAAGAAGTCAGTCTTCGGACGCCGGGTTATATCTCGTGGCAGCAGGAGTCATGGCTTGCTCACTGCAATGACGCCTGTGAGTTCCATGGGGACGCTACAGTCGAGGACGTCAGCCAGGCATCTCAAGAAACAAGGCTCAATTGGATTCGTGAGTACAAACAGAACGACGAAGGGTGGGAATTCGCGACGCGCGGATATCAGCCAGGAGGGTCGTCAGCACTGTACAAGTTTGTCTGTCGGCACTGTAAGCAAGTCTTGTTCGGCTGGGATATGTGCTGAACTCACTTCACGGTGGCGGTACCAGTGAGCGCCCGCGTTGGGTCGAACTCGGCCGTCGCTCCGCATTCTGCGGTGGGTATCAGCTTGACTCCAACCAGCTCACAATGCCGCGTTGAACCAAAGCAAAGAGCCACGCCAGGGTAGGGCGTGGCTTGGTACATCAGAGGTTGCTGCTGTCGACAAAATGCTACGCGTGAGTGGCACACCCGCGGGGCGGTTCGCCAGGTGGCCAGGTATTTCTCCGGACTCACCTATTGGCCATCCTGCAGGAGCCGACCGCACGGTCAGTGGCGCGCGAAGCCGGCAGACCAGTTGGATTGCACTGCTCGCCGGAAGCTGGAGATTGGGATGGCTCGTCAGTGCGGTCACATTGGTGTGGTGGCCGGTCTGGTCCCAGACGATCGGGAGTTCGGTAGAGGAGCCAGGGTACTCCCCCGGGTATGTTCCCCGGAAGACGACGATAGCCTTGGTCATGCCATGGCTCCTATTGCAGTCGGACGAACGGCGTGGCCGGGTCAGCAAACGGGTGTGCCGTTTGCGAGGCCCAGACTTGCTTGGCCGGGCGTCCGTAGACAATGACGGCGCCAGTGATTGGCGTGTCTTCGAGGTGAGTGATGCGCGGGTCGGTGGTGAGGCAGATACCAATGCTGGCCGTCTGCAGGCTGTCGAGCGGCTGGCAGTCGCCGAGCCGGGAATTGCTGAGGTCCATCTTTTGCTCCTTTGCGTCCTACGACGCAGTTGAAAGAAGCGCAGGGGAAACCCTGTCCCAAGGCTGCTGCCTGGCGAAAGGACTCCGGACGGACAAGCTTGATGGGGTTCCACCCCGGTATCAGCCGGGGTGGGGAGGTTACGATTCTTGCGCGGAGTCGAAGTAGGCTCGCTCGTCGTCGGCGATACGAACGTGACCGACGGCCGCGAACAGGGTGCCGAAATGGCGGACGGCCGCATAGGCGGCAAAGCGGCGAAGCACCGCGATTTCCTTCGGCGAAGGCTCGCGCGTGACAGCCATTGCGACATTGGCGATGGGACTTTGCGCCGGCGGACGATTCACCATGATGGTGACGCGCGCCAAGGTCTCCCCATGCTTCTTGAGGTTCCCCCAGCCAAGCCGATAGGTTTGCGTCAGGCTATTGATAAGGGAGTGCGCCTTGTCGAACGTGCATGGACGCATCCTTCCTGTCGCTACGTCCAGGTGATGGATGTGCAGCGGATGGCCCGTGATCGCCGGATCCCGCGCCTCCAGGATGGCGTTGCCCTCACGCTTGGTGATCTCGTCCAGATCCAGCGGGACGAGATGCGTCGCCGTGGCGGTCACGAACCACAGCATGTCGGTGGCATTCTGCCACTCATCCAGATAGGCCCGATCGTGCTTGTAGAAGTCGTCCTGGTAGTGCTGCAGTGGCTTCAGCGGACCTTCGACGAAGGCACGCATCTGCTCGAAGAGCGTTTGGGACGGGAACCCTCGGGCGTGGATCAGCGCCATGGCGGCATCGTCCTTGGTCCCAAAATATCCCAGAGGCTTGCTGCCCTGCTCGGCGCACCATTGACCATTTCCGCCAATGAGCGAGCCGGCGCGCAGGCCATTGATCGCGGAGTAGACATCGTAGCGGCCAGACGCGAACTCTTCCAGGCGGAAGATCTGGTTATGGCCCGCTACCCGCGCGGCGGGTTGAGTTTCGATTGCGGTGTTCAACGTTTTCTCCCTCTGCCGAAATCTCGGCGTTAAAAAGGAGATGAGCGCGAAGAGAGGCGCATGCCGATGCCAATTGGATGGGCAGACGCTCTATGGACAATGCCGGCGGGGTGCGTTGAGCGGTTGATCCGTCAACGGCTCGGTGAACTGTTTGCTTCCTGCCGCTGTTGCGACAGCTCCAATCATAGCGGCTTCTGCGGCGATTTGGCAGCCGGATTCGGCGGAAAGCACGCGTCTCGCGGCTGTGGGTTGCGTGGCCTCTGATTGTCGTGCGCCGCCGGGATGCCCGGCAAGGGTATCCGGCGGCACGATGCCTTGCTCAGAGCGCAGCGTCCTTGAGCTTCTTCAGCGGGCGAACCTTGACCTTCACGCTCGCCGGCTTGGCTGCAAACCACTGGTCCACACCGGTGAACGGGTTCTTGCCGAAGCGCTTCTTGGTTGCCGGCACTTGGGTGGCCACCACCTTGAGCAGGCCGGGCAGCGTGAATTCGCCAGCGCCCTTCTTGTGCACGGCGCTCAGTACCGTGTTCTCCAGATGAGCCAACACGGTTTTTACCGTCTTGGCATCGAGCTCAGTCTTTGCGACCAGGTGGGCGAGCAGGCTGGACTTGTTGAACTTTTCCGCCAGTGGCTTGGCGACTGGGGCAGCGGCGGCGGCGGTCTTCTTGGCCGGTGCTGCCTTCTTGGCCACAGGCGTGGCGCTCTTCGCGACAGGTTTTGCTTTGGTTGCCATATGGATGGGTGCTCGTCGTATGTTGAGTGAAGCGCCAGCATGTCGGTGGCATCGGCGCTGCGTGGAGGATAGCAAAATCCATGCGAACTGTGACCCACCGTCGCATTTCCAACACTCTTGCAGGTTCGATCATGCGGCGACAATTATTCGATCGTGGCAGCGATTCGGTCGCAGGTCCTGGAGCTGACCAAGCCGAGCTGCTTGCTGACATCCTCGCTCGAGCGGCCCGCGAGCAGTTGGCGCCGGCAGAATGTATTACGCAGGATTCGGGGACTCATGTCGTCCGCCTCAAAAGCGATCGCCTCCAGCGCAGCGCGCACGATCTTGCCGAGACTCATCTCAAGTGGGCCGCTCTCCTTACGGGGAGCGGCTTTCTTCCTTTCTGGGCTATCGGGAAGCGGAGGTTCCTCGCCGCGACCGCTGCCGCACTGTATCTCCGGAGAATGCGTGTGGTTAAAAATAGCGCCTCCAGAAATCGGTGCGCGGTTTCGCTGCCGTTATCGCATTAATCCAGGTTGCTAGTGCCTGAAGCTCCGCCCCCACTTGTTCGTCGGACAGTTCGCTACGTCGCCACGACAGCCACGCAAACTCGAACAGCGCCTTTAGGTTATCCGGTGCAGCGATGTTGTCGTTGGACAGAATATCTTCAATTGCCTCACCACTCCACTCAGGATCGCGATTCTCCCGGTACTCTGCCCGCGCTGTCCGCACCTGCATGCTGATCTCCATGTAGTCGCGCTCCAGTCCCACGGTATACGTATCGTTGTGGCCCCAGCGCGGGCTGAACAATTCAAATTGGACGTCCATTTTGATCCCCTCAGATGATCGATGGCGGCGCATCACGATGCCCCACGGCTAGAATACACTGCGCGCATGCCTTTCCGGGTTGCCCGCTATGTGATGCAGCAGTGCTGATGCCGCGCCCGTTGAGCTGAGCGTGATCTATCGGCGAGCGAAATTGCGATCGAGTTGCTCTGATGCAAGTCGGCAGCAACCAAGCAAATCAGAGGGAGCCACAAGGGCTCCCGTCACCTCGCACTCGCACGTGGTTTAGGCTGCGGCGTCCTTGAGCTTCTTCAGCGGACGGCGGCATAAGCGCTCCGTGGAGAATAGCAAAAACCAATCGATCTGTGACTCACCGTTTCATCTCGCGCACCGCAAGGGAACCACGGATTGCGGGCTTACGCAGCGTCAATCGTCGCCGCGATACGATCGCAGGTCCTGTTGCTAGCCAGTCCGAGCACCTTGCTGACCTTGTCGCGAGAGCGGCCCGCGAGCAGCTGGCGCCGGCAGAACGTATTGCGCAGGATCCGGGGGCTCATGTCGTCCGCCTCGAAAGCGATGGTCTCCAGTGCAGCGCGCACGATCCTGCCGAGGCTTATCTCCGTGATTGGCGTGCCGCTGGCCTTGAGCGAGAAGAGCAGATCCCCAGCGATCGGCAGGGCGGCACGGCGTTCGAGTCAGGCCGAAAGGATGGGTACGGCGAACGTGTCCAGATGCACGGTGCGGGTTTCACGCGCGCCATGCGCAGGAACATGAAGATAGGGCGGCGCGGCCGCGGGCTGCAGGTCGATCACCTGGGCAACTCGGCTCTCCGCGACCGTGACACCGGTTCCCAGGAAAAACGCGACGATTGCTCGGCTGCGCAGCATCGCGAGATCGTCGCCAGCATGCGGCTGAACGTAAGCCTGCAGCCGGGCATCGGCGTCCTCCGGGAGGAAGATCGGAGCAGGGTCGTCCTTTGGCCACTGACCGTCGCGTGCCAATTTCTCGGCAGGATTGCCTTGTCGCACGCCGATGGCTACCAGGTGGCGGCACAGCCGGTCGAGCAGTTTCAGGTATCGCATGCGGGTGGCTGCACTGTAGCTGCTAGCCTCCGGCACCTGCCAGAAGGCGGCGATGTGGTCGGAGCCGAAGGTGGCCAGGGTCTCGTCGACCGCGAACAGGTGCCGTCGGAAGCGTTCGAACATCGCCTCGTGCTGGACGACGGAGCGCGCGGGGAACGGGCGCCGGTCCGCGCCGGCGGCCTCGCGGGCTTGCCAGTCGGCATAGGCGAGGGTCGGATTAGTTAGCCAGAGGCGGTCGATTTGGTTCATTCCAGAAGGTATATACTGAAAGTCGATCTTCGCAACCACCTACCGCCTCTTCGAGGCGGCTGCTGCTTCCAAACGGGCCGGGGGCGAATGCCCGGAGGGGCGTGCCGCGGTCCATCGACGTTTGGTAAGCTCTCCATCTCGCAGTGTTAGCTGGCGCTGGAGAATCCGGAATGCAGAGGATAGAGATGCGATGGCTACGGCGGTTGCAACGCGGCGTGCAACAGGGTTTTCGCCCGTGCGTTCGGCAGCGTCTTGAGGATGACGGGACGCTGGTCGGTTTGTGCGGGGTCTGAAGCTTCTGAGGGTAGCCGTCGGGCGGTGACGCTGGCCGGAAACGGCTGCGTCCCGCTCAGGATGGTGGCGTCCCAGGGCACCAAAGGGTAGCTAGTAACTACCTGTGTCCACAAACCTTGAGATGAGAGATGCGACAGGCCCCTACCGCCCCTTCTCTGCCATTGGTGTCCTAATTTACTAACGTCCAGTTAGAAGAGTTCAGCAGCCATCAGTGTGTCCCACAAGAAATTTTAATAGTGGTTGCGAGGTTGGCGTAGCGCCACCCTCAGTCAGTCTCTAAACGCCCCGCCTCCCGCAATATTTTTGGGTGGCAGACATGTCTGCTTCTTCGGATTGCTCATGTCACAGACAAAGGACCACGCGGTCCACGGTCCTTGAATGGCATCCGCCGTCAGTTGGGACTTGCGCGCCGGAATGACGTCGCTGAGGCCATACTTAACGGGATTCAGACATTCGTTAATCGGACCTGGCGCCTCGAGGCAAAAAGCGACGGTTACTGGCGTCCCGCAATCGTTCTGAATCCGCTTGTACGCGTCTGCTACACCTTTTCCGCCTTGGGTGATACGTAAGCACCCGGTCATGACCGTCTAGACACTGAAGCACCGATAAGCACAATAGGTCCCCACCTATCGATAAGTGGG
>NZ_JBWKVH010000054.1:0-11148 GCF_059421605.1 Cupriavidus sp. GW821-FHT02F09
AGACGCCTGAAGTTTCGATACGAACGATATGCCCATGTCCACGAAGCCTTTCTGTCACTTGCCTGTTCATTGATTTGTTGGAGCAGGCTAAAACCCTGCATGAACTAATTTCGCAACAGCTTCTAAGCCGCTATCGCATTCATATCTTCACCGAACGGCATCAACCGCTTTGCCATTCGTCGCAGATTTTGCGCTGTTGCTGCTAGTAGGAACTCGTCCTGTGCCCCAGTTAGCCCTCGTAGCCGCAAGCGATCCAGTTTCAGGATTCGTTTTAGATGAGCAAATAGCATTTCGACCTTCTTTCGCTCCCTGCGCGACCGCTTGAACTCCGGTGTCGCCGAGAGCTTCCGTGCCACGTCACGCGCGTTCTCGTGGACGCTGCGTGTGATCTTGCGGAATGGCATGTTTGGGCAGCATTGATTCTTCATCGCGCACCCACCACAGTCATGCTGACTGGATCGATAGATGACGGTGTCGGCCTTCGTGATGTGAGTGCGTGGGTTCGTATATGCACGCCAATCGCTGCGCAGAGCCTTGTCTCCAGGGCAGCGGTACTCATTGGCTTGCTCGTCCCAACGGAAGTCCTCTCTCGGAAACGTGCCATCGTCGCGACGGGTCTTGTCCCAGACTGGAACATGAGGCGCGATCGCCTTCTCTTCGACCATCCACCCGAGCATTGGCGCGGTCCCATAGGCGGTATCGCCGGCAAGACGCTGAGGTTTAAGAGCAAAGCGTTCTTCGACTCTGTTGATCATCGTCTTCGTTGACTCCACCTCTGCGGTTCGATGCGCGGGGGTGGCCTCGACGTCCAGGATGATTCCCGCGTGCAGGTCGATCAGGTAGTTGGTTGAGTAAGCAAAGAACGCAGGGCCACCGGGTGCCGCGGTCCAGCGCGATGCCGGATCAGTCAACGAGATGCTCTTCGGTGGGATCGTAGGCTCTGCCTCGGGCGCTGCGTCGTCCTTGATTTGATTGACCTCATCCAGCGCAGCAAGGTATTCGCGAACGGCGCGGCTAGGGCCTTCGCCTTGGTTCCAATCGATGACCTCCGTTCCCGCCACGCCTCGGGAGCGATTTGCGTCTGCCTTGATGATGCTCGCGTCGACAGCAAAGCCTTCGCCTTGAACCAGCCCTTCCGCCATACAACGGCGAAGGACCGTCTCAAACACGTGACGCAGCGCGCCGCTTTCGCGGAAGCGGCCATGGCGATTCTTGGAGAACGTTGAGTGATCGGGAATTGGATCTTCTAGACCAAGCCGACAGAACCAGCGATAAGCCAGGTTCAGATGAATCTCTTCGCAGAGGCGGCGCTCTGACCGAATGCCAAAGCAGTAGCCCACGATGAGCATACGAACCATCAGCTCGGGATCAATCGACGGGCGCCCGGTGTGGCTGTAGTAAGGCGCGAGGCGTTGGCGAAGATCGCCAAGATCGAAGAACCGATCAATACCACGCAAGAGGTGGCTACGGGGCACATGGTCATCAAGGTTGAACGAGTAGAAGAGCCTATCCTGCGATCCAACTTGTTGACCCATCATGGCGAAACCCTCGTCGAACGATGATCTCAAGGATAGGTGCCGACGTTCCGTGATGCCGAGTTTTTCAACAGAATCGGTCAGTGGATGCCTTTCAGCGCGCGTTTGGCCGCGAGAGAGGCTGCACGCCGGAATCGTACCGGTCCAATCGGGGGGCGCCGGTTTGATGTCATGGTCAAAGGGAAACGATGAATTCGCGATGTCGCGTGCGAAGTGGATGACTCCCTCGCACACGCCACATCGCTGGTCCGATCGCCGAATGTCGAGCGCAAAATGGTTCCTTCCGGATGATCAGCCGGGCATGGGGCAATCGCGCTCTGGCGAACGGGACCATTCGCGGCACGCGGATACACGCCGTCAAATGCCGGTTTCGGTCCTCTGCCTATCCGGGCAGGGCTTCCTGGTGCCAACGTCAACTATCGCAGGGCGCGGCGGTCATTCGCGCAATACCACCATGTGCTGGGCTGCAGCGGAATCCATTGCCTGGAAGCAGTAACCCGGGTGCACGGCTTCGTTCATTTCGCTCAATCGATGGATTTCTCATTCGAGCTTGTCTCGCGCAAGAAATTCGCGGCGTTGCGGGTTGCCGGAAAAACTGCGGCTCTGCGGGCAGACGGCGCTTTTCTCTGCCATTATTCGCCGCGCTTGCCGAGGAAATCTTCGTCGTCGAGACCGAACACTAGCGCGGTCAGCGCGGCGATGTAGCTGTATTGCCGCATTCCCATGCACATGCCGGTCGCCGTATGTGTGAAGCATCGACTGGATGCTGCTCCCGCTGAGCCCGCGCGCTGCGCTCGCCGACGCCGCGATGTTCGCGAAGTGCACTTCCACGACCGGCCGGCCAGAATCTTCCGGCGCGTGTCGAACGCCTTCGCCGATGGTCGTCGCACCGGTCGGATTGATGATGTAGCCGTCCACGCGCACCGCGAATTCGTGGATGAATTCGAGAATGTCGCCCTGATGGTTCGACGAGAAGCACTCCACTTCCACGCCAAGTTGGCGGCCATAGTCGGCGACATAGACCTTACGTTCGTCGAGCGAGCCGATTTTGCCATACACCTTCTTGCTGCGCGCACCGAGATTGGACATGTTCGGCCATCGATCACCGCAATGCGATGCTGACGGTTTCCTGATCGCTTGATCTGGGCAGTAAATGCGGTAGTCATCTGGACGCTCCTGAAAACGATTGTTTCCGTGAACGCGCGGCGGCCCGACGCGAGCCGGCGGCCGCATACCCTACCTACTCACCTCACTCCGGGCCTTGCATGCTACGAACCGTGCGGTTTGGGCGTCCGTCTTGTCGTACACGTAAGACAACGAGACAATGCGTCCGCCGCTGAACTCGAACGCGTAGCCACCCACTAGGCGCGCCAGGCCCCCGCCGCAAGCCGTCGCGTGTGTGATCTCGCCTTGCGTCGTCAGCCGATTGCCATCGAAACGTTGATCCGAGATTGGAGCATTGACCTTGCGTGCGATCAGGTCGTCGACATACCTCTTCTTGATCGCGGCCTTGCCGACGCAGGGTGCATCGAGTGTGCACTTCGCGCCGGACACTACGATGGCGTCGTCAGTGAATTGCGCGATCGCCGCGTCGGCTTGGCCAACGCTCACGGCGTAGACGAGGTTGTAGTACGCGGCTATCGGCGAGGCGACATCAAATCCGAAGGCCGCGCCGGCGCCGAGTGTGGCGCCAATCGCCATTAGCAGTCGCATTGCCTTGAACATGCTGCACCTCCTGCTTGTTGTTGCTTCTTACCGAGGGCGCGAACTTGAGCATAGGCAAGCGCCACCACAAAGCACGGGCGGCAGCAGACAGTTTTCTCATAAGGCTTATGAGGGCCGGTTATATACGAAAGGGGGCACAGATAAGTGCCTATTCCGGCAGCGGATAGCCTGACCGCAATCGTTAGCTATGGACATGTGACCTTAGAAGTACAGGATGTCTTCCAAGTTTATGGGCGCTCGGGCAAGCCCCAGTCACATTGCGGGTGTCTTCTTGTCCTTCCCAACCAGGTGGAGATGTAGCAGACGCGGAAGATGTCCCACACACCATGGCCAAGTTCTGCGGACGGTACGCGCTATACCCGTGCTGTTGATTTGCGTGCGAGCCTGACCCGTATTTGCACTTCCCGATGACCCGGCTTGGTGACGCCGGGTACGCGACGGATCTAGGACTTCAAGCGGAAGCTGCAGTCAGTAAATAATGCAAAAACGGGTCAAAATACGGTGCAATTCCACAGCCGGCTGCTTAGACCGATGACGCGACGTCCAGCGTTACCAGCCGAGCGGCCGTTTCGAAAGCGAAGCGGACGCACGAATGTCCGGTCGCGCCAATGGACGAATGACGCTTCGTGGCCGATAGTGTTGAGAAACTCTCTAGACCCCATTTCCGGCGAGATTTCAGGGGTACCCGAACCCCCAACCGATCGTGCAATACAGGCCGATCTGGGAGGTCAGAAACCCGCAGGCCTAGTCTGGCGAAAGAACCCTGTATCGCTCGCATGTCGAATCGCCTGCCATGTAATATCTTCCGTTCACGAAGTTCGGCGCCGCCGAGCTTGCGCAGCCGGCGACCGTAAACGTAGAAAAAGCGTTGTTATTTTTTTCATGGGTTGTTTCTTGAGTCCTTGTTGCGACGCGCGCTCGTCAGCATTGTCCAAAACCGCTCGCGATTTTCGCAATCGTTGACGCGTCATGCAAGCGGCGTTGCGGGCAGCCAACTGTCGGCGGCCTTCCCTCGGACACCAAGATTTTCCCCACGAGGGGCGGCCGCAACCGGCCATGGGGCGAGCCGCACGACGCGCGGTGGAGCGACTGCCTTGCTCCCCAAACCGTCGAAATGCCAGCAAATGCTAGGCAAGCAACAGCAAGGCATCAGCGAGCGAGAGCACCGTTGTGCGCGAATCGAACGCCGTTGAAAAAAGATGATCGTGCACGACCTGATCCGGGTCGTAGCAGCAATCCTTGACCGTGAATAAACGGAAGTCCGCATCGCTCGCGTACGCGACCGACGACAGCACCACACCGGTCGACGCAATGCCCACCATGAGCAGGGTGTCGATGCCCTGGGCGGAAAGCCGCACCTGCAGGTCGGTACCAAAGAACACGCTGGCACGATGCGCGATGATGAGCGGTTCCGTGGCCTGCTGGCCGAGTTCCGGCGAGATCTGGTCGTCAACGAAAAGACCAAGTTGCTTGATTCCCTGCCCGTTCCTGTTCAACGGACTGACTTCCGGATAGCCTGGACGAAAGTGGATCTTGGCGAAATAGACGCTGACGCCCTTGCCCCGCGCAGCGTCACACAGCTTGCGCGTATTGGAGAGCAAAGTGGGCGCGACCGATGGAAATAACGCCAGGATAGGTCTGATAATGCATGACCACCAGAGCGGTTTGCGCTGGAACAATTGCCGGAATCTGCATGGTCACACTGCGCGCATCAGCGGCGCTTTCCATGCCCTGTTGATGGTCTGCTGAATCGACGGGTCCACGTTCAACGGATGGCGACATAAGGCTACGCGATAAGGAATGATGATCGACTCTACCACGACCATCATGAAGCGAAATTTCAAGAAACGAAGCATGGTGGCCTTGGCCGATTCAGCCGACGACAAGCCGTTCGAGCGTCTGGTCGCACCACATCGACTCGAGCGCTATCAGATTTGGACGTGTATGCTCGTAGACTGGTGGCCACTTCGGCGAGAAGCGGACCTTCCGCAGTGGTTGCAAATCTTTGACAATTTACAGGCTGAAGACGTGGGCGAATCGCGCTGACCGTGGCCGCTTGCCTCAAGGCAACAGAACCTTCTTCATTGATGGCGAGGGGTGTAGCACATAGTTCTCTCGCTCATAGAACGGAACGGCGTCCGGCCGTGCGTCGAGAAATATCGCGGTCATACCACGAGCACGGGCGTCGGCTTCGGCATATTCCATCAGGGATCGGCCAACACCGCTCCCTCGGCCCGTCGCATCGACCACGAGGTCATCGATATGAAGGTGTGCCCCGCGCGCCAAGGTGCGGACGGGTCTCATGCCTATCACTCCGATAATCTTCCCATCATGGAATGCTGCCACAAGCTCGTAGCCCGAATACGATTGCAGGCGGGTCCGCTCCAAGAATTCGGGTTCTTCAAGGGACCGAAGTTGAGCGATGACAGGGTATGCCTGCATCCATTCCGGCGGCGACAGCCTTCTAATTTCCAACCTGCTGCAGCGATGTTCAGTCATGGCTCAAGTCGAGCCTCACTTGAAAAATCCAGATTGTCGCACGGAGCCGAGTAGCGAGGTTTCTCGATGGGTTGGGCATTCGAAGGTCCGCTTCCGAGAATAACGACTGGCGGCTCCGGGTTGGTCAGGGACGGTCGCCGTGGCCCGGCTGGCATCTGACTGAACCCACAGCCAGTTTCGGTCTGTCGCTATTACGTCTGCTCGGCAAACGGGGGAAGTTGCACCATGAGGAGCGTCGCACCTGGCGATGACTGGATATCGAAGATTCCCCCAAGCCTGCCGACGCGCGCGCGCATACTGCGCATGCCCGTTCCATGGTCTTCTCCATCGCCGTGGGGAATGAAGCCCACGCCATTGTCGTGGACGGTGACTCGTAAGCCCTGCTCGTCATAGCGCATCCCGATTTCGACTTGGCTTGCGCGACTGTGCTTGAACACGTTCGTCAATGCCTCTTGCACGATTCGCATGATCTCCATGCTTTTAGCGGATGGCAGCACGCAGGCTTCAATGCCGGAAGGGTGCCAGCGACATTCGATGCCTTGTGTTTCAAGGAGCCGCGTCAGGCGGTGCCGCAGCGGTGCAAGCTGGTCGGCCAACGTTGTCTCTCCATAATGCTGGCTTGCGGTCGAGTCGATGATAAGGCGCAGATCGTCACGCAATTCCTTCAGGATGGACAGGAAGCGTTGAGGTGGGACATCCTGGGGTGCGCGTTCGAGCGCCACGATACTGCTTACCAGCGTGCCTCCCAGGCCGTCGTGCAGGTCATGCGCAAGGTTAAGGCGTTCGCCAAGGCGTGCGTTGGTGATCTCCAGTTCGTGCTGACGGTGCAATGTACGTGTGAGTTCAGACCTGGCCGCTTCAACGCTTTGCGTCAGGTTCTCGTTGAAGCCTTCGATTCGGCGCAGGTTCGCGACAAAATGCCGACCGAGCACGAGTGCCATGCCGATCATCTGCAATTGCGACGTTAACGCGGTGTAGAAAACAAAACCGCCGATGATCGTGAGAAAGGTCAGCAGATCGTGAACGCCGGCGACCACGAAAACCGCAGTGCAACAGGCGAGGATACGGTGCTCGGTGCGCCCTTGTCGCCAGGCGAAGAAAATGAAGACCAGGCTGGTCGTAAAGAAATGGATGGCCTGCCCGATATACAGCACCGTTCGTACATCATGAATCCGCTGGTGTGGCACGCATAGTTGTATCGCGCTGGAAAGGATGACGATGAGCCAAAGAACACGCTCGAAGCGCGGCCAGCGTCGCGCACAAAAACGCAGGGTGAAGACGGTGTAAGAGGTGCAGTACACCGAGAATGCGATGACGTTGGCGATTTCCCATCCGTCCGTGCCCGCGAACGGCCAGGGGCTGGTCGCGGTCTGGTTGCAGCCGAAAATCCACCACGTAAGCGACATAAGGGAAAACCAGCTATAGACGGTTTCCCGACGCCGCATCAGCCACATCGACAGGAAGAAACATCCCAACGTGGCGGTGACCGCAAGACTGAACAACTGCAAATCAATTCGGATCCAGCGAGCGTCGTTAGATCGTGCTTGCAGGAGCGCGGGAGGCCCGATTGCCGCGCTTCCCAATCCGCACTGATAGATAGCGAACCCGGACACGCGCACGAGCATCGTGTTGGTGCCTTCATGCAGGAGCGCGGACGGCAGCAGCAAATAGCGCGGCATGTTCCAGGCGCGCGACAGCGGCTCGGAGAGGTGGGCATCGCGATCGAGAAGGGTGCCGTTCAGATAGATCGCACCAGACATATTGAGGTAGTCGAGCAAGACTGCGACAGGCGTGTCGACGCGCGCCTGTTGCCAGCTCAGCCGGTACCATACGACGCCATCAAAATCAGGCCAGCGCGTCGACCAGACGTCGGGAAGCTTGACGTCGACCCAACCGGCGGCAGGAGGGTGATCCTGCTCGATTGGGATTGCGGGTTGTGCGTCCAGCGGGTAGGCGCGGACAGCTTGGACGCTGACGAACGAAAGCGCTTCAGCTGGCTGGGTTGCTGGTGCCGCGGCCCACGATGAGGGCGTGAGCACGCATGTGCAAATTATGGCAGCCAGCCATATGAGCGCGCTTCGAAGATTGCCTGCGTCCGTGAATTGACGGCGAGCTTCTTGTAGATATTTCTGATGTGGCATCCGACCGTCAGCTTCGATAATGACAGGACGTCGGCGATTTCGCGATTGGTCAACCCCTTGGACACCAGCGAGAGAATCTCGATCTCGCGTGCGCTAAGGGGTGACGTCTCGCCTTGTCGCGACGCCCTGGCCGTTTGATTCGCGAGCAGGGTTCCCCCGGTACCGATCAGTTCAAGAATGCGTTTCGCGACAAACGGATCAATCGGTGCCCCGCCGCGCAGCGCGCTGCGGATCGACAGCGAGATCTCGACCTCGTCGCGCTCCTTGAGCAAATAGCCGGTCGCGCCAGCTTGCAGTGCCGTCACGACTGTCTGTTCGGTATTCCACGTGGAGATTACCAGAATCGGCAACGCCGTATCACGCTGGTGGAGAACGCGAATGAGGTCGATCCCGTTCCCGTCCGGCAGGCCGACGTCGACCAGCGCCATCGCGATGGGCTGTTCGGCGACAAGTGCTTGGGCTTGGGCAATGTTGCCAGCAAACATCAACGTTTCGCTCGTGTAGCCCAGCGACATCAGCAAGTCGCGCAAGCGCATCTGCGTTAGCGGATCGTCTTCGACGATCAGTATCGGGCCGGGCAGCAGTGAGTCGTCGGGACTCGAGGAGACGTTCGTCATGGGCGAGTTCAGCAGAATGCATCGGGGCGTTGCTGATTGTCCGCTTACTTTGGCAACGCGTGTGTGTTTTATGGGAACGCAGGCTTGAGGTTACTGCAAGCAAAGATTCTGTCGCACTTCGGCGGAGCTTAGGGGGGGGAGGCGCAAGGCGCAATACCTCGTTTGTGGGATTGGCCGGACCTCGATCTCGCACTGCCAACCTGTCGATCCTCTCGCGAACCGGGGCTTGCGATACCGGTCAGCCCCTACCAGTTTTTAGGTATTTGTGGTCGGGGTCCGGTGTCCTACTATCGCTACGCGGATGACGCTGCCTGTCAGTCTCCAAAAGACAGGGGGATAGAGAACAACAACGGAGCGCGTCGAACGGGGAGCCCATCTCATAGCCAGGGCCATGGCACCGTCGTGCCTGTGGCTTTCGGCTCGCGGAGGCAGCGTTCCGGCTTGCCTTGCGCGAACTCGCCGGCACGATCGACACCGCTATTGAGCAGATGTCGGTTGTGCCATAGGGGGTTGATCAGGGCAGATCGTTTTGTGGTCATGGTGCCTCTCGGTGTACCGGAGGCAAACGTCTATTGGTACGGGGAAGTCGCGCACCACGCGGCTGGCGTGGCATTCGGGAAAATAGAAAAAGAAAATGAATCGCGTCTATCGAGTCGTCTGGAATCCCGCATTGGATATCTTGCAGCCTGTTTCGGAAAGTGCCCGTTCGCGTGGCAAAGGCGGGCGCGGGCGCCATGCGCTTGCGGACGCCCGGATAATTGCCGGCGCGCTCGTCATGACGCTTGCATCCGGCGCGGCCCTGGCCGATGGCGGCGGGGGGCAAGGAGTCCAAGCTGTTTCCGGTCCGGCTGGCGGTGCGGGAACGGGGGCTGGCACTTTCGGAAACGGCGGCAGCGGCGGCTATCTGGCTGGAGGCAGCGCCGGTATGGCCGGAACGCTTGCCGGCACAGCGGGCGCAGGCGGCGGCAATTCACAAGCCTCGGACAGTACCAACACGGCCGCGGAAGACGGCGCTGCCGGAGCGACCTCGGCCAGTGCTGGCGGCAGCGGTGGCAATACCGGCGCGATCTTAGGTGGCGGCGGGGGCGGCGGAGGGTCGAGCGCTGCCTTCGGTGGCGGTACGGCTGGAAGCGCCAACGGTGGCGCCGGCGGCACGGGCCTGTCCCTGAGCGGGACGAGCGGCAACTACTCGAATGCCGCGGCAGGCACGATTGTAGGCGGTGGCGGTGGCGGCGGCGGAGCCAGTATGAGCAGTGTCATCACGAACAACGTTGCCAACGGCGGCGTCGGCGGAGCGGGCATCTCGTGGACGGGCAGCGCTCAGACACTCCGTAACACAGGGACCATCGCGGGCGGCGGTGGTGGTGGCGGCGGATTGAGCCAGGATAATGGAACGGCGTCCTCGACCGCCAGCGCTAACGGCGGCGACGGCGGCGCGGGCATGAAGGTTTCCGGTAGCAACGACATCCTCGTCAATTCGGGTGTCATCGCCGGCGGAAATGGCGGAGGCGCAGGGCACGGAGGCTCGTCGACGGTCACTGGCGCAGGAGGAGTCGGGGTCATCGGCGCCGGTCTCACGGTTTTCAACGGCGGCACGATTGCTGGCGGCATGTCGGGCGACGGTCAAACGCGGGCTGACGCCATCGCCTTCACCAGCGGCACCAATTCGCTCACGCTGAACGGTGGCTCCACCCTGAACGGTGCAGTGGACGTGGCGAGTGGGGCTACCGCGACGATTACCGCCGGTGCCAGCGGGTTGAATGTCACTGGCGGCTCGTCCGGCAGCCGCGCGCTGATCGTCAACGGTGCGACGACGATCAACACCAACGGCAACGCGTTGGCTGTTTCCGGCAGCATTTCCGGCAGCGGCGCGCTGACTGCGACCGGCAGCAACACCGGCGGCGATCATCTGACGCTCGGCACCGTGGGTGTCGGCTCGCTGACCGACAGCGTGGCGACCACGCTGAACGGCAACGTGACGACCGGCGGCGGGCAGACCTACAACGGCGCGGTGACGCTGGGCGCGGATGTGGTGGCTTCCGACACCAACGGCGGCAACATTGCGTTCAACTCGACCCTGGACGGCGGGCACAATCTCACCGCAACGACGACGGGCGCCGTCAGCTTCGCCGGTGCACTAGGTGCCTCGACGGCGCTGAACAGCGTGACTACCACAAGTGGCACGTTCAGCGCGGGCAGCGCAATCAACGTCACCGGCTCACTGTCGATCACCACCACAGGCGGCAGCATCGGCCAGAGCGCTCCATGGACCGTTGACGGAGCGACGACCCTCAACGCGGGCAGCAACGCGATCACGCTGAGCAATGCCGGCAACGTATTCGTCGGTGCGGTGAACCTGGCCAGTGGCAACACGCAACTGACCAGCGGCGGCGCATTGACCCTCGGTACGGTGAATATCAGCGCGTTGACGGTGAGCAGCGGCGGTAGCCTCAATCTCGGTACGGGGGTTGTCGGCGGTGCACTCAACGCGACCAGCCAGGGCGATATCAGCCAGACGGGCGCGTTGTCGATCAGCGGTTCCAGCACGCTCAGCGCGGGCAGCGGCGCGATCACCCTGACCAACGCCGGCAACGTGTTCGGCGGCGCGGTGAGCCTGACCGGCGGCACGAC
>NZ_JBWKVH010000054.1:11247-12190 GCF_059421605.1 Cupriavidus sp. GW821-FHT02F09
TGTGCGTTGACGGCGACCAGTGGCGGCGTGCTCAGTCTCGGCTCGGGCACAGTCAATGGCGCACTCTCGGCGAACAGCAACGGCAACATCGGCCAGACGGGCGCCTTGTCGATCAGCGGTTCCAGCACGCTCAATGCGGGCAGCGGCGCGATCACCCTGACCAACGCCGGCAACGTGTTCGGCGGCGCGGTGAGCCTGACCGGCGGCACGACGCAACTCTTCAGCGGCGGCCAGCTCACGCTGGGAACCCTGAACACCGGTGCGTTGACGGCGACCAGTGGCGGCGTGCTCAGTCTCGGCTCGGGCACAGTCAATGGCGCACTCTCGGCGAACAGCGACGGCAACATCGGCCAGACGGGCGCCTTGTCGATCAGCGGTTCAAGCACGCTCAACGCAGGCAGTGGCGCGGTCATCCTGACCAACGCCGGCAACATGTTCGGCGGCGCGGTGTCCGCTTCGGGCAGCGGGGTGTCGCTAGCCAGTTCCGGAAATCTCAACGTTGCGGCGTTGACCGACAGCAATCACGGCAATGTCCGCCTGACCGCAGGCGGCGCCTTGACGCTTCCCGCCAGCGGCATCACCACCGGTACCGGCGATCTGGCGCTGAGTGCCGGCAGCGGCTTGCTGAGCGCCAATGGCAACCTCAGCGGCGGCGCCGTCAGCTTGTCTTCCGGCGCCGGCATGGCGCTGAGCGGGAACATCTCCGGCTCCAGCGTGAACCTGTCTTCGTCGTCGGGCACGATGGTGTTGACGGGTGTGCTGGCCTCCACGAGTGGCGCCACGATCAACGGCGGTACGCTGCAGGTCGGCAAGGGCGGCACCTCTGGCTCCATCACGGGCAGTGTCGTCAACAACGGCACGCTGGTTTTCAACCGCAGCGACAGCATCACCTTCGGCGGCGCAATCTCCGGCAACGGCACGCTGGTGCAGTCCGGCACCGGCA